>JAQGIW010000170.1 GCA_028290905.1 Caulobacteraceae bacterium | reverse complement strand
TAGGACACTCTGTCCCTCCACGACGCGCTTCCGATCTGCCGCAGTCTGGCCCGCCTCTCCGCCGACGACGCCATGACCGCCCTGGCCCGTCGCCTGGCCCACGTCGAGCGCGGCGCCGCGCGGGTGGGCCGTCTGGCGCGCGGGGGCGGCCTCATGCCATGAAGCGGACCCGGGAAAAGCCCTCCAGTTCCAAACAGACGACGTAAGCACACACCGCGTCAGCGGCGCGGCCCTATTTCACCAGGGTGAAACGCGCGCGCAAGCGCGCCTCCTCGCCCTGGGCCAGGCGGGTCAGGCCGAGGGAGGCCCACTGTTCCTGAGGCGCGTTCAGGGCCGCGTTGGCGTTCTGGACGGGCTCGGCGACGAAGAAGTCACCCTCGGGCGGGGAGAACACCTGGAATCGTTCGGCGTCGGCGGAGGTGAGCTCGAGGGCGAGGCCGCGATCGGGCCAGGTGATCCGCGTGGTCCCGTTCCAGCCGTCGTAACCGTTGTCGAGGCCCTGGCCGCAGATGGCGCGATCCTCCAGGCCATAGCGCCCGGACGCCGACTCTCGGGCCACCGGCAGCACGTCGGCGTCGATCGTCCACACCGCCTCGACCATGGCGTCGAGCCGGGTGTCGCGGTTGCAGGGGAAGTAGGGATGCAGGCCGAGGCCGCAGGGCATCGGCTCGGCCGACAGATTGCGACAGGCCAGCTCGACCGCCAGTCCGTTTTCGTCGAGGGTGAAGCTCTGGCGCGCGTCATAGGTCCACGGCCATTCGCCCCCCGGGTGGCGGAACGCCAGCCGCGCCGAGCGCTCGTCGGCGCTCTCGACCGACCAGACGCTGAGCCAGCCCTGGCCGTGCAGCGGGCTCCTGTCGCCCGGCATATTCGGCGTGAGGGTGATCATCCGTCCGTCGCATTCGAAGGTCCCGCCCCGGATGCGGTTGGCGAACGGCACAAGGGGGAAGGAGGCGGCCTGCAGCACGTCGCGGCCGCCGTCCGGGGCCGGGCGCATGATGGGTTCGCGCGCGCCCTCCTTGAGGAGGTCGAAGCGCGCGATGCTGCCGCCGACCTCGGGCGCCAGCGCCAGCTCGAGCGCGCCGGCCCTGAGCACGAGCCGGGTCATAGCTTCGCCAGGCGGCCGCCGTCGACCGCGAGCGAGGCGCCGGTGACGAAGGCGGCGTCGTCGCTGGCCAGGAAGGCGGTGGCGGCGGCGATGTCGCGCGGCTGGCCGACATCGCGCTTGTCGAGGGTCTCGGCCCCCGACTTCAGGTTGGGGTTCTCCCATAGCATCGGCGTGTCGATGGCCCCTGGAAGGATGGCGTTGGCGCGGATCTTGCGGTCGCGACCCTCGATGGAGGCGGTGCGGGTGAGGGAGAGCACGGCCGCCTTGGCCGCCGAATAGGGGGCGGCGTTGGCGGTGGTGCGCTCGGCGTGGACGCTGGCGATGTTGACGATCGCACCGCCGGCGGTCCCGGCGTGCAGGAACATCTGCTTGGTGAAGAACGCCGCGCCCAGGAGGTCGACGCGCAGCACCTTCAGCCAGTCCTCGGCGGTCCATTCGGCTAGGGTCTTGAAGGTCATCAGCCCGGCGTTGTTGACGACGACGTCCAGGCGGCCGAAGCGTTGGAGGGCCATTTCCGCGCAGGCCGCCACCTGGGCCTCGTCGCCGACGTCGCAGACGAAGGGCAGGGTCTCGCCGCCATACTGGCCGACGATCTTCTCGGCCACGGCCCGCGTCGTGTCCTCGCTGCGACCGGCCGCCACCACGCGGGCGCCTTCGCCGGCCAGGCGCTCGACGATGGCCGCGCCGATGCCGCCCGCAGCCCCCGTTACGATCGCGACCTTGTCTCTGAAGCGCGGTTCCATCAGGCGTTCTCCGGCATCTGGGGCTCGGTCGCGGTCCGGGCCGTGCGGTCGGCGGCCCTGGTGCGCTGGTTGCGCGCGGCCGCGCCGTTGTACTCGGCCGGCGGCACCACCGGCACGACCAGGCAGACGCTCTGGGTCGGCAGGACGTCGCGCCAGCTGCTGATCAGCTTCTTGTAGGCCTCGCCCACCGGCCGGATGTTGCGATCGAGGTCGAACAAGCCGACGGGGTGCACCCGGTTGTTGCGTTCGCGCAGCGCCGTATCCCAGTCGATCTGGTCGGTCAGGGAGAACCAGGTGAAGCCGACGACCGGCACGCCGTTGTTGCGCACCCGCAGCACGTTGGCCCATTCCTTCCACAGCCAGTTGACCCCCTCCTCGCCGGTGGGGCCCTGGACGATGTTGGTCTCCGTGTGCATCACCGGCAGGCGATAGCGATCGTAGTACTGGCTGGTGATCTCCTCGTAGCCGAACACCTCGCCGGACGGACGCGTGCTCCCGTCGGCGGACACGCGATGTTCGTTGGTAATGTAATAATCGTTGCCCAGGATGCAGTGTTGCTTGAGGCGGGTGTTCATGAAGAATTTGTACTCGTCGCGGGTCATGCCGTTGTCGAGCAGGTAGTCGTACATCTCGGAATCGACGCGCCGGCCATAGTTGAGGTCGAGCGACAGGAAGCGCATGGAATTGAGGATTTCCGCCGGCGCGATCGCCTCGGGATCGTCGGCGTGGAAATACTCGCTGGACTCGCTCTGCACGAAGATGGCGTCCGGCCTCACCTCCAGGATCGCGGCCATCGCCATCACATTGGCCTTGACGATGTGCTTGAGCGCCGTGACGAAGCCGTGGTCGCTGGTCAGCTGCTCGTTCCACCAGCCGTAGCGGGCGGAGAAGACGGCGCAGATGAACATCTCGTTCATCGGCGTATAGAGCTGAGCCCAGTTGAAGCGTTCGGCGAAGGCGCGGGCGTACGCGGCGAACTGTTCCGGGAAATCAGGGTTCTGGAAGTTGCCGAGCCAGTCGGGAACCCCGAAGTGGCAGAGATCGACGATAGGGGTGATGTTGAGCCTGCGCAGTTCGGCAAAGGTCTCGTCGGCGAAGCTCCAGTCGTACTGCTGCGGCCCGATCAGCGTCCGATGCAGCGGGGGGCCATAGCGCAGGTGACAGATCCCCAGTTCGCGGACGAGGCGGAAATCGTCACGCCAGCGCCTGTAGTGGCCGCAGCTCTCCATCTGGTCGACGCGGGTCCGGCCGCCATCCAGGGTGGGGGCGCTGTTTTCCACGCCCGTGCAGAACATGAATGTGGTGATCGGCGGATCCCCCTCGGCTGGGTAACGGCGCAAGGGGGAACGCGCGGGCGATGGGATTGGTGGCGCCGCCTTTAAGAGGGCGCGGGCGCGGCCTCGCCGTCTGAAGTGGCGGTCAGGCGGGCCGGAACCAGCAGCAGCAGCGGCAGGATCAGGGCGTAGACCACGATGGTGGCGATCACCGCCGTCACGAAGCCGCCGTGGCGGTCGTACAGCCAGGTGCCGAACACGTCCCCGAACCGGCCGGATATCCAGAAGCAGGCGGTGAACAGCATGATCATCGTCCCCTGCAGGCCCTTGGGCGCCGCGCGGATGGTCAGGTCCACGAGGGCCGCCTGGCCGATACCCCCGAGCAGCCCCATGGGCAGGGCGGCCACGAGGGCCCCCACGGCGCTGCGGATGAACAGCAGCGGGACCATCTGGGCGACCGCGATGGTGAAGCCGATCCATAGCAGCCAGCGCAGCCGGACCCGGCGGCAGAGAAAGCCGTAGGCCAGATAGACCGGAACGAACGAGCCGTAGAAGATCGCGTTCCACATCCCCCATTGCGCGTCGGTGGCGTGCAGGGCATTGGTGATGTGGTACTGCAGGACGATCCCCTGCGCGGGCGCGAACTGCCAGAAGAGCTGGATCAGCATCACCGGATAGACCGGCCAACACCGCAACAACCGCATGACGTCGCCCCGGGCCGTGGCGATCGGCTTATCGACCGCGCCGCGGGCGAAGAACCCCTTCGGACCCAGGGCGCCGAGCAGGGCGATGACGCCCATCAGGCCGGCCGCGCCGAGGAACAGGATGCGGGCGGCGCTGTCTGCGGCGCGGCCTTCCAGCCAGCCGCTGACGTAACCGCCAAGGAGGAAAGCGGCCAGGGCCGGGAGCGCGGAGGCGACGCCCAGCACCATGCTCATGCTGCCCGCGACCGCCTCGCGCTGGCCGATGGCCGTGAGGAGGCCGCTGGCGGCGCTGGCGATCATCTGGAAGGTGACCGTGGCCAGCAGAAGGCACGCGAGAAGGGCGCCGTAGGAGGGGCGCGCGAAGGCCATGGTCAGGTAGGTCGCCACCGTCGCCAGGCCGAAGAGCACGATATGGCCGCGGTCGCCCGCCCCGAACGGGCTCCAGCGGTCGCGGAGGAAGCCGAACAGGAAGCCCGCGAACAGCGGTGCGCCGATCCACAGGTTGAACACCGCCAACTGGTTGGCGCTCAGGTGCAGGCGGTTCTTGAGGAAGAAGGCCACCGGAATGCCGATCAGGCCGTGCATCGGGGCGGCGAGATTGATCAGCAACAGCAGGGCGCCGCCGAACAGCATGAGGCGGAGGTGATCGTCCGCGGAGGCCGCCGCCACGGGGGCGGCGCCCGCCGCGGTCACGCTGCTCTGCGCCATCTGCCCTCCGATCCCGCGCGAAGCGCCCCTCCGCGCGAGGCCAACCTGCGGGAACTTCCCCGCCCCCGCAATCCCTACGCTTCAACGGCATCTCTCCTCCCCGTTGAGGGAGGGGGACCCCTTCTCCTCCCCCTTGGGGGAGGGGGACCCCCAAGGGGTGGAGGGGGCGACCCAGGATCCGACGTTGGCTCGGAGGCCGAAGTCGGACGATGGCGAACGAAGGGTCAGTGGCCGCTGACTGTCGGATTGGATCGACCTCGCCGACCTCTTCCCCTCGGGTTACAACGCGAAAGCGGGGTGAAGGGCGCGCGGCGTTTCCCCTCGCTCGTCGCAAAAGATTCGAGGGAGGTCGCAATGAAATTCGGCGTGCTGGCCAATACGTCCATCAGTGATTGGGAGTTGGCCGTCTTCGCGGAGAATATCGGCTACGACAGCGTCTGGTTCGGCGACTCCCAGATGATCTGGTCCGATGTCTACGCGACCATGGCGCTGGCTGCGCACAACACCTCGCGAATTCGGATCGGGTCGGGCGTCTCGATCGCCGGCCCGCGCATTCCGCCGGTCGCCGCGAACGCCATCGCCACCATAAACCAGCTGGCGCCCGGGCGCGTGCACATGGCCATCGGCACCGGTCATACGGCGATGCGCACGATGGGGTTCAACCCGCTGAAGGCGAAAGCGTTTCGGGAGTACGTGCGCGTCCTGAGCGCGCTGCTTCGCGGCGAGCCGGTCTCGTTCACCTGGGAAGGCGAGACCCACGAGATCGCCCACATGCACCGCGGCGAGGGCTTCTTCGACTTCGAGCACAAGATCCCGCTGTACGTCGCCGCCAACGGTCCGCTGGGCTGCAAGACGGCGGGTCTCTATGGCGACGGCCGCGTGGCCATAATGGAGGGGCTCGGACAATTCGCCCAGAGCACCGCTCAGGTTGCGCAGGGCGCGCGCGAGGCTGGCCGCCAGCTCCCCGACCCGTTTCCCCAGGCGATGCTCGTCTCCGCCCTCGTGCTTCGTCCCGGCGAGACGCTGGCCAGCGAGCGGGTGGTCGAGGCGATCGGCGCGGAGGTCATGGCGTTCGTGCACTACTGGTGGGAAGCCTCGGTGCTGACCGGTGACGAGCCCGCCATCCCCGAGCCGTGCCGCGATGTCTGGGAACAGTTCAAGCGCTTCACACGGGGGCTCAATCTGCCGATCGACGAGTTGCATCGGCGCATTCATGGCGGCCACTGCACCTACCTGCGGGAGGAGGAGAGGCGCTTCGTGACCCCGGAGCTGATCAAGGCCTCGTCCCCACTGGTCGGAACGCCCGATGAGATTATCGACCACTTGCGGGCTTACGAAGCCGCCGGGGTCGGCGAAGTCGTCATCCTGTGCCCGACGGCGCCGTCCCGGGAGGTCTACACCGATATCCGGGACCACGTCATCGATCGATACTAGGCGCTCAGGAGACCGATCACAGTTCCTTTTCGGCCAGGCTACGAAAGGCGTCCGGCACGGACCGCGAGGCGCCGGGTCCGGCCCCCCACACCAGCTCGACCGGGAGGTCGTGCAGGAAGGCGAGCTCGCCCGCTGGATCGACGACGACCAGGCCGCGCGGCGGTTCGCGACCCCGTTGCGGACATTTCTAACTTGGAATTACAAATGGCCATGGCTGTCCACGGAAGCTGTCATTGCGGGAACGTGCGGATAGAGCTGCCAGGGAAGCCCGCGTGGGTTGCGGATTGTAACTGCTCCCTCTGTCGCAGGCTCGCATGGCGGGTCGCTTATTTCCCCCCAGACCAGGTACGCATTTCAGGCGAGACGACAGCCTATGTCTGGGGCGATCGGATGATCGGCATTCATCACTGCCCAATCTGCGGCTGCGGCACCCACTGGCAGTCACTTGGAGAAGACTTCGGCAAGATGGGCGTCAACGCACGCTTGCTCGACGATTTTGATGAAAGCACCGTCGAGGTCAGGAAATTCGACAACGCAGATAATTAGCCCCGGCACTTAAGGCGGTTCACCCACGCGCGGTGGGACTGGCGGCTACTGCTTCTCACGGGCCGTAAGGGTGGTGTCCATCGGCGCCCATGGCGCCCGACTACCAGTCCACAAGTTGAGCTTGATTTGCATTCCTTCATGGCGGTCGAAGGTGCCCGCCTTCAGGACTAGGTATTCAGGATCGCCGCCCATCGGGTTGTAGATCCAGCTTCCGCAGTCGCCGCAGAAATGCCTGTGCAGGGCGTTTCCACTGTCAGCCGCCTTGGTGAAGACTTTGGTCTGTCCCTTTGTAAGCCGGAATGCGCTTGCGGGTACAACGGCGTTGACCGAGCCGCCTGCGCTCGTCATGCGCTGGCAGTCCTTGCAATAGCAGGCAACCAGCCTCTCGACCGCCGAATCGACGGAATACCGTATCTCGCCACACAGGCAGCCGCCGGTTAGGGGCTCAGACATCATAGGCTCCTGCTAACCCGAGATTCCCCGGACAGGAGGCCGCTCCGCCCGTCCGGAGGGGCAATCTGCCAGGCATGAGCGCATTGTCCATCTCGGAACTTGACGCCCGTGGGCGCCTCTCCAAAGCTCGAGATCGTCGGCGTTCAGGTCCTGCTCGCGCGCCGCGCGCCCGCCGCGCCGGAGACCACCTCCCGGCCCGGGCCCCGCAAGCGCTGCCTCACCCGCCTCGCCACCCGCCAGTTGACCATGATCAAAGCCACCATAGCCACCGCGAACGCAACGGCCAGGATCACCGCGGCCGTCGGATGGGTGATCGCCAGCCAGAGGCCGCCGAGACTTGCCCCGTCCTCCAGCGTGCTCAGCGCCAGATTGCTGAATGGCTCGGGGCTGACGTTGACCAGGGCCCGCGTGCCCGCCTTGGCGCCGTGGCTGAGCAGAGCGGCGCCGCCGCCGAGCAGGAACACCACCACCTGCCATACGGGGTTGGACGGATCGACGACCGCCATCGCCAGCAGGGCGCCGCCGAGCGGCCTGATGATGGTGTGGGCGGCGTCCCAGACGCTGTCGAGCCACGGGACCTTGTCGGTGAAGAACTCCGCCATCGCGCCCAGCGCCGCCACGCCGATGACCCAGGGATTGGCGAGCACCGCCAGCGCATGCGCCTGCTCGGGCAGATGCAGCCAGCCCAGGCGCATGCCCAGCCCCGTCGCCGCCACGGTGGCGTAGAGCCGCCATCCCGCCAGGAAGCTCAGGCTCCCGGCGACGCCGATCAGTTGGATCGCGTTCATGATCCTCTCCCGCGCCCGCCTACCGCTCCATCGCGCCCTTACCGGCGATGATCTTTTCGCGGAACTTCTCGATCCGCGCCACGCGGGTGGCCGATTGCCTGGTCTGGTTCAGATTGAACATGTAGCTCTTCTGTCGCCCCGGCGTCAGGGCCTGAAAGGCCTCGGCCAGTTCCGGATCGGCGTCCAGCGCCTCGGTCAGTTCCTCCGGCATATCGATCTCGCGTTCCACCTTCTGCGGCTTCGTTCCCGCCTCCGCGTGATCCATCAATTGCCGCAGATAGGCCCGGATCACCGGCTCCATCTCGCCGACCTTCCCCACGGCCGTGAAGCGGATCATGGACGGCGTCTGGCTGTTGGGGCCTTGCGGCTCCAACACGCCTTCGGTGTCTTTCAAGAGGCCCGCGTTCATGAAGCTCAGCCGGAAGTCGGCCCGAAACGCCCCGAAGATCGCGATATTGCGCCCCGCGTGCAGGTAGCACGGATGCGCCCATTTCACCGTCTCCTGCAAACCCATGTCGAGACAGATCCGGCGCAGGTCGTTCAGCCCGTCGATCCACAGCCTGGTCGAGCAATCCGGCGTCGCGAACCGGTCACACCGACCGCAGCCCTTGGTGAAGAAATCATCGGGATCGGAAATCATCGCCATTGTACGCTATATCCGTTGAGAGGCCGAACGATCCTTTGGTCGGACCGTACGCTACGAGACCGCTCACCAGTAGATCCAATTTCCGCCGATTGCGGACCTTCGAAACGTACGCTTCGAGGCCCGCGGGAAATATGATCGGACAACATGTCTGGAATCCTGCGGCCGGTTCGGCCTAGAGAGCCTGATGACTTTGGACGGAACAGATCCAAAGTCTAAATCAGGCTCTACATGTTTGATGCTAGAGCAGGATTCAAATTTTAGGCGGTTCCGCCTAAAATCATCCTGCTCTAGGAGACGGAGAGCCGCGGCGAGAGGAGTACGCGACATGATCACCGTGTTCGGAGAGGGTCGGGGTTTCCGCGTCGTTTGGCTACTGGAGGAGATGGGGCTGCGCTACCGGCTGCGGGACGTGGACCTCCTGGCCGGCGTCGAGAACGACGCCGAGTTCCTCCAGATCAATCCAGCCGGGTTCATCCCTGCGATCCGCGACGGCGATGTCACGATGGTCGAGTCGGTCGCTATCATGGAGTATCTCTTGGGGTGCTACGGCCCGACGACGCTGGCGCCGGGCGCGCAAGACGCCGCTTTTCCTGCCTACCAGCAGTTCCTCCACCTGGGTGAAGCCGGGCTCGCCGCCTCCCTCTATTTCGTGTCGGGAGCTCGGAACATCGCGCCGGAAAGCGAGCGTGACAATTGGAGCGCGCGCCAGGCGATGGACGTATTCACGAGCCGAATGAAGCTCGTGACGCGTCGCCTGGAGCTCGCGCCGTACATGGCCGGGGAAGCCTTCACCGCGGCGGACATTTCCGTGGGCTATGCGCTGGAGATGGCGCGGAAGAATGTCGGGGTCGTGCTCGGTGACGCCGAGCAGACGTACATGGCGCGGCTGCGCGAGCGCGGCGGCTATCAGCGGGCGTTGGAGGCCTGTCACGCCACGCGGGGCTGGTGGATGAGTTAGAGCCGGCATCCGTGTGGAAAGCCGACGTTTCTGCTCAGGCCGTCACGAGGTCCGAGTGGCCGCGCCGCTAGCGTGGCGCCAGCTTCAGGCGCACGGGGTCGAGTGGCGTCGACGGCGGGTAGTGGTCGCCAAGCACCTGCCAGCCATCCCGGGAGAGTTTCGCCGGGATGACCCACTCGCCGTCATCGGCGATCGTCGCCGCAGCGAGGTCGAGCTGGGCCAGTTCGACACGGCGGTCGCGGGCGCGCGTATCGGCGACGGCGACGATCGCGCCCGCCGGTCCGACCTCCACGCTCGGGTCGGCGAGGAAGACCTTGAGCATCCCGCCGTGCGCCTCGCATCGCACCTCGCCCACGAACCTGCCGACGCCTTCCGGCTTGCCATCGACGCCCAGCTTCAGGCCCTCGCCCGGGGCGGCCGGGAAGGTGAAGGACCCGTCGGCGGATCGTTGCGCGCCCTCGCCTGTCTCGATCGCGCCCCCCGCGCCCTCGACGTAAGCGCGGAAGCTCTGCTTGAGCCCCCAGGAAAGCTTCGCAGCCTCGTCCACCGGCTGTTCAGTCATGGCTTCCATCCCTGCTCGACGCCAGGCGCGGCCGAAGAGATTGCGATCACGCCGCCGGAGATTGCACCGATCGCGGCTCGACGTCCAAGGACCCCGTGACGGCACGCGACGCGACGCGACCGCGATGCGCCAGGTGCGGTCATTGGCTTGGGGCCACAACTCGCCGTTCAGCCCCGCCAAGACGCGAGCCGCACGAACGGCGAGTTCCGGGAGCGGCTGTCGCCGCAGTTCGCGACCGAGGCTGTGTAAAAACGCAAACCGGCCGAAATGACGCGCAACTTCTTGCCTCTCTCGATAGTGCATCGCCAATCTTGCGCACCACGATTCCTCCGATGGCCTTCCCGGGGGATTAACATTGCGCGCCAAATTCGAAACCATGCGTTTTTATACCGCCTCGACCCCTTGCGGACCCTTAGAAGTTGCACCACGGTCCGCATTCTTGTGGCCGATTGCACGATATGAGTTTCGACGTCTATTTAGTGGGCTCCAACCTCGCGCCTCCCACAGCGGAGGCTCGCGCCATCACTGAAACCGTATTTACGATTAACGGTGTGGTAGTCAGTAGAAGTGGATCAGGTATAACCAGTTCTAGCGGCAGCAGCTTTGACATATTCGGCTGTGGTGACGGCGCGATGTTCGCCCTATATGGCGGTTTAACTCCAGATGTTTGTCGTGTGATCTATCCGACCGCCGATCAGACAAGAACGTTCATAGTCGCAAGCGGGAACGCGCCGAACGCCTTCAGGACCGCCGGTAACATAGGCAAACCGCCGCGAGATTTTCTTCCTGTGAAGAGCGTTCCGGACGCGGACGCCCTTTGCGGCGAACTCGCAAAGGCGGCTGGTGGCTGACTGAATGGCGGCACCCCACCCCCCTGAGCCCTTGGGAACGGCCGGTACTTGGCGCGGTAGCCTAACACTCGCTTGCACGCACGATGTTGGCTCAAGGTCCCGTAGCGATGCTCGCATCCGGGCTGGAGCGCGGCCGGGTCGGGTGTTAGCTTCAGATTGGTGAGGGGGACAAGGTAATGATGCTCGGGCTCCTGGCGGCGGCGACAGCCGCCACGGCCGCCGCCGCGCAGCCGGATCGCACGGCCGACTGGCTGAAGCGGCCAACGCCCGAGCAGATCCGATCGGTGTGGCCCATACGAGCGCTCCGAGAGGGCGTCAGCGGAAAGGCCGAGATCAGCTGCCGGGTGAACGTCCACGGGCTGACGGAGGATTGCCAAGTCATCTCCGAAACGCCGCCGGGCGCGGGTTTTGGCGCCGCAGCTCTGATGCTGACGCCTCAGTTCGTCTTCAAACCGGCGATCGTCCATGGCGAGCCGACTCCGTCCCAGGTGAGGTTCCCGGTGAATTTCATCACGCAGGGTCCCGTTCCAGGACTCAACCTCGGCTCCGTAGCTATGTTCGGCCGGCCCGTGTGGATCGCGGCGCCGACGTTCGCCGACGTGGGCGCCGTCTATCCTGGGCGGGCGGGCGGAGCTTCCGGCTACGTCTCCTTTCGCTGCGAACTGAAGAAGACAGGTGAGCTGAAAAACTGCGATCTCATCCGCGAAGAACCGGCAGGGAAGGGATTTGCCGACGCCGCTCGCAAGCTCCTCCCGCGTTTCAGGATGGTGGTGATGCCGGCGATGCAGGCCACCCACGACGCGATGCAGGTGGACGTCCCAATTCGCCTGATCGACCCGCTCGGATCCGAGTTCGCCAACCGGCGGATGGGCGAGCCGATCTGGGCGAACCAACTCGACCCAACCGTAGCGCAGAAACTCTTTCCCGCCAAAGCGGTCGCCCGCGGGCTGAAGACGGGACTCGGCGTCGCAGTCTGCACCGTCACGCCGCAGGGGATGCTGACCCAATGCGAGGCGAGGCCGGGAGTCCCGGACGGGTTCGGCTTCTCCGATGTGACGACGCAGATCGCAGAGAGACTGCGGATCAGCGTCTGGACGCAGGAGGGCGGGCCGGTCGACGGGGTGAAGATCAGCCTACCTATTCGCTTCAACTTGGCGGCGACGGAGACTCCATCGAAGACCGAGGCGGCCGCCCCAACCGCCAACCCCTGACCACCCCTGCGGGAGTGGAGTTCGATTGACGGGCGCCCGGCTGAACGTCTGCATTCTGGCGTGGAACTGCCGGCGGCCCGCGACCCAAAGGAGAACTTGGCCACGTGAGCGATGGGGTCTATTCTCACTGAATGGACCGACCAATCACTGGGATATCGTGGCTTCTTTGCTTTACCCTCTGCTTAGCGACGACAGCGACTGGGCCGGTAGTCGCAGACGACGTGCGCGCAAGTCGGGTGGCATGGGATTACTGGGATCGCGACCTCCAAACTACGTGTCCGACACATCACGTGAACTGGCTATACGGCGCAGCCTATCCCTACCTATATGATGGTTTTGACGCCACGTTGGCCAGTGCGGCTCGTCGGCATGTCCAGCGACTTGCGGACGTCGAGCGGAACTGCGCTGACGAAACCGACGGGCATTCATGCGAGCTTGGGAGCCACCTTAGAGCATACCGAGTCCTTGGCCTATCTCACCGGTTTACGAACTACAGTTGCAGACATGTGAAGTGCGAAGATGAGGCGCTGTGTAGTCGCGCGCCGGGGCAATGAATAGCGGCCGGCGCGCGCGCCCAGTCTCACGACTTTCCACCCTGTACCGCCGTTGGGAATGTCGGAATCCGGCGCCGAAGCCTCTGAGCTGGCCAACGGCAAGTTCCCGGCGCCGACCCAACGGTGAGAATCGACCCTGAACCGAAGTTGCCCGCGGCCGCTTCCAGCAGCGGGCCGAGACGACGCTTGCAGGGTCCGCTTTCCGGGTTCGGCGCTCTTGGTAGCACGCGACCCAGCAACGTACACGATCGGGCGCGAGAAACCTATTTTAACGCCCTCACCCTCTTGCAATATCCGTACAACCAAGTGTCTTCTACCCAATCGCGCTCGGCCACGGGCCATACCGTTGCCGAATAACCGGTCGGCCGAGTTGTCCGATCGGCGAGCGTGGCGCTGGACTTACGGACGCCAAAGAAGAGTTTCTTACCCAAGACCGCACTTTGAACGTCTTCAGTTGTTATTGCTTTATCCGTCGCACGTGTAAGAATGCGCCCACACAGCCCACAGCTATAATTGACCGCTCGACCATTGATGGTAAATCCGGCACTCTCGACTGTAGCCGTGGCAAATATAATATCATGTGCGCGTAGGGAGCCGTTGCCTTCGCCAATTATCTTGCTTGCTTTGATTTTCAAGCTTGCGGTGGCGTCGCGTGAAGAACCCTGAGCGCCTACAACTGACGCATCCACAACTGACCCGAGCACTAGCGAGGAAGCTAGGCACAAAATCTGCTCTGGACGCATCGGTATGGTGGGAGGCGGCGCCGGTGCGGGTACGACGGGAGGCGCCGGTATGCCGGGGGGTGTTGCGGGTGCTTGCGCCACTGCGGCTGCGAGAAGTAGCGCTGTTATCACTCACGTGCCCCTTCGCCCAACTCACCGGCATCGGCCCCAACGGGGAAACCATCGCCGCGAACGCCGATGACCGCAATCCACCCTGAGCAGCGGTTCGGAACGGCAGCCTTGGCGGCCGAAACCCCGGGACCCGAGACGGGGAGAATGCGCCATCAACCGACCGCCGGCGGCTCAACGGAGAACGACGACCTTGAGCGGACCCGGCCGACAATTGCGTTGACCGATGGAGGCGGTGGCCCGCTTATCCTCTGAAAATGGCAAACGCCTCGACACGCTTCCGCAAATGGACCCGGCTGCATGCCGGGTTGGCATTGTGGTTGGCTGCGCTCTGCGGGCTGGCCGTGCTCGACGCACCTGGCTCCTGGTTCATGGGCGTGGCCTGGTCGTTCCTGCTGATGATGTTCGCTGCTCCGCTGCTAATAGCCGCCGTCCTGTTGTTGATCTACGGCTTCGTCGCCTCATGGCGACAACGTCGGACGCCGCTGCAAGCTGTGGTGACCGCACTGAGCCCTCCAGGCGTCCTCATATTAGGCTTTGCGCTGTTTTTCCCGATAACTTGGGGGACGCATTATGTGATGACCTGCGGCGTCTTGTTCCTGAACCATAGCAGATACGAGCGTATCGTCCGGCAGGTGGCGCAAGCCTCAAGGGGGAATGACGGCCCCTTGCTGGATGAGCGACTGAGCGATGGCACGTCGGTCTATGCCGAGCGCGGTGAGACCCACAGGATTATTTTCGAACTCACCGGCTGGAACTCACTGTCATCAGGAATTTTGTACGATCCAACGGGTTTGGGCGCATCAGGTCCTCCTGTCGGGGAGGAGATTGTGGGACCGTGTCTGCCCATCACGGCGGTCTATTACAGTTGCAGCTTCGACACGGGATAGTGCCCGCGGGTCGTAGATCATCGGGCCGCTTTCCACCCTCCTCAGCTATTCTGAATGGCAGCCTGGGCGGCCGAAGCCATGTGATCCGATACGGAGACGAGGCGCCATCAGCTGCCGTTGGCATGGCTCCGGCTTCCGGACGTCCGCGGCGGTCGGCTCGCGACGCTGATCGAGGCGTCGCGGACCCTCAGCCCAGGTGCGACGACACCCTGATGATATGGTCGGTTCTCTTGACTGTTCTCGGTTGGTGCGCTTGGGTCGGCGTGACGCTCGGACCGATCGCGCTCGCCTTCGGAGCTCGGAGGCTAGCAGCGAGCGTCCGGCCAAGTTGGCTAATCCACCTTCTACCAGTGCTGCTCGCTGTTGAATGGCTCGGCATTGATTTCCTGTTCTTCGCTACCGGTGACACTAGGGACGGACCGCCCGGATTGGGGTTCGCTCTACTCCCCTCCATGTTCATCGTTCTATTGACTTTCGTCTTCTACTACGGCGCCCTTATGCTCGCACTCTTCCGGAGAATTTTTGCCACGCGTTGATGGACGTAGCCGGTATTTGTCCCGCCCTGCCTTGCCCTTTACCGTTAATTGAAACGTGCTCGATCAAAAAGGGTGAGTTGGATTGCGGCGACAGCATATGAATTTCCCTCATGCCCGATCCCGCCCTCCCGGTTGGCAAGGCCTGCTAAGCTCTGGAAGTGTCGGCGCTGGCCGATTCGGAGCACCTCATGCCCTTCGCTCTCCTCCTGGTCCTCGTCGTGGCCGCGGTCGCCCTGCTCTCCGCCTCGCTTCGGGTGAATCAGGAATACGAGCGGGCGGTCTTCTTCCGCCTCGGTCGCGTAGGCGCCCTCAAGGGGCCAGGCCTCTACCTGCTGCTTCCGTTGATCGACCGCGCCGTAAAGGTCGACACGCGCACGGTGACCGTTCAGCTTGAGACGCAGGAAACGATCACGCGCGATGGCGTCGCGGTGCGGGTGAACGCAGTACTCTGGTACCGCGCCATCGATCCTACCCGTGTCGTCACCGCCGTCCGCGAGTGGCAGTCCGCCATCGTCCAGGCCGCCGAGACCGGCATGCGCGACGCCATCGGGCAGAGCGACCTCGATCAGATGCTGAAAGACCGCGCCGCCATCAACAAGCGCCTACTCGAGCTTCTCGCCAGCGCGGCGGGCAAGTGGGGCGTCGAGATCGAGGCGGTCGAGATCAAGGACCTCGACATCCCCGAGCAGATGCAGAGGGCAATCGCCCGCGAGGCGGAGGCCGTCCGCGAGAAACGCGCCCGCATCATCAAGGCCGAAGGCGAGAGCGAGGCCGCCCGTAAACTGGCCGAGGCCGCCACCACGATCAGCGCCGCGCCGGGAGCGCTGGAATTGCGCCGGCTGCAAACGCTGGCCGAGATCGGGGTGGAGCACAACAGCGCAATCGTTGCGATGATGCCGGTGGAGCTGTTGCACGCGGCGCAGAAGCTGGCCGGTGGCGGGGCGGCCTAGCTACCGGCGCGCCAACGCGGCGAGGGCTGTTAGGCGCCACCTGCGGACATGGGGATGGCTGCAGAAACTCGCCGTTCTGGCGCACGGTCCGGGAACTGAACCCGTAGCTCGCAGGAGGGTGCTCCGCCCTTGTTGGTCTTCGCTGTGGGCCTCCATGCTAAGTCAGCCATCTAGTTGTGTCCTGCCCCGCCGCAGCCTCGGCGATTTCGCCTTGGCGTTCGGCGGCCTCAGGGACCTCGACTTCGGTGGGTCGAGTCGCGTGCAGGGAAGCAACGTATGGAGTAAGACGATTGGCGCGCCTGTGCCGACGCCCGGCCGCTTATGGTTCGTGTCGAATTTCACCAAAGCCGAATTCGCCTGCGACGGCATGGTGACTACCTTTCCTTCCGCGTCGCTGACGCAGCAGAGGCGGCGAGCGTATTCCTCGGTTGAGATATAGATTGCCAGCGCCGAGGCTTCAGTCGTCAAATCGTTCGGGCTGAAGCCGCACATGACACCGTAGGGGTGACCGACGGCGTACTTCCCTTCGACGAAACGGTTCGACGAGACCGAATCCGGTCGACAACGCGTCGAGATGCGGGTCGAGCTCGACGACAAGGACATCGCCGCCGGTCGTTCTTGCGTGCCCAAGAGGGAGCAGCCCGGAAGCGGACTCTCCGAGTTTCGCCTAAGAGCCCAAGAACCGCCATGCGGCGCGTGCCGGACGGCGTCAGGGGCGACGGCAGGCGTCGGTGCGGGGCTTGACATTGATTGCAATTTGCAATACCATGTGCTTTGCAATCAACCCTCGGTCCGAAAGGCGACCACCCCTGATGCCCACCCTCACCAACACCCGCTACGAATCCTTCGCCCAGGCCCGGGCCAAGGGCGCGCGCCTGGACGACGCCTACGAGGACGCCGGGTTCGTGCTCAACAAGGGTCATCCCAGCCGCCTGGCCCGGCGGCCGGAGGTCGCCCAGCGGATCGCCGAGCTGCGTGTCCAGCGCAACGAGGCGGAAGACGTCAGCCCTCACAAGGTGATCGCCACGCTGCTGCGGATGGCCAAGGCCGGCGAGGCCTCGGAGAACGCGTCCCTGCTCAAGGAGGCGCGCCTCGCCCTTCTCGACGCCTCCCGTCTGCACGGCGCCATGGCCGACGCTCGTCGCCTCGATCAGGCTGATATTGCTGATGAATTCGGCAACCTGGCGAAGGCGGCGGCGGGGAGGGCGGTGGAATGAGGCGCGGAGCGGGGGCCGAGCGCCTGCCCGAAACCTGCCCGGCGCCTGCCCGACGGAGCCGGGGAACTGCCAGGAGCCGGCCCGCCGCCAGCCGCGATCGACATTTCGCCTGCCCAGGGCCTGCCAGGACCCTGCCGGGAACCGGCCAAAACCTGCCCGGGCGCACAGTGACTGCCGCTTGCCAAGCCCTCGGCCACCGTTCAGGAAGCCCTGAGCCTTTGGGATAAACAGAATGCGACGCCTCGCCCTCGTCCTCGCCACCGTTTCCGGGCGTCGCCTATCCGCCGGTGACGATCTCCACCGGGCTAAACGACCCCCGGGTATCCCCTTGGGAACCGGCCAAGTTCGCCGCCGCCCTCGAGGCTTCGGGTGATCCCAACCCCGTGCCCCTGCGCATCGACGAACAGGCCGGCCACGGGATCGGCTCGACGCGCAGCCAGGGCGACCTGCTCAACGCCGACCAGATCGCCTTCGTCTTCTGGCGGGCCGGCCGCCCCGACTGGAGACCGCAAGCTGATCGGTAGCCGCACACGCGTCTCTCCCCCCGCCGGGTCCCTCTCCCCCTGTGGGGGAGGAGATAGGGGCCGTTGCAATGAAGTTAGAACACGTTAGAGGTTTGCGTCCTGGGCCGGGAGGCGACGGAACATGAAGTTTCACTGGTTCGCCGAGGCGACCTATCCGCACCTCCCCGACGACTTTCCCGCGCGGGGCCTGTCGAGCTGGGTCAACACGCCCACCGAGCTCATGGATCCGGTCAAGGTCGGCGAGACCTACCGCATGTTCATCCGCCTGATGCAGCAGGCCGACCGCGACGGCTTCGACGGACTGGCGGTCAACGAACACCATCAGACGCCGTTCGCCATGACGCCGTCGCCCAATCTGCTGGCGGCGAGCCTGGCCTCGACCACCGAAAACGCCGCCATCCTGATCATCGGCGACAGCCTGGCTCTCTACAATCCGCCTACCCGCGTCGCCGAGGAGATGGCCTATCTGGACTGCGTCTCCGGCGGGCGGGTGATCGCCGGCTTCGTGTTCGGCACGCCGATGGACTCGGTGTTCGCCTACGGCAACCCGCCGCCCGAACTGCGCGACCGCTTCCACGAGGCCCGCGGGCTGATCCTGCGCGCCTGGGAGGCCAAGGAACCGTTCGCCTTCAACGGCAAATACACCCAGCTGCGCTACGTCAATGTGTGGCCCAAGCCCATCCAGCAGCGGCCGCCGATCTGGGTGCCGGGCTCGGGCAGCCTGGAGACCTGGGACCTGGTGATCGACGAGAACTATTGCTACGGCCACCTGTCGTTCTCGGGCCTGCACTCGGCCAAGCCGATGGTCGACGCCTACTGGGACTATGTGGCGGCGCGCGGCGGCGACACGAACCCGCACCGCATGGCCTTCACCCAGCTGATCTGCTGCGCCGCCACCGATGCCGAGGCGGAGGCGAAATACTACGATGCGGTGCGTTACTTCTACCGGATGAACACCCTCGACCCCAAGTTTACCATGGCGCCCGGCTACACCACGATCCGCTCGCAGCAGGCGATGGCGGCGCACCTAAGAAACGCCCCCAACCTGCGCCCGGAGGATCGCGCCCGCGCCCAGAAGGGCGAGATGAGCTTCTGGGAATATGACGAGAAGGGCTACATCATCGCCGGCACGCCGCAGCGGGTTCGCCAGCGCGTGCGCGAGCTGGCCAAGGACCTGCGCATCGGCCAGCTGATCGGCTGCCTGCACATGGGCGATCTCTGCGAGGAGACCGCCGCCGAGAACACCCACCTGTTCGGAACCCAGGTCATTCCCCACCTGCGCGACCTCTGGGCCGACCAGCCCGACCACTGGACGCCGCCGATCAGCCAGCAGCGCATCGCTGCCCGGTCGTCAGCGGCCCCGAAGAACGTTTTCGAGGCCGCTGAGTGATCCAGAGCCGCATGCGCCTGGGCGATTTCGACGTCCGCATCTGGAGCGGCGGGGCCGGGCCGCCGCTCGTCTACCTGCACGGCTTCGAGCATCATCCCGGGGCCGCGCCCTATCTGCAAAGGCTCTCGGGCGACCACCAGATCCTGGCGCCGGAGCATCCCGGCTTCGGCGCCTCGACCGGTTTCGATCGCCTGACCGACCTGCAGGACCTGATCCTCTACTATCGGGCCCTGGTCGAGGGTTGGGGGCGCGGCCCGGTGGACCTGGTCGGCCACTGCCTGGGCGGCATGTTCGCCGCCGAACTGGCCGTGCTCGCGCCGCAGCTGGTGCGCCGGCTGGTCCTCGTGGACCCCTACGGCTTGTGGCTCGACGACGCCCCCCTGCCCGATCCGTTCTTGCTGGTCCCCGCCGCCCTCGCCGCCGTCAAATGGCGCGATCCCGCCTGCGCCGCCCGGGAGACCTCGGCCTTCGACCCTGCGCTGGGTGACACCGCCGCCGAGTTCCGGACGATCAACCTGACCGCCGCCAGCAAGTTCATGTGGCCGATCCCCGACCGGGGCCTGGCCCGCCGCCTGCCCTACCTGACCGCCCCGACCCTGGTGATCCACGGCGACGCCGACGGCCTGACCCCGCCCGCCTACGAGGCGGCCTGGGCCGCGGCTCTGCCGCACGCGCGCACCGCGGTGATCGCCGACGCGGGGCACCTGCCGATGGTCGAGGCGGAGGGTGCCTTCATCGACCTCGTCGAGGATTTCCTGAACGAGGCGCCCTGGCCACGGGTCCCGGAGTGAAACTATGAACGATCAGTCGACGCAGACATCGCGGCGCGTCCCCCTGAGCCTGCTTCCGCCGCGCGACTGGCGGGCCGCGGCGCGCGACCTGGATCGGGATGGCGTCATCCGCCTGGCCGGCGCCCTGACGCCGGACGCCCTGGCCAAGGTCGAGGCCGCCGTGAACGACAGCCTCGCCCATCCCACGCCCGGCGCGCGCCGGTTCTACCCGGGCTCGTCCGCGACCTTCTTCGAGGATCGCGGACAGCGCCACGCCGATCTGGCGCGGCGGACCGGAATGGACACCATGCTGGCCGCCCTCTGGGGCGAAGACCGCTTCTGGTACCTGGGCGAGCAGCTGTTCCTGAAGGAAGGCGGCCAGAGCCGGCGGACGCCCTGGCATCAGGACACCTCCTATCTGCGCATGAAGGGCGCCCAGCTGGTGGCCTGCTGGATCAGTCTCGATCCCCTGCCCCGGGAGCACTGCCTGGAGTTCGTGCGCGGCTCGCACCGCGGCGTGCTCTTCAACGGCTCGGCGTTCGCGGACGACGACGAAACCGCCCCGCTCTACAAACATTCCCCGTTGCCGCGCCTGCCGGACATCCAGGCTCGTCGGCGCGACTTCGATATCGTGGCCTGGGACGTGACCCCGGGCGACATCATCGTGTTCCACCTTGGGACGCTGCACGGCGGCGCCGGGACGGTGGAGGGCATGCGGCGGCGGACGATCTCGATGCGGTTCCTGGGTCCCGACGTCCACTTCGACGGCGGCGTGCGGGATGTGCGCGGCGAGAAGGCCGGCAACGACGAGGCGCTCGCCGGTGTCTACGCGGACCTGTCGGACGGGGACCCGTTCCCGACCGCCCACCTCGCCGAAATCTGAGCCGGCGTTCCGAAAAAACGCACGCCAAAACAAATAACAAAATCGCGAGGGAGACAGCATGGGACGTCTGGATGGTCTGGTGGCGATTGTCACCGGCGCCGCGCGAGGCCAGGGCGAGGCCGAGGCGCGATTGTTCGCCGAGGAGGGCGCCAGGGTCGTCCTGACCGACATCCTGGCCGATCAGGGCGCGCGGGTCGCGGCCGACATCGGCGCGGCGGCGCGGTTCGTGGCCCACGACGTCGCCTCGCCCGAGGGTTGGGCCGAAGTCGTCCGCGCCACCCTCGAAGCATTCGGCCGCACCGACATCCTGGTCAACAACGCCGCGATCGTTCGGGCATTGCGGCTGGAGGACACCGAACCGGAGCTCTACGAGCGGTTGTACCGGGTCAACCAGCTGGGCGTGTACCTCGGCATGCGCGCGGTGATCGAGCCGATGAAACAGGCCGGCGGCGGCTCGATCATCAACATCGCCTCGGTGGCCGGGCTGAAGGGCGCCGGCAGCCTGTTCGCCTACGCCTCGACCAAATGGGCGGTGCGCGGCATGAGCAAGGCCGCCGCTTTCGAGCTGGCCCGCTATAAGATCCGGGTCAACACCATCTGTCCCGGCGTCATCGACACGCCGATGAACGACGGCAATTCGGAACGGATGATGGAGGTCCTGGTCAAGACCACGCCGATGCGCCGCATGGGCGAGCCGCGCGAGATCGCCGAGGCCGCCCTCTACCTCGCCTCGCCCGCCGCCAGCTTCGTCACCGGCGCCGACCTCACGGTCGACGGCGGCATGGCCCTTTGACGGTTGGCTCCTGACTTTGCGTCTGGTGAGCGGCGGCCCTAAATACCCGTCATGCGCCAGTCCTTCGATGAATCCGCCGACCCGTCCTTCGGGCCGCTCCATACGCCGCTGATCCGCCAGAAGATGGCCGAGCAGGATCTGGACGGCTTCCTCGTGCCGCACGAGGACGAGCACCAGAACGAGTACCTGCCCGCGGCCAACAACCGCCTGGCCTGGGCCACGGGTTTCACCGGCTCGGCCGGGGCCGCGGTGATCCTGAAGGACAAGGCGGCGGTCTTCGTCGACGGGCGCTACGCCATCCAGGTCCGCGACCAGGTCGACCACGAGGTGTTCGAGATCCGCGACCTCGTGGACGGCGGCGTGCCGGCTTATCTGCGCGAGGCGGCGAGGCCCGGCTGGAAGATCGGCTACGATCCGCGCCTGCACAGCCCCGACGCCCTGGCCCACCTCAGCGACGCGGCCGCGCGAACCGGGGCGCGCCTGCAGCCCGTCCGGACCAATCCCCTGGACGCCGCCTGGGGAGAGCAGCGCCCGCCGCAGCCCAAGGCGCCGATCGTCCCCCATCCGCTGCAGTATTCCGGCGAGGAGTCCTCGGCCAAGCGCGCGCGCATCGGCGCGGACCTGGCAAACGCGGGCGCCGAGGCGGCGGTGCTGACGTCGCCCGCCTCGATCGCCTGGCTGTTCAACATTCGCGGCGGCGACGTCATCCGCACGCCCCTGCCCCTCGGCCAGGCCATCCTCAACGCCGACGGGAGCGCGCGCCTCTTCCTCGACCCGGCGAAGGTCACCCCCGAGCTGCCGGCGTGGCTCGGCAACGAGGTCCGGCTGGAAACGCCGGAGGATCTCGGGCTGGCGCTGGAAAACCTGAAGGGCAGCAAGGTGCTGGTCGACCCGGCGCAATCGTCCGCCTGGTATTTCGAGGCGCTGACAGGGGCCGGGGCGGAGGTGGTGCGCGGCGCCGATCCCACCGCCCTCCCCCGGGCCTGCAAGAACGCCGTGGAGATCGAGGGCAGCCGCCGCGCCCACGCCCGCGACGGCGCGGCCCTGACGCGGTTCCTGCACTGGCTGGGGACGGAGGGCCAGCGCACCCTGCCGGACGAACTGGAGGCGGTGACCAGGCTGGAGGCGTTCCGTGAAGCCACGGGCGCTCTCAAGGACCTTTCCTTCGACACCATCGCCGGGGCCACCGCCAACGGCGCCATCTGCCACTATCATCCGAGCCGCCGGCTCAACCGGCGCACCGAGCCCGGATCCCTGCTGCTGATCGATTCCGGCGGCCAGTACCTCGACGGCACCACCGACGTGACCCGCACGGTGGCCATGGGCGATCCGTCGCCCGAGATGGCCGAGCGTTTCACCCTGGTGCTGAAGGGCAATCTGGCGCTGGCCCGGGTGCGGTTCCCGGCCGGGACCACCGGCCCCGCCCTTGACGCCCTGGCCCGCGCGCCGCTCTGGTCCGCGGGCCTCGACTACGACCACGGCACTGGCCATGGGGTGGGTTCGTACCTCGGAGTCCACGAAGGTCCGCACCGGATCGCCAAGGTCAACAACACCGTGGCCCTTCGCCCGGGCATGATCGTCTCCAACGAGCCCGGCTACTATAAGGAAGGCGCCTACGGCATCCGCATCGAGAACCTGCAGGTGGTGACGCCCGCCGAACCTATCCCGGGCGGCGAGCGGCCAATGCTCGGCTTCGAAACCCTGACCATGGCCCCCATCGACCGCCGGCTGATCGTCGTCGGCATGCTGACGGCCGAAGAACGCGCCCAGGTCGACGCCTATCACGCCCGCGTGCTCGAAGTCGTCGGGCCGCAGGTTCCGGAGGACGTGAGGGCTTGGCTGGCGGAGGCCTGCGCGCCGCTCGCCGAATAGTCCGCCGGGCCTACCGATCCAGGCCGTGAGTCTTGACCTGGGCGGCCAACTCCGGGGCGAGGGAAACCGCTGCCGTGATATCGGCCTTGCCCTCGGCGGTCAGGCCCTTGCGCAGCCTGGCGACGCCGCGGCCATAGAGCGACCATGGGATCTTGGGCTGCAGGGCCAGTGCGGTGTCGTAGTCGGCGATGGCGCGGTCGTTTTCGCCCAGCCGCAGGTGCGCCAGGCCCCGGCTGTCGTAGAAGGCGGCGACCTTTCCGGCCCGGCGGATGGCGCCGTCGCAGTCGGCGACGGCCTTGTCGGCGTCGATGTTCCATAGGGCGCGCAGCCAGCAGCGCCCGTTTAGGGCCTGGGGCAGGCGATTGTCGTCGGGATGAGCCTTGATCCACAGGCTGAACTGGCCGATCGCCTCGGCGTCGGCGTTGGCGCTGTCGTAGAGATGGGCAATGCTCAGGCGGATGTCCGCCTCCTTGGGAAGAATCCGGTCCGCCTCGGCGAGGTCCGCCTCGGCGCCGGCCATCGCGCGTTCTGAGATGCGTAGCTCTGCGCGGGTCACCAGGGCCTGAACGTCGTCGGGCTGCAGCTTCAGGGCCTGATCCAGATCCGCCATGGCCAGCACGGGCTGACCGTCCTCCAGGTAGACCACAGCGCGCTGCGTGAAGTACTTCGCCTCCATCGGGGCCACGGCCGTGGCGCGCGTCAGGTCGGCGATCGCGGGGGCGAATTGCCGGCGGCCGGCGAACGCCGTCCCGCGGCGGCTGAAACCGTCGGCGTCGGTCGGCTCGGCCCGCGCGTCCCGCGGCGCCGAGGGAGGCTTGTCCCCAGGCTTGTCTCCGGCCTTGTCCGGCGTCGACCCGGTGGCCGTCGCGGGGCCGGTGTCCGCCACGAGCGGCGTCGCCAGGTTGAACACCGGGCCGCCGTTGTATGTGAAGTAGATGCGGCGCTGGCTGTTGGCGACATAGACACGATGCGAGAGGAAGAAATCGGCCCCGAGCAGCATGTCGATGTCCGCGAGCGACATCGCCGCGATCCGCAGCCGCGTGTTGCGCACCTCCTCGTCGCCGATCTTGAAGCTCGCCACCGGCACGACCCAACTCTGGATCATCCGCCTTCCGATCCCCCGCTCGACGCCCGCCGAGGTGACGTCGGCGCCGGCCGTCTCGACGCCCGCGCGCCGCGCCGCGTCGAGGGACAAGAGGGAGGTCGAGGCGCCGGTGTCGAAGAGCACCCGGACCCGTTTGCCGTTGACGAAAGCCTCGCCCGCGGTCCGTTTGAACGGACTATCGGGAGCGTCGAGCGCGATCATCGAGTAGGGGCGGGAGGCCTCCCACAGCACAAACGGATGGTCGCCGCAGCCCCTGGGGCGCGTGAGCTTGATGGAGCCGTTGGACAGGTCGTAGTAGGCGTCGGCATAGCCGAGGACGTTCTGGCCCATTAGGCCGGCCACCCCCGGCGCCAACTCATTGTCGCTCATGGTGAACGGGACGTTCGGCAAGGTCTGGCCCGCGATGGTGAGCGCCTTGACCTTGGTGATCGAGATCGACTGCCTGCCGCCGATACCTTCGGAGTAGGCGAAGGGATTGGTCGCCACGATCGGCAGCTTGAACTGCGCCACCGTGCCCTCGGACAGTGTGCTGAAGAACGCCCCGCTGTCGGCGACCAGCGACACCTCCTCGCCGTTGATTTTCGCCCGCACCAGCGGCGTCGTGTCCTGCATCGTCACCTTGAGGTCGGCGATGAGCCCGACGCCGCAGGCCGCCGCTCCGGCGACGCCCGGAAGCGCGGCGCAGGCCACAACCATGGCGACGACGTTCGCGAACTTCATGGATCAGCCCCCCGGCGTTTCCTTCGCCCCGTACTCTAGCTCAGGCGATCAGCGCCAGCCACTCCTCTTCCGTGAGCACCTGCAGTCCGAGTTCGGCGGCGGTCTTCAGCTTCGACCCCGCGCCCGGGCCGGCCACGACGATGTCGGTCTTCTTCGACACCGACGAGGCGACCTTGGCGCCGAGGGACTCGGCCTTGGCCTTGGCCTCCTCGCGGGTCATGCGCTCGAGCGAGCCGGTGAACACCACGGTCTTGCCGGCGACGGCCGTGTCGGTCTTGGGGCGCTCGGCGGGCTGGATCAGCAGCTGGCCCTTCAGGTCCTGGACGATCCGCCGGTTGTGATCTTCGCCGAAGTAAGCGGCGGCGGCCTCGATCACTGCCCCGCCGACCTGGTCGAGGGCGTCCAGCTCGGCCATGGCCTCGGGGTCTCGGTCGGCGACCTTGTCCATGGCGGCCAGGAAGGACTCGGCGTCGCCGTAGCCGCGGGCCAGCACCAGCGCCGTGGTCTCGCCCACGTGGCGGATGCCGAGGGCGAAGATGAAGCGGTCGAGGGCGATGGTCCGGCGCGCCTCGATGGCGGCCCTGAGGTTGCGCACCGAGGTCTCGCCGTAGCGCTCACGCTCGCGCAGGGCGGCCATGGCGGCGTCGTTGCGCGCGAGGCGGAAGATGTCGGCCGGCTCGCGGATCAGGCCTTCCTCGAAGAAGGCGGTGAGCTGCTTCTCGCCGAGCCCCTCGATGTCGAAGGCGCGGCGGGAGACGAAGTGCTTGAGGTGCTCAATGCGCTGGAAGGGACAGGCGAACTCGCCCGTGCACCGGCGGACCACCGTCTCGACGCCGGCGGTGGTGGTCTCGCGCGCCAGGAGCGTGTGCAGCGAACAGGGACAATGTGTGGGGAAGACGAAGGGCTGGGAGTCCGCCGGCCGCTCGTCCAGCACCACCTCGACGATCTGGGGGATGACGTCGCCGGCGCGCTGCACGACCACGGTGTCGCCGATGCGCACGTCCTTGCGGGCGATCTCGTCGGCGTTGTGCAGGGTGGCGTTCACCACCACGACGCCGCCGACGGTGACCGGTGTCAGCCGCGCCACCGGGGTCACCGCGCCCGTGCGGCCGACCTGGATGTCGATGGCCTCCAGTATCGTGCGCGCCCGCTCGGCGGGGAACTTGCGGGCCACCGCCCAGCGCGGCGAGCGGGAGACGAAGCCCAGCCGCTCCTGCCAGTCGAGGCGATCGACCTTGTAGACGACGCCGTCGATGTCGAAGGCGAGGCGCGGCCGCGCCGCCTCCATCGCCGCATAGGCCTCCAGGAGTCCGCTCGCGCCCTCCACCCTTTGCGCGTTAGGCGTGACGGCAAAGCCCCAGGATCGGAAGGCCTGCAGCGCCTCCCACTGGGTGGCGGCGAAGGGTTGGCTCGCCAGGCCCCAGGCGTAGGCGAAAAAGCGCAGGGGGCGGGTGGCGGTGATCGCCGGATCGATCTGTCGCAGGGAGCCGGCAGCGGCGTTGCGGGGATTGGCGTAGGTCCTGTCGCCGGCCTCGGCGGCGGCGGCGTTCAGGCGGGCGAATTCCTCATGACCGAGATAGACCTCGCCCCGGACCTCGATCACCGCCGGCCAGCCCTTGCCCTTCAGGCGATGGGGAATTTCGCCGATGGTGCGCAGGTTGGCGGTGACGTCCTCCCCCACCCGGCCGTCGCCGCGGGTGGCGCCCTGGACCAGCACGCCGTCCTCGTAGCGGAGAGAGGCCGAGAGCCCGTCGATCTTGGGCTCCGCCGTATAGGCGACGGTCTCCTCTCCCAGGCGCAGGAAGCGGCGCACCCGGGCGTCGAACTCCGCCGCGTCCGCATCGGAGAAGGCGTTGTCCAGCGAGAGCATGGGGACGCCATGGGTGACCGGCGCGAAGCTCTCCGAGCGCCTGGCCCCGACGCGTAGCGAGGGGGAGTTGTCGCGGACGAGGTGGGGGAAGCGCGCCTCGATCTCGGCGTTGCGCCGCTTGAGCGCGTCGTAGTCGGCATCCGAGATCGTCGGCGCCGCGTCCTGGAAGTAGCGGATGTCGTGGGCGGCCAGCTCGTCGGCAAGGCGCGTGAGTTCTTCCAGGGCCGCCGCCTCGTCCAGCTTGACTTCAGGCATGCATCAAGGCCCGCGCTGCAGCCCGGGCGGCGTCGGTGACCGTGGCCCCCGAGAGCATGCGGGCGATCTCCTCCTCGCGGGCGGCGGGGGCGAGGACGTCGACGGCGGCGTGCAGGCGATCGCCCTCGCCGGCCTTGCGCACCCGCCAGTGGGCGTCGGCCCGCGCCGCGACCTGCGGGCTGTGGGTCACCGCCAGCACCTGGGCCCCGTGGGAGAGGCGGCGGAGACGCAGGCCCACGGCGTCGGCCACGGCGCCGCCGACACCCTGGTCGACTTCATCGAAGATCATCAGGGGCTGGGGACCAAGCCCACGCGCCGCCAGCGAGGCCTTAAGGGCCAGGGCGAAGCGGGCCAGCTCGCCTCCCGAGGCGATGGCGCCCAGGCCCTGGAAAGGCGCGCCGGGGAGGGTGGAGACCTGGAACTCCACCTTGTCTGCGCCCGCCGGGCCGGCGCGGTCCTCGTCCAGCGGCTCGACCGCCACCCGGAAGCGGGCCTTTTCCAGCTTGAGGGGCGCCAGTTCGGCCTTCACGGCGGCCGCCAGCCTGTCCCCTGCCGCCCGGCGCGTGGCGGTCAAGGCCCGGGCCGCCGCCAGATAGGCGGCCCTGGCCTCGGCCACGCGGACGTCGGCCGCGGCGATCGCTTCGTCGGCGTTTTCCATGGCCAGCAGGCGGCGGGCGATGTCGGCGCGGGCGGCCGGCAGGTCGTCGGCGTCCACCCCCAACTTGCGGGCCACGGCGCGCAGGGCGAACAGACGCTCTTCCGTCTGCTCCAGGCGCTCGGGCTCGACATCGAACGCCGCCGCGGCCGCGTCTATGGCCGCCGCGGCGTCGGCCGCCTCGACCATGGCCCGGTCGACCGCCTCGCTCGCCAGGGCGATCAGGCGGACGGTCGGTGAGTCGGCGTCGACCCCCGCGCCGGTGGCCCGCTGCCGCGCCCGCTCCAGCGCACGGAAAGCCTGGCCAAGCCGGCCCGCCGCCGCTTCGCCGTCCACGTGGTCGCGGGCGGCGGCGATCTCGGCGAGCGTCTTCTCGGCCGCGCCCAGAACCGCCCGCTCCTCGGCGAGACGGCTCGCCTCGCCCTCCGCGGGCGAAAGCCGGTCGAGCTCGGCGAGGCGGGCGCCGAGTTCATCAGCCTCGTCGGCCACCCGGTCGCGATCGCTTTTCAATGTCCGCGCCCGCTCGCGTGCCGCGCGCCAGACGCTCCAGGTCTCCAGGCAGGCCTGCACGGCGCCCTCGCAGCCCCCGAAGCGGTCGAGCAGCGCCAGATGGGTGCGCGCGTCCAGCAAGCCTACCGTTTCATGCTGGCCGTGGACCTCGATCAGCAAGACGCCCAGGTCGCGCAGGACCCCGACCCCGGTCGGCTGGTCGTTGACGAAAGCCCGGGACCGGCCGTCCGCGCCCAGCACCCGCCGCAGCACGAGGTCCTCGTCCGCGACATAGCCGAGCCCCTTGTCCTCCAGGTAGGCCCACACGGGCGATTCGACGCCGGGCGCGAAGATCGCCGTAGCCACCGCCTGAGCCGCCCCGTGGCGAACGAGCGAGGCGTCGGCCCTCGCGCCGGCAGCCAGTCCCAGAGCGTCCAGGATGATCGACTTGCCCGCCCCGGTCTCCCCGGTCAGCGCCGTCAGTCCCGGTCCGAAGGCCAGGTCCAGGCTCTCGATCAGCACGATGTCGCGGATGGCCAAGCCGATCAGCATGGCCGCGAGGATGACCGAGAATCCGCCGGGTTCAAAGACCCAGGACGCCGTGGATGAAGTCGTTCTTCTTCGCCGGCTTGGCCTTGTCCGACGTCGAGGCCCTGGCGGTCGTGCCTGTCTGGGCCTGGGTTGTGTCCGGCTTGGTGGTGTCGGCCTGGGCCACGACCGGCGCGGGGGCCGCGTCCACCGGCGGCGGCGCGATGGCCGGCGACTTGCGGTGGGGCAGGAAGAACAGGTGGGGCAGCGTCGCCCCACTGCCCACCGGTGTCACCGACGGCCGCAGGCCCCGGGAAGTCAGCAGGTCGAAGGCGTCCCGATACCAGATGTCGCCCGGGTAGTTGTAGCCGAGCACGGCGCCGTTCTTGCGCGCCTCATCCACCAGCCCGACGGTCAGGTAGGCCTCGACGAGGCGGTAAAGGGCCTCGGGGGTGTGCGACGTCGTCTGGTAGCGCGAGACGACATTGCGGAACCGGCCGATGGCGGCGATCGCATTGCCGTTGCGCAGATAGAACCGGCCGATGGTCATTTCCTTGCCGGCCAGCTGGTCCATGACCATGTCGAGCTTGAGCCGGGCGTCGACCGCGTATTCCGTCTTGGGGTAGCGCTTGATCACCTCGTTCAGGGCCAGCTGAGCCTGCTCTGTGGACGCCTGGTCACGCCCGACGTCGACGATCTGCTCGAAATAGCAGATGGCCTTGAGATAGTAGGCGTACGGGGTGGCGACGTTGCCGGGATAGAGGGTGATGAAGCGGTCGGCGTCGGCGATCGCCTCGGCGTAGTTGTTGGCCTCGTAGTGCGCATAGGCGGTCATCAGGATCGACCGCCGCGACCACTCCGAATACGGGTGCTGCCGTTCCACCTCGCGGAAATAATTCACCGCGTCGTTCCACTGGTGTTTGTCGAGATCCGTGGCGCCAACCGAGAACAGCAGTTCCACCGGACGCTCCTCGTAGGCCAGCGTCGGTTTCTTCTTCTTGAACACCGAGCAGCCGCTGAGGGCGACGGCGGCGATGAGCGCCAGCGCGACGGCGCTCCTGGCCGAGGGTTTGAACAGCACGAAAGGATACCTCAAAGCATAGGGGCGCCCCGCGCCAACCCAGGGGCTTCTAACACCAGCCGCCGATATGCGCCAACGGTCAGAGGGCGCTCCAGAGTATCAGACCGCGCGCGCCAGTTTGACGGGGCCGGAAGCCACACGCCATGCCGAGGGGCGCGCCAGGACGGCGCGGGCCAGGGCGTTGTTGAGGGCATGTCCCGAATAGAGTCCCTCGTAGCGGCCGATCAGGGGGCCGCCCAGGAGATAGAGATCACCGATGGCGTCGATAGCCTTGTGGCGCACGAATTCATCTGGGCGGCGCAGGCCGGCGGGGTTGAGGACGGCCCCGCCGTCGATCACCACGACGTTGTCGAGGGAGCCTCCCTGCGCCAGGCCGGCGGCGCGCAGGGCTTCCACCTCGTGCAGAAATCCGAAGGTCCGGCAGTCCGCGAACTCCCGCCGGAAGACCTCCTCATCCAGCGCCGTGTCGATGCTCTGTCGGCCGATGGCGGCCGTTTCGAACGAGATCTCAAAGGCGACTTCGAAGCCTTCCGCGGGGCGAAGCGTGGCCCGCTTCTCGCCGTCGGCGACCTCGATCGGTTCGAGGATTTCGATGAAGCGACGGTGCGCCTGCTGGCCGCGGCGGCCGGCGCCATCGAGAGCCCGCACGAAGGGCGCGCATGAGCCATCCATGATCGGCGCCTCCGGACCGTCCAGCGAGACCAGCGCATTGTCGATGCCGAGACCGCAGAACGCGGCCATCAGGTGTTCGATCGTGGCGACCCTTACCCCGTCGTCGTTGGCGATCACGGTCCCCAGCCGGGTCTCGACCACGCGGTCCGCCCGGGCGGGAATCCGCGGGTCCTTTTCGGTGACGTCGGTGCGCAGAAAGGCGATGCCGGCGTCGACCGCCGCCGGCGCAACCGTCACATTGACCCTCTGTCCACTGTGGACTCCGAGCCCCGCGAACGGAACCGGGGCGTTGATGGTGTGCTGGAAAGGCGACGCCAATGTCGGGTTCCTGTCATGGTGGACACGGGGTCAAATCATGACCATCGCCAGATACGGCGCTCGGCCGCAGCGTCGCAACACAACTCCTGTTTCCCACTGTATCGAACCGGACGGCCTGAAAATTCAAGAGTTTGCCGGCGACTCCGGAACCAATCAGGGTCGAGGGCGTTGGGGCGCGAGGGTCATGGCAGCCGGCCGTTCCGGCACCCGCGAAACGGCCGTAATTCCGTCAGTCTACAGACGATCTGGCGTTCAGTTGGCCAGGCGGCGAAGGAACGATGGGATCTCCAGTTCCTCGGCCCCCTCGATATCGTGATCGTCCAGGGGTTCGAGCGCCGGCTGGGCCCCCGATCCGGCGCGGGGCGCTGACGCCCGAGAAGGTTGCCGACCGCGCCCGAACAGGCTGAGAAAGCCCGGCTTCTGCCGGCGGTCATCAGGGAACATGGCCGGCCCGAACAGCGGTTCGTCCTCCCCCTCGGCCGCCGCCGGATCGACGATCCGCCTGCCCGTCGAGGCGCCGCCGGGTTGGACGGGCCTGGACGCGGTCGGCGCGTCGAACAACAGCCCCACCTCGCCGGCCGAGACAGGCTCCGCATCTGCGGCGGCGGGCTCCGACGTCGCGGCCAGGCTCGCCACCGCGGTGAGCGCAGGCTCGAGTTCCCTGACCGGAGCGGGCGCGAGCGATGCGACAGGCTCGGTCTCGTCCATCGCCGAGGCTGCCGCTTTCGCGGGCCGGGCGCGAGGTTCTTCGTAGGGTTCGATGGCGGCGATCGACGCCCCATCCATGCCGGTCGCCACCACCGACACCCGAACGAGGCCGTCGAGGGAGGCGTCGAAGGCCGCCCCGAAGATGATGTTGGCTTCCGGGTCCACCTGACCGGAAATGGCGTTGGCGGCTTCGTCGACCTCCAGGAGGGTCATGTCGAGGCCGCCGGTGATGTTCACCAGCACCGCCTTGGCGCCCTTCAGGGTCACCTCGTCGAGCAATGGATTCTGGATGGCGTTCTCGGCGGCCATCAGGGCGCGGCCCTCGCCGCTGGCCTCGCCGGTTCCCATCATCGCCTTGCCCATCTCGGTCATGACCGTGCGGACGTCGGCGAAGTCGAGGTTGATCAGGCCCGGCAGGACCATCAGGTCGGTGATCGAGCGGACGCCCGAGTGCAGCACCTGATCGGCCATGGCGAAGGCCTGTGAGAAGGTCGTCCGTTCGTTGGCGACGCGGAAGAGGTTCTGGTTGGGGATGACGATCAGGGTGTCGACGTAGCGCTGCAGCTCGGCGATGCCCGAATCGGCCAGCCGCATGCGGTGGCGGCCTTCGAAGTGGAAAGGCTTGGTGACGACTCCTACGGTCAGGATCCCCCGTTCGCGCGCGCACTTGGCGATGATCGGGCCCGCCCCGGTGCCCGTCCCGCCGCCCATGCCGGCGGTGATGAAGACCATGTGGGCGCCGTCGAGGTATTCCCCGATCTCGGCGGCCGATTCCTCCGCCGCCGACATGCCGACCTCCGGGTGGGCGCCCGCGCCCAGGCCCTGGGTGACGTTGACCCCGAGCTGAATCCGCCTTTCAGTCTTTGAGAACGCGAGTTGCTGTGAATCGGTGTTGGCGACCACGAACTCGACGCCCTCGAGACCGGCCTCGATCATGTTGTTTACAGCGTTGCCGCCGGCCCCGCCGACACCGAACACCACGATGCGGGGCTTCAGTTCCTTGGTCTGGGGAGCAAAAACCTTGAATGTCATTGTACCGCCGCGGCCTCCGTTACGTGGTGACTCAGACCCTGCCCGCCCTCAGGTCGCATCGCTTGATGAGCGCTGATTGAGCATCCACGACCCTTAATCTTGCGTTAACTGCATAAGCTGAGTCGGCGAGGTGTCGAGGTGGGCTCGATCGTCCTGAGGCGGAAAATTTTTCTGCTGCATAGGTTGGAACCCCTTAAAGATTATCCCGCAACCACGACGCCGCCTTGACCACCATGTTGGCGTTGGGATCCACTGGTCGGCTCGAGCGCGAGGCGGCCCCCGTGAGAGGCTTCCCCAGGTCGCGGGGACCGAAAGCGGCCCGTTGCAGCACGCCCGCGGCGGCGCAGAACCCCGGTCCGGCGGCGGCGTCGGCCAGGTGGGGGATGCGCGCGGGGCGGCCCAGGCGAACGTTGCGATCGAAGACGCGGGTGGCGACCTCGCGGACGCCGGCCAGCTGACTGGCGCCGCCGATCAGGACGATCCCGGCGCCGAGCTCCAAAGCCTCGGCCGTTTTCAGGCGCTCCTTCAGGATCTCGAACGTCTCCTCGACGCGCGGCGCGATGATGCCCTTGAGCATCGACCGCGGAGCGGTGACCGGACCCGCGCCCGGGTCGTCGCCCCGGGGCGGGGCTTCGATCATCTCGCGATCCTCGTTGGCCGAGGCGATGGCCGAGCCGTGGAGGGTCTTGATCCGTTCGGCGCCGCCCAGAGACGTGGAGAGGCCCTGGGCGACGTCCTTGGTGACGTGGGCGCCGCCCACCGGAAGGCTGTCCACATGGATCAGCGCGCCGCCGGCGAACACCGCCACCGACGTCGATCCGCCTCCCATGTCGATACAGATGGATCCCAGCTCCATCTCGTCCTGCTCCAGCGCGGCCAGGGCCGAGGCGTAGGGGGACGCCACCACGCCTTCGAGCTGCAGGTGGGCTCGCTCGACGCAATGGGCGATGGTCTGGTGCACGCCCTCCTTCATCGACACAACCAACATCTCCAGCCCGAGGGCCCTGCCGGACATCCCCCTGGGGTCCTGGACATGGCCCAGGCCGTCAACGGACCAGGTGATCGGGCGCATGTGGATCGCCTTGCGGCGGTTCAGCCGCAGGGTGGCCATCGCCTGGGCGACCGCCCGGGCCTGGTCGGCGTCGGTAATCGGCCGCCCTCCCACCGCCACCTTGGCGGTCACCCGATGGCTGGCGAGTTGGCCGCAGGCGGTGACGATGGTCACCCCGTTGATGTCGAGGCCGGCCATGGCTTCGGCGCGTTCCACCGCCTGGCCGATGGCGAGGGAGGCCTCGCCCACGTCGACGATGGCGCCGCCCCGCACCCCACGCGATTGCACATAGCCCACGCCCGCGGTGGTCAGCGTGCGATCCGCACGGCGGATCCCGTCCGATTTCAGGATGAAGCAGGCCACCTTCGAGGCGCCCAGATCCACCGCGGCGAACACCGGCGAACGACCGAGCGTCAGCTTCAGCCCGTCCCGCCCCTCGCGTCGCCCCGCACCCAGGGTCGCGCCCCGTTCCATCACAGCCTGCATTCGTTGCACCCCATCACAACTTGTTCTGATTCAAACATTTCAGTCACGCGACCCGCCTGCCCCCGGCGAACCGGCCACCGCCGAACCAACCGCCGCCGCGGAAGCCCCGATCGCTGTCCGGGTCGGCGCGCTCGCCGCCACGGCCACCGGCCGGGCCACCACGAACCTCGGGTTGCGCAGATCGATTCGCGCCAGCCCCAGGTCGAGGATGCGCGAGGCGCGATCGAGGCGGTCCAGGCGGTCGAGGGCGGCGGGCTCGTCGGCGGCCGGCAGGAGAATAGTCCCGCCACCCTTCAGCAGCAGGTCCCAGCGCCGCTGGTCCACTCGCCTCACCGCCTGCAGGCGCGCCATCAGGCGTGGGCGCTTCGACAGCGCAGGGAGGAGTGTCGCCGCCTCGGTGTTCGCGCCGGGCCCGATGATGCGGGGCAGGCTCGGAAAGCGCCTGGGATCGACGGTGGGATCCACCCGCCCGTCGGCGGCGACGACATCCAGGCGGCCCTGGTGCTGCCAGATAGCCAGCAGCGGCCGCTCCTGGACCGCGATCACGAGGGTGTCGGGCAACAGCCGGATGACCCGGGCGTGATCGACCCACGCGACCTGCTCGACCCTTGTCCGGATGGCGTTCAAGTCGAGGCCGAGAATGGGAACGCCCGGCGTGACCGCCGCCACCCGCAGGATCTGCTTCTGGGAGGCCGGCGAGGCGCCCTGCAGGTGCACCTCGGCCAGGCGCAGGCCCAGACCCGCGAAGCGTTCGGCGACGAGGCCCTGGCCCATTCCCGCGAGGCGGGCGGATTCCGCCGCCAGGCGCTGCGCCCCGTCGACGACCTGAGCGCCGCGACCATCGGTCGCCAGCGTCGCAGCGAGGATCAGCGCCGCCAGCATCGCCGCAACAGCCATGGCCGCGTGCGCGCCGAGGCGGACGCCTTGGGCGGCCTTCAGCTTCGAGGGCGCCGGCGCGGCCGGGCGCGAGACGCGCGGGCGCGCGCGGTCGGCGGGGCCCTTCGCCCGCGACTTCGCGTCACCCCGCCGATCTCTCAGCGTCGCGGCGACCATAGCCGTCCTCCGTGATCCATAAGACCAGTTTGTCAAAATCGAAACCGACGTGAGCCGCCTGCTCCGGTGCGAGCGAGGTCGGCGTCATCCCGGGTTGGGTATTGACCTCCAACAAGACCAGGATGTCGTTAACGTCATCATAACGCAGGTCGCTGCGCGTCAGTCCGCGACATCCCAGAGCCGCGTGAGCCGCGGCCGCCTGGCCCTTGGCCCGTTCGGTCGCCGCGGCGGAAATGCGCGCCGGCATGATGTGCCGCGACCCGCCCTCGCCGTACTTCGCGTCGTAGTCGTAGAAGCCCGTGGCCGCCTCGATCTCGGTGACCATCAGGGCCCGGCCGCCCATCACCGCCACGGACAGCTCGAGGCCGGGGACATAGGGTTCGACCATGACCTCGTCGCCGAACACCCATTCGGCCGAGAGAAGCGCCTCGGGCGGGGCGTTCGCGCCCTCGAACACCCGAAACACACCGACCGAAGAGCCCTCGGCGTTGGGCTTGACGACATAGGGCGGGGGGAGGACGTGCCGCCGCCCGGCGTCGAAGCGGCTGAAGAGGCCACCGCCCGGCACCTGGACCCCGGCGGCCGCCAGCACGGCCTTGGCCTTGGCCTTGTCCATGGCCAAGGCCGAGGCCAGGACGCCGGAGTGGGTGTAGGCCAGCGCCAGGGTCTCCAGCACCCCCTGGACGCAGCCGTCCTCACCCCACGCGCCGTGCAGGGCGTTGAAGCAGACATCGGGCCGCAGGGCCGTCAGGACAGCCGCCAGGTCGCGCCCGGCGTCAACGCGGCTGACCTTGGCGCCGAGGCGTTCCAGAGCGTCGGCGCAGGCGGCGCCCGACACCAGACTCACCTCACGCTCGGCCGACAGCCCCCCCATAAGGACGGCGACGTGCCGACCAGAAAGGGGACGGCCGGCGAGAGGCAGGGGCATGCGGGCTCCGGTTGAGGATCTCGCCACCCCTTGTGTCTGACTCGCGCGCGACTGTTAAGGGTGCGAGGCGCCGGCCCACCGTCTATTCCCGGCGGTGTGGATCGGGCGGGCGAGAGCCGGGCGGTTGATCGGCGAGAGCCTCTGCCCTCGCCAGGCGGCGCGCCTCGGCGCGCTCGGGGTCGGGGCGCCACATGGAGGCCCAGTCATGGCGCGGGTTTCGCGTATCGGGCGGGAAGCCGTCCTCGGTCCAGCGGCTCCAGTCGGGGGTGAGGCCGAGGTCCTCGATCTCGTGGTTGATCACGTCCCAGACGTTGTCGCGGATGCGGTTGCGGCGCGCGGAGGGATGGTCCCATATAGTTGCATATTGCAATACACGTTGTCGAGGGTCAAGCAGCGCCGTGACAGCCTCAGTCGCTCTCGTCGAGAGAGCGACTGGCAAATGTATGTACAGCTTCTCTTCCGTCTGAGTCACTGCCCGAGGCTCTTCAAAGGCTCCCCGCCCTAAGGCGGCGGCGCAACAACGATATTGACAGGACAAATACACAGATTAATATGTGTATTATGTATCATAAACGTCCACTGCGCGTCGATCGTCCAAGGGGCGGGCTCAAGGAGCCTTTGGAACGGAGCTTGGTCAGAAACACATAAGAACGGAAGGTTAGGGGAAACACAGAATGGCCGCACACGCCGCGGTCAATGGCCTGGCGCTCGGCGGCGGCTTCGAGATCGCGCTCGCCTGCGACATCATCCGGGCCTCCGAGACGGCCAGCTTCGGCCTGCCCGAGCCCCTGGTCGGCGCCGTCGCCCTGGGCGGCCGCCCCGCTGGCCCCGGGCGATAGAGGAGCCGTCACGATGGACCAGATGCGCAACAGCCGCGGCAAGGACGTCGCCGTCGTCATCGGGGCAACCTCGAAATGGCAGCCCGACGGGCCAAACACCCTGCTGGCCCACGGCGCCCCGCTCGACGAGACGTCCACGCCCCTGAGCGCCCGCTGGGGCGTCGGCGGCGCGATCGCCCAGAAGTTCGCGCGCGAGGGCTTCTTCGTCGTCCTGACCACGCGCGGCGCCGCCCACGCAGAGGGCCTGGCCCAGGCCATCGCCGACCAGGGCGGCGAGGCCATGATCGTCGAGCTGGACCTCGCCTCCCAGGCCTCGATCACCGCAGCCTTCGACGAGATCCGGCGCGAGGCCGGCGACCCGGCGGTCGTCGTCTACAACGCCGGCTACCTGGAGGGCCGGGCGCTGCCGCCCGAGCATGAGTTGCTGGAGTTCTTTCCAACCGAGATGTTCGAGACCGCGCTGAACGTCGCCTGCCGCGGCCCCTTCCTGGTCGCCAAGGAGGTGCTGCCGGCCATGCGCCGCGCCAGGCGCGGCTCGCTCCTGTTCTCCAACAACGCTCAGTCCCTCCGGGGCCGCAAGCGCTACACCGGCGGGTCCCTCTACTATCCGCGGGTGATGATGCGCGCCCTCGCCCAGGCGCTCACCGAAGAATATTCAGAGCACGGCGTCCACGTCGCCAACGTCGTCATCGACGGCACGATCGACTCCCCCGGCACCCGGGCGCTCCCCCGGATCAAGCCGGAATCGCTGATCGATCCGGCCCGGATCGCCGACGCCTTCCACTACCTCCACAGCCAACACCCCTCCTGCTGGACCCACGAGCTCCAGCTGACGCCCTCGGTGCAGAAACCGAGCTACTGAAAGCGGCGAAGCCCGGCGAATGGTATCCGTTCCTCGGATGCACCGCCGAAACCCCACAGGTCGACTGGCACTACCGACGTCACAGCGGTCACGCCTCGCGAGCGGCTCCGCTACTCGCCCCGAGCTACACCACCGCCCGGGACACGACCTCCGGTAGGCCGCATTGAGCCCAAAGTGTCCCACACCCACAGGAAGTCACAGCCCACCGTCCTTCGCTGATGCTGCGGGGCTTTCAAGGGCTCCCAGCCCCAAGCCCGCGGCGGCGCCACAAAGATATTGACAGGACAAATACACTATTACGTGTATTATGCCGTATAAATGAGCGACGGCATTGGTCTGCCGTTGAAAACAAATGGGGTTCCGCATCACGCAGCGTGGCCAGTGCGCGTCGATAGCCCAAGGGCCGGGCTCAAGGCGCTTTCGGAGCGGTCCTCGGGCAGAAATACATAAAACCGGAGGGTTAGGGGAAACACCGAATGGCCGCACACAGAACACTCGGTCGCGCGTTCGCGCTGCTGATCAGCGTGGCGCCGGCGGCCTCCTTGGCCAGCCGGCGCCAGATCGCGGTCAGACGCAATCGCAACCGATAGAGCCGCCATGAGCGCCGCCCACAAATCCGCCGTCGGCCCCGCCACCTACGACGGCGTCTCCGTGACCCTGCACTGGATCACCGTCGCCCTGGTGCTGATCCAGTTCGGCTTCTCCAAGACCTGGGGCCTCTTCGCCGCGCCGATGCGCCGCGAAATGATCATGCTGCACATGGGGTTCGGCATCCTGCTGGGCCTAGCCGTGATCGCACGCATCGTCTGGCGCCTCATCCCCGGCCACCGGCTGCCGCCGGCCCATTCGGGCGCCTCCAAGGCCGTGCACTACCTGCTCTACGCCTTCATCCTCTTCGAGTTCGTGCTCGGCTTCGTGCTGCGCTGGTCGGGGGGCGAGGCGATGATCTTCTTCGGCCTGCCCATTCCGCCGGTGGGGGTCCCGCACGTCTCGCGCGCAACCAACGACTCCATCGGCGTGATCCACAGCCTGGTCGGATGGGTCATCATTATCCTCGCGACTGGTCACGCCCTGTCCGGCGTCTACCACCACTTCGTGGTCAAGGACCGCGTCCTCGCCCGCATGATCCCCGCCCTGCGCTCGAGCCGGGAAGGCGGCTGAAGGCAGGAAGCTCAAGGGTACCACGGCGGCGGAACAATCATATTGACAGGACAATTACACGGATTAATATGTGTATAACGCAATATAAACGACGGTATTGGCCGTCGAAAACCAGGGAGCGAACGAAGAGGATTCCGCGTCATGCGACGGGTGGCCGGTGCGCGTCGATCACTGAACGCCGAGCGCGCAGACCGCGCCCCAGCACGCGCCTGCCGCCATTCGCGCGGCCATCCCTTGGGGACGCGATGGACTGAACTGCACGTCCTTGGCGGAAACACATGAGAAACAAGAAAGAAGATTTGGGGAAACAGGGAATGGCCGCACACAGAACACTCGGTTGCGCTCTCGGGCTGATCAGCGTGGCGCCTATTGTCGTATTAGCCGCCAGCAGCGCTCGGGCAGCGGATCTAGCGGCCAATTCAGTGACGGAGTCTCGGGCCCCGACCACCGTTGAGATGATCACGGTCACCGCGAACAAGCGCGCCCAGTCTATCCAGAAAGTCGCGGCCTCCATTTCGGCCGTCAGCGGTGCGACAATCAAGGAACAAAGACTGCAGACTTACACCGATCTCCAAAACGCCGTAGCTGGTCTCGTCGCAATACCTGGCCCGGCCGACTTCAGCGGCATCAACATGCGCGGCACCTATACGGGAATCGACGATTCTCCAGGTGTAGACGAGCCGTCGAGCGTCTACATCGATGAGCTGGCCACGTTCGGCCACGTGGATCGTGACGAGAAACTGTTTGATATCGATCGCGTGGAAGTCCTCAGAGGGCCTCAGGGCACCGCATTCGGCAAGAACACCATTGGCGGCGTCATTTCAATTCACACTAAGGCGCCGAGCTTCACGCGTGACCTTGAACTCGAGGCAACCGGCGGAAGCTACGGTCTTGGTGAGTTCCAGGGCCTCGTGACCGGTCCGCTCAGTGATCGAGTTGCGGCGAAACTCACCGGCTACTACCACCGTCAGGACGGCTACGTGTACGATCCTACCTTGGGCGGGACTATCGGCGCCCAAAGGACCTTCGGCGTCCGCGGACAGGTGCTGGCGAACGTGACCGACAAATTCAAGGTGCTGGCCGGCGCCGACTATCTCCAGGACGACTCCGATTCGCCGCCGATGACGTACCTGGGCGACGGCTCTTTCGTGGCGAGCACATCGCCTTTCTACCCGGCGCTCAACTACCCGACGTTTGGCGTCCCCAACGATCCCGACAGGACTTTGCAAAACGTCAATTTCAGGAGTTCCCACAAAGACTTCAATGCTTTTGTGCATGCGGCTTTGGACCTGGATTTCGCGACGCTCGCCTCGATCACGGGATACAGGCTCAACAAGTCCACCTCGGAGAAAAGCGAGCTGGGCGATCCCGTAAATTTCTTCGATTCCTTGTTTATAGCGAATGACTGGGAGGTGACGGAAGAGTTGCGCCTGGTCTCACCCGATGACCAAAAGTTCACGTGGCTCGCAGGCGTCTACCTTTCGACGTCTCACGAGGAAAGAACGACAATCCTTCCTGACAGCCCGCCGTCCCTTGGGCTGTCTTTCTTGGGTTCAGGCCCACAATATGACATAGCGACGATTGACGCTAAGAGTGCGTCGGGGTTTGCCGAGATCGGTTACAAGTTTACGGATTGGCTAAAGCTCGTCCTCGGTGGTCGATACACTTACGACCACAAGTCAGGAAGCGTAGTCGAAGAAGGCGGCTTACAGGGCGGCGTAGATGGCGCGGTGTTAGTGGCGCCGCAGAATGGGAGTTGGAGCGCCTTCACGCCAAAAGCAACGCTCGAATTTACGCCGACAAGAGACACCCTGTTCTATGCAACCTACTCGCAAGGTTATGTCGGCGGCGGTTTTGAGGGCACGGGTCCCGGTGCAGCGACGTTCGCCGCGGACATAGCGGGCCTTCAGGTTCCCTTTAAGACGGAGCGCGCCACCAACTATGAGATCGGAGCGAAGACCAGTTGGTTCGACAACCGGCTCACAGCAAACATAGACCTCTATCGTGAAGACATCACAAACTTGCAGGTTGTGATTAACGGCCTACTACCGGGGACTTCGATAGCGACGACGTTCGCCACCAATGCCGGCCGCACCCGGTCACAAGGGCTGGATTTGGAAATTCATGCCGTGCCGGCGCCGTGGCTGCACCTGGGGGCCACCTACTCCTATTCCGACGACAAGTATCTTACTACGGACGCCGCCGGTTTTGCGGGAAACTATCTACCATTCACGCCGAAGAACGCGCTCAATTTGTCGGCGGAAGGACAATGGCGCTACGATTGGGGGACGCTCTCGGCCGGCGGCGACATAACATTCCGGAGCAAGGTCTGGAGCAGTAGCGCTAACGGGAATGCGAGTTTCAGCGGCCCCTTCTTTTACGACGTGCCGGCGGTTCATGACCGGACGGGCATAAACGGCCTGGTGAATGCGTCAGTTAATTTCCAGACGGCTAACGGACGTTGGGGTTTGCGGCTTTGGGGGCGAAACTTGACTGACACGCGCTTCGGGACCCCGACAGAGGGTTATGGCGCTCTCGCGGGTGGATTATTCGGCTACACCGGCTCGTACTACACCCTGATGCAGTGGAATCCGCCGAGGACGTTCGGCGCTACGGTGACGTACCACCTGCGTTAGACGGAGACCTCTCATGTTGATCATCGACTCGCAGATCCATCTTTGGGAGGGCGACCAGGCGCCGCCGCACCACGGGCGGAAACCCTATTTGGCGGAGCAAGCGCTCGCGGACATGGACGCGGCGGGCGTGGACGCCGCGATCAACGCCCCGCCGCAGTGGGATATGGACTCCAATCGCTATGCGATCGAGTCCGCCGCCCGCTTTCCCGAGCGTTTCGCAACGACGGGCTGGATCAAGCTGGACCGCCCGGAGGCGCCGGACCTGGTGCAGCGCTGGCGCTCGCAGCCGGGCATGATCGGTTTCAGGACCCCCTGCGGCCTCGAGGACGAGCGGAGTTGGCCGACAGACGGCGCCATGGACTGGTTCCTGCGGCTGGCCGCGGAGTTGGATATACCGGTCGTGCTCGGCGGCCCGTTCGTGCTGCCTCACCTCGAGCGCTGGGCGGCTCAATATCCGAACCTCAAGATTGCCGTGGACCACTTCGGCATCATGGGTCTGACGCCAACCCGCGGATTGATACAGCACGAGGATGTGCTCTCATGGAGCCGCTTCCCCAATGTCTCCGTCAAGCTGTGCGGGGCGCCAGACTATGCGCGTGAGGATGGATACCCTTTCAAGGGCATGCACGACAGGATCCACCGCCTCTACGATGCTTATGGTCCCGAGCGGCTGTTCTGGGGAACCGACATCACCCGCCTGGACAATTGCACCTGGCGCCAGGCCGTCACCATGTTTACCGAGGAGATGCCGTGGCTGTCGGAGACCGACAAGACCCTGATCATGGGCGAGGCGCTCTGCCGCTGGTTCAACTGGTGGCCGTCGACCGCAGAGACCGTGTCAGCCGCCCGCCACAGGCAATGGCGAATTTCTGACTCGCCACACTGTAGTCGCTAGGAGGATCGCATGGGTTCGGACGCGGCACGGAACACAGCATCGGAGGCGACCTACGACCCAGGCGCCAAGTTCGAGATCGAAGTGAGCGAGGTCGAATACCGCCGCACGGCGCAAGGGCGACCGCTGATGGCGCGCATCTACCAGCCCTTGGGGACGGGGCCTTTCCGTGTGGTGCTCGACCTGCATGGCGGGGCATGGAACTTCAAGGACCGTCACGCCGAAGAGCCCTTCGACCGGGCCCTCGCCTCGGCCGGCGCCCTCGTCGTGGCTGTGGACCTGACACTTGCGCGCGAGGCCCCTTATCCGGCGAGCGTACAGGACGCCAACTACGCCGTGCGGTGGCTGAAGGCGAAGGCGGGGGCGTGGAACGGTGATGCATCCCGGATCGGGGTCTTCGGCAGCTCCACCGGCGGTCACCTGGCTGAGCTTCTGGCGATGCGGCCTCGCGACCCTCGCTACAACGCCCTGCCATTGCAGGAGAATCCGGCTGTCGATGCGACGGTCGACTACGTCATCGCCCGCTCGCCGATCAGCAATACGTTCGAACGCTACCAGAACGCCCAGGCGATGCAGCAGGCCGCGTTGGCCAAGTTCCACGAGACCTACTTCGTTCCTTGGGAAACGATCCACGAGGCCAACCCGCAGGAGATCCTGGATCGGCGTGAAGCCATCACTCTGACGCCCCTCCTGATCATGCAGGGGGCCCTCGACGAGAACGTCCGTCCAGCCTTGCAGACCCGCTTCGTCGAGAGCTACAGGGCCGCGGGAGGTTCGTGCGACTACACCATCTTCGAGGACTGCCTGCACGAGTGGGTCGCGACCCCCGGTCCGCAGACCGATCGGGCGCACGAGATGGCCAAGGCCTTCATCGCACGGCACGTGAACGCCTGACGCGCGAAGGCGTCCTGAGGCTGAGAACGCTCTATTGGGGCGGAGCTGACGCGGGCTCCGCGGTCGACGGCCACCAGTTGAACCAGCGGCAGAGCGCCTCGCCCATGATCAGGGTCTTGTCGTTCTGCGACAGCCACGACAGCTCCTCGGTAAACATGGTGACGGCCTGGCGCCAGGTGCAATTGTCCACGCGGGTGATATCGGTTCCCCAGAACAGCCGCTCGGGACCATAAGCGTCGTAGAGCCGGTGGATCCTGTCGTGCAGGCTCCTGAACGGGTATTCATCCTCACCGGCATAGTATATTCCGGCCGACAGTTTGACGGACACATTGGAGAAGCGGCTCCACGAGAGCACATCCTCGTGCTGTATCAATTCGCGGGTTGTGAGGTTCTGACCGACAATACCGAAGTGGTCCAAGACAATCTTGAGGTTCGGATACTGAGCGGCCCAGCGTTCGACGTGAGCCAGTACGGGGCCGCCCAACCCGACCGGTAGACCCAACTCCGCGGCCAGCGGCAGGAACCAGTCCATTGTCCCATCCGTCGGCCAGCTTCGCTCGTCCTCGGCGACGCAATGGAACCTGAAACCGATCATGCCCGGCTGCGAGCGCCAGCGCCGCACCAGGTCGGGCGCCTCCGGGAGGTTCAGGTTGAGCCAGCCGATAGTCGCGAAACGGTCGGGAAAGCGGGCGGCTGACTCGATCGCATAGCTGCAGTCCACATCCAATAGGACCCCCGCGGCGTTGATCGCGGCGTCCACCCCTGCCGCATCCATGTCCGCAATGGCGTCCTCCGCGAGATAGGGCGCCTGACGGTGACGCGCCGGCGGTTCGCCGCTTTTCCAAAGATGGATTTGCGAGTCGATGATCAACACTAAGAGGCCTCCGTCAGCTAGCGCAGATGGAACGACGCCGTAACGCCGAACGTCCTCGGCCGATTCCACTGGTGGATTCCGGATTCGCATTTTTGCGCGCCTCTTAATTATAAGGCATTACACATGTAATATCCTCCGGGTTCAGACGATAGAAGTTGCATGCAGCATCGCTGAACAGAGAGGTCTTCTCGTCGGCGGAATAGCGGGCGGCGATCCGCTTGAAGGCGTTCCACAGGACGTCGTAGTCGCAGCTGCCGATATCCACCGGAAAGTTGCTCTCGAACATGCAGCGCTGGGGCCCGAAAGCGTCGATGCAGGTCTCGAAATAGGGTTTCCACTCGGCAGCGAGCTGGCTCGATGGCGCCGGCGGATCGGCCATGAAGGACGGGAAGCCGGAGAACACGTTGGCTAGGCCGCCGAGCTTGACGAACACCTTCGGCGCCTTGGCGAGCGCGCGGATGTTGTCGCGCCAGATCGGAAAGCGTTCCTCCCGCTTTCCGGCGTAGCTGGCGAGGCCCAGCGGCATGCCCACGTGGTTCAGAACAATGGCGGTGTCCGGAAAGGCGCGGGCGAGATCGATGAGGTCCGGCAGTTGGGGCTCCGCGAGCAAGGCGTCGAAGGACAGGCCCAGCGGGGCGAGGCGAGCGAAACCTTCGCGGAAATCATCCCGGCGATAGAGCCCGCTCTCGAAGAGGGCGAGCGGGCCCAGAACGTCCGGATCCGGATCATGGGGCGCGCTCTGCCGGATGCCGCGGAAGCGCGAGCTGGCGGCCATGTGCGCCTGCAGGACTTCCGCCGCCCAAGCCCCCAGCCTCAGGTCGGCCGTGCCGACGATGCCCGCGCAAGCCCTTACGTCACCGTAAGTCCCGCTGGCGGACATGGCGGCGACGCCATTGGCGAACTCGGTTTCCCCGACCGGTTTGAACTCGGCCGGCCCGGTCGACCGGTACATCGAGTGGCACTCGACATAGACCGTGGCCTTGACGTTGTGGCCGCTCTTCATGTCGGCCAGCAGCTCGTCCAACAGGTAGCGGGGCACGCGGCGGATGACGCGCTCAAAGCCGTGCTTCGGCGGCGGCAGCGCGGCCATCAAGGCCGCCGGGCGGTCCCACAGGTGATGGTGCGGATCGACGATCGTCAGCTCGGGTTCGAGGATTGCCTCGCGCGGTCTAGTGGCTTCATTCATCTGTGGAGTCTCCCGGATGGGCTTGGGAAGTCCCCGCCTGCGCGTCGCGCGTCAGGCGGCCAAGACCTCGGCGTCGCGCTCGCGGGCGGCCTGGAGCGGGCGGTGCGGATGGTGCTGGAGTTAACGAGCCATGCGGATATTTCTCCCTGACCGCGGACCATCCAAAGATTTGCGAGGAACGCGGTGAACGGCTCAGAAGCCGCCGGTCAGACGTCGCGAAGCGCCCGGGGTCGCGACCCCGGGTCCCGAGACCGATCGGGCGTACGAGATGGCCAAGGCCTTATCGCACGGCACGTGAACGCCGGTGCTGTCTGAGCAGATCTGGGTCAGTCAGGCGCCACAACCAGAATTCTGAACGTGTTCGGGACGAGCGACTTCATTTGGCCTGGCGCCTTGGGCGGGATGATCTGCGCCGCCGGCAGATAGAGGCGTCCCGTGAGCGGATCCAGCGCGCCGAGCCGGACTCCGACCTGGGTGACCAGCCGTTGGCGGATCGTGATGCGCTCTCGGCCACGCACGGAGAAGATCGTCAGCACGCCATCGGCCCCGCTCGGCACGAACGCACGACGGCGAGCCGCGTCGAACAGCGCTGCGTCGGGGGCGGCGCCGACATGAAACGATTGCAGAACCCGCCCCGTCTCAGCGTCCAGGAACAGAACGGCGCCGTTTTCGCACACGGACAGGAGCAGGCGATCGGCCGCATCGTAGGCGAGACCGGTGGGGCCTTCACATCCCGGCAACGCCATACGCCTCAATATGGCGCGTGCCGCGACGTCCACCACCGCGATCTCATTCTTGCTGTTGATGTTGACGTAGACGAGGCCCCGGCCGTCGACGGCTGGAAAGTCGGGCGCGCCTCCGAGGGGAATCGAGCCCACGGCGACCCCAGCCGCCGGATCGATGAGCGTGAGATCCTCGCCCTTTTCGTCGGTGATGACGACGAGGCCCGACCGGGGTTCAACGACGATGGCGTCCGGGTCCTCGCCCGTGGGAATGGTCGAGAGCACGCGGCCGGTGGTCTCGTCGAAGATCACGGCCGTGGCGGCTAGCCCGTTGGTTGCGACGGCCCTGCCGCTGTCGCCGAGAGGCAGGGCGCCGTGCACCATCCCACTGGGCACGAAAGCCGGCGAGATGGCGCGCGTCCGCAGGTCCACGGCCAGTACGCCGCCGACCCGGCCGACATAGAGGCGGTGACGTTGCGGGTTGACCGAGGCGAGGTCCCAAAGGGCGTTCGGAGCGGGGATGCTATCGACGATCCGATAGGTTCCGGGCGTGCGGGATTGGTCTCCCGAGGACGCTGAAGCGGCGGTGGCGGAGACGAGGCAGCCCAACAGCGCGACCGCTGCGCCCCTGACCGCTACACGACGTCGGATCGAACCGCGCGCGCTCATCCCCTTGGGTCCCCCTTTTCGACGGCAAACCACTGCCGTCGTTCATTATATGACATTATACACATATTAATGGCGGTGCTGTCAATGCCGCTGGAGCCATTGACAGCCGAAATCGCCAGGATATTATGTGTATAATGCATTATAATTAGCTAGGAGGAAGCCCCTTTGAAGACGCAGACCGGTATCGCCTTCGCCCCCGACGAGACGCCAGAGCTTTTGGACGTCTATCACCCCGATGACGGCGGCAAGCGGGCCGCTGTGCTCATGCTTCACGGCGGTGGATGGCGGGTAGGTTCACGCGCGGATCTCGCGCCGCACGCCGAGGCGCTGGCCAGGCGTGGTTTCACCGCGGTGGTCGCCGACTACCGGCTGATGCCGGCCAACCCGTGGCCGGCCCAGATCCGCGACACCCGCGCCGCAATCAAGTGGACCCGGGACAACGCGGACGCGCTGGGGATCGAGCCCGATCGTATCGCGGCGTTGGGCTATTCCGCCGGCGCGCATCTGGCGGCCTTGGCCGCGGGCGATCCGGACGGCGCCGCCGCTGCCGACAACCTAGGTCGGGTGCCGCTCAACGCGGTGATCCCGCTTGAACCTGTGATCGGAATGCAAGGCGGCCAGTTCGAGCTCGGCTACTCGCCCGCATGGTTAATGTTTGGAACGGAGCGGGTGCCGCTGTGGAACGTCCGCACTGCCAGCCCGATGACCTATGTGCGCCACGACTTCCCGCCGTCATGCATCTTCCACGGCGCGGAGGACGTCCAGATCCCCTTCGTCGCCAGCGTCATGATGCACAAGGCCCTGTGCGCGGTCGGCGCCGTCTCGGACCTGCACGTGATCTCGACCTATTCGCACGCGGTTTGGAGAATCAAGAGTCTCATCGACCCCTGCATGGACATCGTGGCGGCGTTCCTCGACCGGACCATGGTGGATCCCGAAACCTATGCCGCCGAGCGCGCAGCGTTTTGGGCCGTAGTGCCCACGGGCTGGCCCCTTACGGGGGAACCCAGGGAAGTCACGATTCCGAGTTACGCGCGCTGACACCGTCGACGCTCGCGACGAAGGCGCCCCTGAAATGGCTATAGTGTTCCGTGTGCTCCGGTGGTTCGCCGCTGCATTGCTGTTGGCAGTTGTTGTCCTCGCCGTAGTGTTGATCATACCCGGACGACCTGCTGACACCCGTAGCCTTCGATTCGACGGATTCGTCGAACTTCCGATGAAGGCGGGCTTTCTCAATGTGTTCGACTACATGACCGTTGTTGGTGACGACCTGTTTGTCACCAACGCGATCACCGGCGCCGTCTACAGGGTGAACTTGCACAGGCATGCGATGCCCACTTCCGCCGACGTGTCCGTCTTTGCATCGGACGGCGGGCCGCGTGCTGTCGTCGTCGATCCGACAAGCCACCTTGCGTTCGTCACGCTAGGAGGGGCGGACGCAGTCGATGTATTCGATCCAAAGAGCATGCGGCTGATCAAGCAAATTCCCGTGGCCAAGGGCCCCGACGCAATGTTCTACGATCCGGCCGACAAGCTCCTGTACGTCGCGAGCGGCGACGCAAAGGCGGCGACTCTCATAGATCCGGCCAGCCAGAAGTCGATTGGCGCAATCTCTCTGGGTGGGAGTCCAGAATTCGCTGCGTTCGATCCAGAAACTAAGTTGATGTATCAGAATATCGCGGATACCAATACCTTGGTCGCCGTGGACGTGGCCAGGCGTATGGTCGTGCAGCGCTGGCCCCTCGAGGGCTGTGACGCTCCGACGGGTGTTGCGATTGACGATGCGAACCGCAAACTGTTCATAGCCTGCGGCCTGAGCTCCAAACTCGCGATATTCGACCTGAATCTACACCGCATCATAGCCACGGTTCCGGTTGGTTTCGGGCCGGACTCCGTCGCATACGATGCGGAATTACACCGGATCTACGTAACCGGGCTTGCAGGTCGGCTATCGGTTGTAAGCCAGGATGCGGCCAATGCTTATCACGTCGCAGACTCCATCAATCTGCACTTCAACGCCCACACGCTGGGGATCGATCCGGCGACGCACCGGCTGATCGTCGGCTACGCCAGCCTCGCCATCCCACCACGGTTGGCCCTGTTCACGCCGAACCGCTAGAAACAGCCGGTACCAGACCAACACGACACCGAGTTTTATAGGCATGAACTGGGCGCGCGTCGATTTGGGCGGACGGACGGTCTTCGGGACGGTCGAGGGCGATCGGCTGATGGTCCATGAGGGTGACATGTTCGGGACGGCCGCACCGACCGGGGAGAGCGCAGCGCTCGACGGCGCCCGGTGGCTGACTCCGTGCCAGCCCACGAAGTTCATCGCGCTGTGGAACAACCTGAGCGCCGCCGCCGCGAAGAACGGCTGGGCCCAGCCGCGGGCGCCGCTCTACTTCATAAAGACCCCGAACGCATACAGTGCCCACGAGCGCGCGATCCCACGGCCGCCTGATCACGCCGGTCGCGTGGTGTATGAGGGCGAGCTTGGTGTCGTGGTGGGGGCCAGGATCAAATCGGCGACACCAGCCGAAGCGGCGACTGCGATCTTCGGCTACACCTGCGTTAACGATGTGACCGCCTTCGAGCTCATCCACGACGATCCCAGCTTCGAGCAATGGACCCGGGCCAAGAGTTTCGACGGCTTCGCGGCGTTCGGACCCGTGATAGCAACCGGCGTCGATCCAACGGGACTGATCATCCGCACTCTGCTCAATGGGCGGGAGCGTCAGAACTACCCCGTCTCCGACATGATCTTCAGCCCCGCCGAGATCGTCAGCCGCATCTCTCAGGACATGACGCTGGAACCCGGCGACGTCGTCGCTTGCGGCACCTCGCTGGGGGTCGGGCCGATGCGGCCAGGCGCCACTATCGAGGTGGTCATCGATGGCGTTGGCGTCCTCCGCAACGTCTATGGCGCGGAAGGAAACCGAAGATGAAAATCGCGGTGGTCGGCGCGGGGGCGATCGGGGGCTTTCTGGGCGCGCGGCTGGCGCTGGCCGGCCAGGACGTCACCTTCATCGCCCGCGGCGCCAACCTCACGGCGATCCGCCAGGGCGGCTTCAGACTGATCGAGGCCGACGGCGCCGAGCGGACCGCGGCCAGCGCCAAGGCCGCGCCGATCGGCGAGCCCGGCGACTACGACGTCGTCTTCCTGGCCGTCAAAGCCCAGCAGGTCGCGGGGCTGGCCGCGGGCGTCTCGCGCCTCATCGGACCCACGACCGCGGTGGTGACGCTGCAGAACGGGGTCCCCTGGTGGTTCTTCCACAAGCTGGCCGGGCCTTACGAGGACCGGCCGGTGCATATCGCCGATCCCGACGGGCTCATCGCCGCCAAGATCCCGGCCGAACGGGTCATCGGCGCCGTGGTCTACCCGGCCGCCGAGCTGGTCGGCCCCGGCGTGGTCAGGGTGGTCGAAGGCGACCGCTTCTCGCTCGGCGAACCGGACGGAACCAGGTCCGAGCGGGTCCGGGCGGTCTCCGAGGCGCTGACCCGGAGCGGGCTGAAGGCGCCGGTCTCCAGCGACATCCGCGCCGAGATCTGGCTGAAGCTCTGGGGCAATGTGGTGTTCAATCCGGTGAGCGCGTTGACCCACGCGACGCTGGTCGACATCTGCCGCTTCCCCCCCACGCGGGCGCTGGCGGCCGCGATGATGGCCGAGGCCCAGGCGGTGGCCGAGAAGCTCGGCGTGCGCGTACGCCTCTCGATCGAGAAGCGCATCGCCGGCGCCGAAGCGGTCGGCGCCCACAAGACCAGCATGCTGCAGGACGTGGAGAGCGGGCGGCCGCTGGAACTCGAGACCCTGGTCGGATCGGTGGTCGAGCTCGCCCGGCTGACCGAAACGCCGACCCCCGCGATCGACGCCGTCTACGCTTGCGCCAGCCTGCTCGCCAGGACGCTCGGCGACGATGGCCGCCTGGCGATCCAGCGCCGCAGCTGAAGGAACCCTCCCCTCGTGAAACGCCGATGACCGCCGCCTCGACCATTTGGGACCTTCTCGCCAGGGGCGAGGATGACGCTGTCGCGATCGCGGCCTCGTCCGCCGGTCCCCTGACCTACCAGGGCCTGCGCGAGCAGGTGGACGAGACTGTCAACGCCCTGAACGCGGCCGGCATAGGCCGCGGCGACCGGGTCGCCATCGTCTTGCCGAACGGGCCGGAGACGGCCGCGGCGTTCCTCGGCGTCGCCGCGGGCGCGACCTCGGCGCCGCTCAATCCGCAGTACCGGGCCGAGGAACTCGAGTTCTATCTGACCGATCTCGCCGCCAAGGCGCTGGTGGTCGAGGCCGGCGCGCCGGCGGCCGCGTCGGAGGTGGCGGCAAGGCTCGGGATCCCGGTGATCGCGCTCGAGGCGACGCCCGAGAAGGGCGCCGGGCGCTTCCGGCTGGACGCGGGCGCCGCGCCAGGCGGCGCGCCGGCTTCCGGCGGGCCGGCCGCTCCGTCCGACGTCGCCCTGGTGCTGCATACCTCGGGCACCACCTCCCGGCCCAAGATCGTGCCCCTGACCCACGCCAACGTCTGCGCCAGCGCCAGCAACGTCAGCCGCACGCTCGCCTTGACCGCGGCCGACCGGGGGTTGGTGGTCATGCCGCTCTTCCATATCCACGGCCTGATCGCCGGCGTGCTGGCGCCGCTCCTGGCCGGCGGCTCGGTGTTCTGCGCCCCTGGCTTCAACGCGCTGAGGTTCTTCGGCTGGGTCAGCGAGGCGAGGCCCACGTGGTACACGGCGGTGCCCACCATGCATCAGGCCATCCTGGCCCGCGCCGGCCATAACCCGGAGGTCATCGCAGCCAGCCCGCTGCGCTTCATCCGCTCGTCCTCGTCGTCGCTGCCGGCGCGGGTGCTGGCCGAGCTGGAGGCGACCTTCGGGACGCGGGTGATCGAGAGCTACGGCATGACCGAGGCAGCCCACCAGATGACCAGCAACCTGCTTGCGCCTGGCGAGCGCAAGCCTGGAACCGTCGGCGTGGCCTCGGGGCCCGATGTGGCGATCATGGACGACGCTGGCCAGATTCTGCCCCAGGGCCGGATCGGCGAGATCGTCATCCGGGGCGACAACGTGACCTTGGGCTATGAGAACAACCCGAAGGCCAACGCCGAAGCCTTCGCCCACGGCTGGTTTCGCACCGGCGACCAGGGAGCGATGGACGCGGACGGCTTTTTAACCATCACCGGGCGGCTGAAGGAGATCATCGACCGCGGCGGCGAGAAGATCTCGCCCCGGGAAGTCGACGAGGTGCTGATGGACCACCCCGCCGTGCTGCAGGTGGTCACCTTCGCCATTCCCCACGATAAGCTGGGCGAGGAGGTGGGCGCGGCCGTCGTTCTGCGCGACGGCCACAGCGTGGCCGAGCGCGACCTGCGCGACTACGTCGCCGGACGCCTGGCCCACTTCAAGGTTCCGCGCAAGGTCATCTTCCTCGACGAGATCCCAAAAGGCCCCACCGGCAAGCTGCAGCGCATCGGCCTGGCGCAGAAGCTGGGGCTGTAGCCCGCTCGGCCAGCCAAGCTGCTTCATCGCCGCCTCGATAAACTTCAGCGCCGCGACCTTGCCGCGTGTCTTGGTGACGTAGGATTCAACGACTTCGCCTTCGTGACGGCCCGCGTGCCAGAGTCAGCAGGTATGGCAGCCTCGCCAGATGAAGGGTGAGGTTCTTGCGTCATAAGCTGATCGTAGGGCTCTGCCGCGGCGATCGCGTCGATCAATTTTCGAGAGAGCCGCGCCAATTCACGAATTTCCTGGGGGCTCCACGTCGCGAGAACGGCCGTCAACATTTTGTCGCGCGCCACATCGACCGCGCCCGTCATGGCGAGTCCCGCCGGCGTGACCACGACCTCGCGAACGCGACGGTCCACGGCGCCAGTGCGTCGCGAAGCAAGACCCAGGCTTTCCAGTTTTGCGACTTGCCGGCTGACGGTCGTGTAGTCGCGGCCGGAGAGGTCCGCGAGCTCGACGATGCCGATCGGCCCGCGGTGTTCGATCCGGCCCAGGAGCGGGAAAAGGGCCCGATCCAGTGAGATGCCCGCTGCGCGCATCAGGGCCAGACCCGGTTGTGGCCGGTTCAACATCCCGACGAGGTCGCCCAGGGCGTGCTGGAGTTGACGAAGGTCAAGGTTCATTTGGACGATTATGTGGACTGGCCTTGCCGGGGTCCAGCCATAACATTCCCCTTTCAACCGTGATGGCCGGACTTGTCCCCCCGAACGCTCGCGCGCCGGAGACCGAATGATGTTGACAGCCTAGGCGGTTGGCATTTTATGTGTATAACGCCTTATAATAGTGAATGAGCCGGCCTCACCCTTTGGCCGGACGATGCATCAGAGGACGGGCATGCCCCAAGACTCCAACACCGACGTATTGATCTGCGGCGCCGGGCCGGCGGGGCTCACGCTGGCCATCGAGCTGGCGCGACGCGGGGTCGACTTCCGGCTCGTCGACATGCTGGCGGGGCCGTTCCCCGGCTCGCGGGGCAAGGGCACGCAGCCACGCAGCCAGGAGGTGTTCGAGGACCTGGGCATCCTTGACCGTATCGTCTCGGTCGTCGGGCTCTCCCCCCCGCAGGTGCGACAGTATCGCGCCGACGGGAGCTTCACGGACGAACTCCCTGGGAGGGTGGCGCGGGAACCTCCTACGCCAGCCGAGCCCTACCGTGCGGGGGCGATAGTGTCGCCGCAGTTCCTGACCGAGGCGGTGATGCGGGACCGTCTGGCCGAGCTGGGACGCCGCGCCGAGTTCGGCCGCGAGCTCAAGGGGTTCGAGCAGGACGGCGAGGGCGTGACCGCCCGCATCGCCGGCGCGGGCGGCGAGGAGACCGTCAGGGCCCGTTACCTCGTAGGCACGGACGGCGGCCGCAGCTTCGTGCGGGGCGCGCTCGACGTCGGATTCCCCGGCGAGAGCCTGGGCGTTCGCTTCTTCGTCGCGGACACCTTCCTGGAGGGACTCGACAGCGACGTCTGGCACCAATTCAACGCCTTTGGAGCGGACCAGTGGCTGGTGATAGCGCCACTCAAGGGCACGGGTATTTTCCAGTTGCAGGGAAACGTCCCGCTCGAGGGCGACGTCGATCTCTCCGTCGAAGCGCTGAGGGAGATGGTCGCCACGCGCACCGGTCGGAACGACATTCTGATCCGGTCGGTCCGGTGGGCCTCGGCCTACGCCGCGAGCGCCCGCCTCGCCGATCACTTCCAGGTCGGTCGCGTCTTCCTCGCGGGGGATGCGGCTCATACCCATTCGGCCACCGGCGCACAGGGCATGAACACCAGCGTGCAGGACGCCTACAATCTCGGCTGGAAGCTGGCCGCGGTGCTGGGCGGCGCGCCGGAAGCGCTGCTGGCGACCTACGAGGAGGAACGTCGGCCGATCGCCGCCAGCGTGCTCGGCCTCTCGACCAAAATACTCCGGGAGGCGACGATGCGCCGGGGCCGTGAGGTCCACCAGCTCGATCTCGGCTATTTCGAGTCCTCGTTGGCGTTGGAGAAGCCCGAACGCCGCGACGGCCTCCGCGCCGGCGCTCGCGCGCCGGACGCTCCGGTCCGCGGCGCCGCAGGCCAGCCGACGCGGCTCTTCAACCTCTTCCAGGGCCCGCACTGGACGCTGCTCGGATATGAAACGGACCGCAAGTCGGCGATCGCACCGCGCCCCGGCCTTCGGATCCACGTCGTCGGCCCCCATGGGGACATCATCGACGATGGCGGCCATATGCGCGACGCCTACGGCCTCTCGCCGGGCGACTGGGTGCTGGTCCGGCCGGACGGCTACGTGGGCGCCGTGGTCTCGGGGGCAGAAGTCTCAGCCCTCGACCCCTATCTGGCCAGGGTCGGGGTCCCGGCCAACCCCTGCTGAAAAGCGGTTTGGGGGTGGTCAAGTTCGGGAGCGCCTTTGAGAGCTGCGCGGATCGGCTGTCATCGGTGCATCTACGATGGTAGATTCTATTGACTTGCAGAAGCGATTGATTGAAATCGCCCTGTCTCTTGCCGAGTCCAGAGAATCAAGCGGATGCCCAAGTTCAAAGCCGACCCCGCTAAGCGTCCATCGCGAGATAAAGGGGCCTTGGCCCCACCGCACCCTGATTTAGATGCGAAAGCTGCGAAATCGCCGGCAGCGCGCGGACAGCGCGCTCCCGAGCTTAGAGAGCGCGCCGATGACGGCAGCGGCCCGGGACGCCGTGAGCGCAAGAAGGCGCAGACCCGGGCTCTACTCGAAAAGGCTGCCATCAAGCTATTCTCACGCTACGGCTATGAACGCGTGACGGTGGTCGATATTGCCCGCGAGGCGGACCTCGATCCCACCACCTTTTTCCGACATTTCAAGTCGAAGGAGTCGGTTCTGTTCTGGGATTCCGACGAAGCGATCTCCCATTTCCGGGAGGAGATCGCGGCTCGCGCAGACGATGAGCCATTGTTGATCACAGCGGTCGAGGCTCTGCGCGCTCTGGTTACGCGCCTCGACGAAGAACAGGAGACGGTTCGCGCGAAGATCGTCGCCACCACCGAGGCGCCTGAGGTCGCAGCTTACATGCTCCAGTTTGAGGAACGCCTCCGCCTCGAGTTGCAGGAGGCGCTGGCGGGAAGAATGGGCGTCGATCCCGCGAAGGACGCCCGCCCGTATCTCCTGGCCGCGGCGGTCCTGGGACCCGCGCAATGGTTTCGCTGGACCGCCGGGCTCGGACGACGGTCGCTCCCGACGACGACCTTCGAGGCAAACGTCGGGCTGATGCTCGCGTCCCTCATCCCATACTTTAAGGAAGTCGAGCGACTGCTGAAATAGCGGCGGCTTCCTCCACCTCGGGTTTCCTGTTTAACGGATCTTGGAGAATAAACTAATGACAAGGATAGAAATCCACGATGTCCAAAAAGCGGAGTGGGCGCCTAAGGAAAAGGGCATCTTATTTAACGTTCACTTAGAGGGCTCAGCCGATCTGCCCGAGCTTATGGAAATACGGCTTCGCCCGAACGAGACAACCGTGGTTCACTCCCATGACGAGCACGAAATCATGTACGTCGTGACGGGTGAGCTGCGCTTCGGGACAGAGGTGCTTGCTCCTGGCTCGTCAGTGTTTATTCCCGGCGGCGCGTTCTACACCTTCAGCGCGGGTCCGGAGGGGCTTCAGTTCCTGAACTTCAGGCCAAGGCAAGACCTCAGCTACACGCCCCTGAAAAGCGAGTCTCATTCGCAACCAGAGACAGAGGTTCATCGCGCCTGATCTTCCAATCTGCTTGGAGGATCAGGTGGAATCACCTGATCTGGAAAGGGTCTATCTTCAAATATTTAGAGCGCGCCGGACGTAACCGGGGCAGATTTCCGTGCGGCTTAGGCTGCGGCAAGCCTGACGAGGAGCGGCAGGCTTGGGACACACGCGCGGCAGTTCGGTTTTTCGTTGGTCCAGCCGGGCGAGCAGACGATCGAGCAGGACGTAGCCGGTCTTGCGGGTGAAGATCCGGTCGAAGCGGGCGCGCAAGGCGCTGGCTCGCTTGAGGTCGGGATCGTGCATGGAGAGCTTGAGGTCCTTGTAGAACCACCAGATCAGCGCTGGGGTCAGCTCCACCGCCCTGCGATGCGCTGGGTTGGTGGGGGTCAGCTTGTGAACCAGCCGCTCGGCGTGCAACCCGCACAGGGCGTGGTCGAAGAGGCGGAACTGTCCGGCGCCGTCTGCCAGCAGCACATCCCAGATTCTCACCAGCATCCAGCGCCGGAAGGGCGACGTGGTCGTGGAGATCACACCACGGCGGGCCCGTTCGCGCGACCTAGCATCCCCGTCCAGCGCCAGTCGGCGATCTCCCCGCCGAGGCACACCGGGGCTCTGGACAAGCGAGTCATTTGGTGCTAGTCAGTGGATTAATCAATTTGGTGGTAATTCACCGCAGCCATAAAGGGAGACATTATGTCCGCAGCCACAGCCACAGCCGACGCGCCCGTTCGCAAGATCGCCCTGCGCACTCGAGGCCACAGCATCGGCCGCGTCAAATCGGCGCTCCTGATGCAGATGTCCGCTACGTTCGAACCCCCCTTCGCCCCTTCCGAATTAGCCGAAATGTTGAAGCCGTTCGTCCTTCTGGACGCCTTCGACATGGATCACGCCGAATTCAAATCTTTCGGCCTCCATCCCCATTCCGGCATGGCGACGCTGACCTTCATCACGGATGGCGAAATGAAGTACGAGGACAGTTCCGGGGCGGGCGGCGTCTTGAGGGAAGGCGACGTCGAGTGGCTGCACGCCTCCCTGGGTGCTTTTCACGCGGGCGCGGTCGGAGAGCAGGGGTGCCAGCTCTTCCAGCTCTGGATAGCGCTGCCGCCCGAGCAGGAGACAGGCGAGGCGAAAAGCATCCACCTTCACAAGGAACAGGTGCCCAGGGTCGGTCCGGTCACGGTCCTGCTCGGGACCTACAAGGGCGTGAGCAGCCCGCTCACCCCACCATCGGACATGACTTATCTCGCGGCCAGCCTCAAAGCCGGCCAGCGGTGGCGATACGAGCCTCCGGCGGCGCACACCGTAGCTTGGATGGCGACGAAGTTCGGCAGCGTCCGGGTCCCCGAGCTGGTCGAGAAGCACGAGCTGGTGGCCTTCGAGCCGTCGAACCAGGCGATCGAGTTCGAGGCGGTGAGCGATGTGGAGTTCGTGGTCGGTTCGGCGGTGAAGCATCCCTACCCCCTGTCGATCTACGGCGAATCTGTGCACACCTCCCCCGAAGCCTTGGAAAAGGGGAAAGCGCACATTGCGGAAACCAAAACGCGGCTGATCGCGGAAGGGCGCCTGGTCATGGCTCAGACGCCTGGTCATGACTGAGAAGCTCTGACCGGCTTTGTCGCTTCGCATGGCGATGCGTTTGAACTCCTTGAGTTTATGGAAGGAAGTTCTCGACGAGGTGTCGCCATTCGTAGATTTCCCTCAAAGACCTCGGTGAGCTTCTCTGCAAGCCTAACGAGAGCCGGGTCCAAGCGAAGGCCCCGAAGAGGCGCGGAACTTGAGTGACGGATTGAGAATGCCGCCCAGTCGAGCCGAGGTGGCTCGCCGAGCGCCAGGCAAGTGTTTAGGAAACAGCTATGCTAGAGCGACCCAAAATTGGAATCATCATGAGCACGACCCGTCCTGGGCGGTTCGCGGATATCCCGGCCAACTGGCTGTTCAATATCGCCAATGAGCGCCATGACGCCGATTTCGAGATTGTCGATCTGCGCGACTATCCCATGCCGTTTTTCGAGGAAAAGGCGCCGCTACACGCTGCGCCGGCGCAGAACGAGGTGGCACAGCGCTGGGGCAAGAAGATCGCCAGCCTCGACGGCTACATCTTCGTTACGGCGGAATACAATCACGGCATCCCGGCCGTGCTGAAGAACGCCCTCGACTATCTCTTCTCAGAGATCCAACGCAAGCCGGCGGCCTTCCTCGGCTATGGCGGCACCGGCGCAGCCCGCGCCGTCGGGCAGCTGGCGCAAATCCTCGCCACGGCTTCGCTCAAGCACAGTGTTCATATCGGCATGGTCGAGATGCTCGGCATGCTGCGCGAGGGCAAGTCCATGGCGGACTATCCCTACCTCGATGACTTCGCCAAGCGGATGCTGGACGAGATCGTCTGGTGGGCCAACACGCTCAAGGAAGGCCGTTCCGGCGACGAGGTCGCCGAGGCAGCTTGAGTTCTGGTCACCACCCGCGCCACACAACTGTTTGAACCCGCGGCGACTCGGAGTTCAAGCCGTGGCCATACAACGCCCCCGGCAGGGGTCGCCGCATCCGCGACCTGATCAAGGTTGTGGGAAGCTGCGCCTGCAAGGCTTCGTCCAAGCCGCTCACAGCGAGATGGCCCCGGCCTTAATTCGCCGACATGTCGAAGTGGATCGCCGAGAGCAAGGTAGTGGCGCGAGACTATCGAGGAAGGCATCGAGAACGCGCGGCTAACTTGGGCCGACAATGCCGTCGGTAACTGTAGAGCTAAGCAACCACTCGATAATGGCGGAGATTTCTATGTCGCAAGCAAACGGCCGTCGCTGGCTAATCACTGGCTGCTCCACGGGCTTTGGCCGATCCCTGGGCGAGGCGGTGCTCGCCCGCGGCGACAAAGTGCTGTTGACCGCCCGTTCGCCGGAGGTGCTGAACGATCTTGCCGCCCAGTATCCGGAGACGGCGCGGGTGGCGAAGCTCGACGTCACCAACCTGGCGGACGTGGACGCCGCGGTGGCCGCGGCAAACGATGCGTTCGGCGGCATCGACGTCCTGATCAACAACGCCGGTGTCGGCGCGGCCGGGGCGATCGAGGAGGTGACGCCCGAGGAATACCGGCCGCTCTACGAGACCAATCTGTTTGGAGTGCTCAACATGACCCGGGCGGTCGTGGCGCAGATGCGCGAGCGTAAGGCTGGCGTGATCGCGGTCGTGTCGTCCGTCGCTGGGCAGATTCCATCTGCCGGAGGGGCGCACTATTCGGCCACCAAGTCGGCCGTGGAGATGATCTACGAAGGCATGGAGGGCGAGCTTAAGGCGCATGGGGTTCGCGTGCTGATTGTTGAGCCGGGCCCGTTCCGGACCGCGATCATGGGGTCAATACGCTATCCGGCTGATCCGCTACCGGCCTACGCCGCCTTCGCTGAGCTGGTGAAGAGCCGGGTGGCCGAGATGGTCGGGAATGAACCGGGCGACCCCAAAAAAGCAGCGCAAAAGATTATCCAGCAGGTCTACGACGACGCCGCACCGCTGCGTCTACCGATTGGCATTGGCATCACGGATGTCATCAAGATGCGCCTGGAGGCCGTGGCGGCGAACATGGACGCCTGCAAAGCCATAGCCGACGACACCAGCTTCGATCCAAACTAGCCCGTCTTATTCACGCCGTTCAGCTAAGTCCGATGGCCTTGCGGGCGGAAGGCACACCCATCGTCTGCGACTTGAGTTTGCGGAGCAGCCAAGGCCAGGTGGTCACGACAAAGGGCAGTTGCGCGACGCCGTTATACCGGCCCAGTGTCAGCACTATGGAGGTGTCAGCCATTGGGAGCTTGTATTTGTTCAACGCCGCGCCGGGACCTTGCTTCATCAAGGCGCGCAAATTCGCCGCGACAATACGGCCCTGAAACCCCGCCCAAGCCGCGCCCTTCTCCTTGAAATCGGCGACGTCACCAAGTGCGAAGACATTGGCCAGGCCCTTGACCCGCAGCGTCGACTCAACCTGGATCTCGCCGCGATCGTTGAGCGTCTCAGGATAGTTCGCCTTCATGTACTGAGCGTCCGGCTTCGTGCCCAGGCACCATAGCGCCAGGTCGTAGGCGATCCGGGAGCCCTTGTCGTTAGTCTCGCGCGCGGTGACCTGTCCAGAGGCAACCGACTCCAATGTCCCTTCGATGAAGTGGACCTTCGGCAGGAATTCGGCGTAGGGCATGATCGCGGGCAGCTCGCGCGGAGCCACGAACAGCCTCGGCGCCGCCAATGGCATTTCATAGAATGGCTTGGGGTCGATCAGAGTGACCTCGGCCTCTTGCTGGAGTGCGTAAGCCAGCTTGTGGCCCGCGGCGCCGCCCCCGGCGATGACGATGCGGACTTTATTCATGACTGAGCTATCCCGCTTCCATGTAATGTTGAATGAGGAAGCTACCGCCCTGGTCTGTGGGCAGGTCTGACGAAGCAGACGCCGACCTCCTGCTCGGCAAGGGCGCGGCCTAGCATGCCGCCTCCCCTACCCTCGTGCAAACTGCGCCAGGTCCGCGGCCGCGTCCCGGCTGATGTCCGGGCAGGCCACTGAGAGGACCTCCACGGAGTGGGTGGTCCCCATCAACTGGCGGCAGCGGGCGGGCACGCCGGCGCGGAGCAGGAGGCGGTAGAAGTTCACGCCCTCGTCGCGCAGGGGGTCGCACTCGTTGACGTTGATGATGGTGGGCGGGAGGCCCTTGACGTCGGCCTCGGTGGCGAAGCTCGGCCAGGCCAGAGGATCGCGGCGCTCGTAGGCGTCGAGGCCGTAGGCCACGGCGCCGCGGTTGTTGTGCAGATCGAGGAGGATGCCGTTGTCCTCGACGGACGAGGGGCTGTCAGGGTGCGGCCACCGGCCGGCGATGTAAGGGGCGGAGGCGTAGAGGCCCCGGATGAGGCCGATCTCGCCATCGCGCAGGAGCTTGAGGCCTGTGGCCAGGGTGAGGTTGGCGCCCCCGCTCCCGCCGGCCACTACGATGCGGGCAGGGTCGATGTTCAGCGCATCTGCGTTGGCGTGGGTCCACTTCACGCCACTGACGCAATCGTTGAGACCCGCCGGGAAGGGCAAGACGTCCGGCGCCGAGGAGGGCGTGAGACAATTGCGGAAGTCGACCATGACGACGGCCACGCCCTGGGCGGCGATGATCCGGCCCCAGGCTTTGTGTACGCCGTTGAAGCACGACTGAATCTGCATGCCGCCGCCGTGGAAGTAGACGACGCAGGCCACGCGCTCGGGCGTGTCGGGGCGGGTGATCGAGACCTGGATCTCGTTGCCGTCGGGCGCCGAGATGAAGCGGTCCGTGCGGATGGAGAGGCCAGCGGAGGGGGCGTTGGCCTCGGTGTCGCAGGGGTCCTGGAAGCTGTCCGCCATGGCTCGGGCGGCGAGCGCCTGCGGGCTGTTGGCTTCGGCCAGCAGGGCCTCGCGGCTCGCGATGTCGCCCGCCGGCGGCGGGTCGGGCCCCGCGAACATGGCCTTGATCCGGGGGTCGATGCGGGGGTCGCGGATGAGCTTGGAGGTCATCTGGGCGGCGGTCCTGAGGCGGGGGGCGCGGGATGCGCGGCGGCGCCGTGATGCGGGATCGCCGCCTATAGCACCATTAACATGCTAATGCAAGTAAATGGCGTTTATTGGAGGCCGGCGCGCGCCTTCACCCCGCAGTGCGCTGCGGCGCTCTGGCCAAGCGATCCATTTGATGCTAGTCAATTGATTAATCCATTTAATGGCGATTTACGACGACCGTGCTAACGAATGCCCTCGACGATCTCTACCTCGGGATCCACCGCAAGCCGACGACCCTTCCTCGCAACTCGGAGCCCAAGTCATGACCACCTCGCGCGAAATCCATCTCAAGAGCCGCCCGGCGGGCATGCCGAGCGTCGACAATTTCGAGGTCGCCACCGTCATCCTGCCCGATCCCGGCCCGGGAGAGGTGCAGGTCAGGAACCTGTGGATGACGGTGGACCCCTATATGCGCGCGCAGATGTACAAGGTGAGCAGTTACCACCTCCCGTTCCAGATCGGCGAGGCCCTGCAGGGCGGCGCCATCGGCGAGGTCCTGGTCTCCAACGATCCGGCTCTGAAGCCCGGCGACCTGGTGCAGAGCGCCTTCGGCTGGCGCGAGGCATTCAATGCGCCGGCCGCCATGGCCCGCAAGCTGGATACCCGCGGCCTGCCGCCCCAGGCCTTCCTGGGCGTGGCCGGCATGCCCGGGATGACCGCCTATATCGGCCTCCTGAGGATCGCGGCGCTCAAGGACGGCGACGTCGTGTTCGTCTCGGCGGCGGCCGGGGCGGTGGGCCAGGTGGTGTGCCAGATCGCCAAACTCAAAGGCCACACGGTGATCGGCTCGGCCGGCGGCCCCGGGAAGATCGCCTATCTGAAGGAGATCGGCGTCGATCACGCAATCGACTACAAGACCGAAGCCAACCTCGCCGCAGCGGTGCTGCGCGCGGCCCCCGGCGGCATCGACGTCTATTTCGACAACGTCGGCGGCGACCACCTGGAAGCCGCCCTCACGGCCGCCCGCCCGCTGGCCCGCTTCGCCCTTTGCGGCATGATCTCGCAGTACAACGCCCCCGGCAGGGGTCCCGGCACCGGCGACCTGATCAAGGTGGTGGGCAAGCAGCTGCGCCTGCAGGGCTTCGTCCAAGCCGCCCACAGCGACATGGCCCCGGCCTTCATCGCCGACATGTCGAAGTGGATCGCCGAAGGTAAGGTGACGTGGCGCGAAACTATCGAGCAGGGCATCGAGAACGCGCCGGCCGCGTTCCTGAAGCTGTTCACAGGTGAGAACATCGGGAAGATGCTGGTCAAGTTGGGGTGAGCATGAAATGCCAGTGACTGGAATTAACTAAAACTCGACGGACACCTTTATTCCGTAGGTGCGCGGCGGCCCATAACCCCCAGTGATGTTGCCGATCAGGCTGCTAGCCTCGCTCAACTGCTTGAATCTCGTGTCCCCTGCGTTGTCCGCAAAGGCCTCGATCGACCAACGTCCAGCCGGTGGACGATAGAGAAGTCGCAGGTCGACGGTGTCATAGGCAGGCTGCAGGTCGCCCGGTAGCGCGAAGACGCGCAGAACCTGCTTGTCGGCCCAGTAGAAGCTGGCGCCTGGCTCAAGGCTGCCGAGCGTGCCGAGGTCAAATCGATAGGACGCATCGAGTGAGACGGTCCAGTCCGGGGCGTAGACTGCGGTCCGTCCAGCCAGGTTTTGCAGACCGAGCGCAGGGTGTAGCGGATCATTGTCCATGTATTGGTCGTAGCGCGCGTGCAGATAGGCCACGCTTCCGCGAAGCTGAAGGGCGCGGACGGGCGTTGCCTGAAATTCGACCTCAACTCCCTCCGTTGTCGCCGCGCCTGCGTTCGTGGTGACCAACTCTGGGCCGAAGGGGCCGATGCTGGTTTGAACGATCTGCAGATTCTTCTGGTCGTAGTAGAAGGCGGAGAAATCAAGCTGCAGGCGGTGGTCGAACAGCTGCGTCTTTAAGCCCGTCTCGTACGCCCAGATCGTTTCCGGATTATAGACTGGACCGGTGATAGAATAGCCGCCCGCCTTGTAGCCGCGGGAGATCGTCGCGTAGAGAAACGCGTCCGGGTTCAATGTGTAGTCGAGCGTCACCTTGCCGGTCGGCGCCGACCATGAATGGCTCAACGGAGTGGCGACGTCTATGGCGAGTATGGCGGGTGAGAGCCCAACTCGGGTGTACTGCAGCGCGTCCTTCTGGTCCCAGGTGTATCGCAGGCCGCCGGTCAGCTTCAGGCGATCGTTAAGCGCATAGGTTGCCTGAGCGAATAGGGCCTCGCTGCGGGACTTGATGTCGAGGCGCGGATCCTGAAACGCGAGCACGGAACCGCTCGGCAAGAAAATGCTGGTCGGCACGTCCGAGAAGCCCGTCTCGTGGAAATAGTAGGCGCCAACCAGCCAAGTCAGCCGGCCGCTGGACTCCGACGCCAGGCGAGCCTCGACCGAGTCCTGGGTAGAATGCTGCAAAGCGCGGGAACTCGCCATATTCGCCGCGGTAAAGTCGAGGTCTTGGAGGTAGTTGTAGTCCAGATTCCGGTGCGCGGCGATGACGGTCAATCCGGCCTCGCCCAGACCGTGCCAGTGGAGTTCCCCACTCTCGCCAGTCTCTTTCACACTGAGGTCGGACCGCAGATTCTGGGAAGTGACGAGGGGGATGTCGGGATTCGGGGGCGCCCCATAGCCGAACGGCGGCGGCGCCGTGATGGAGAAGGGAAGAGCGTGGGAATACTGCCCGTATGGGCCTAGTAACTGCAGCCCGGGCCCGCGGCCGCCGCGACTCGTGGTGTCGGCCCGCAGCGTCACATCAACTTGATCGGTGAACCGAACCCCCAGTTCCGCCCGAAAAGCCTGAACCTTGAGATCGCCGAGGTCGTCGGACCCATCCGGATAAAATAGGTTCTTCTCGTAGCCATTGTGGCTGTCGGTCACGCCGCTAACCCTCAGGGCGACGCGATCGGTAATGAGCGGGATATTGATCGCGGCGCGGGCGCGCACACTGTCGTAGTTGCCGAACATCACGTCCGCGGTCCCGCCGAACTGAGTAAAGTTCGGCGCCTTGGTGATCACATTGATGGCCCCGCCCGTCGAGTTTCGACCGTAAAGAGTCCCCTGCGGCCCCCGCAGCACCTCGATCCGGTCAACGTCGAAGAGGATCGACGAAACCGAAGTCGGCCGCGCAATGTAGACGCCGTCCACATTGAAGGAGACCGACGGGTCGCCGCCGACCGCTACGTTCGGCTCGCCGCCGACGCTCCGGATCGAGAGGAAGGCCTCACCGATCGTATCGTTGTAATGGATCGAGGGCGCCAGCTGAACCAGTCGCTCGACCGTGTCCACGTTCGCGCGTTCAAGCACTTTCGACGTCAGGGCGGTGATCGCGATCGGCGTAGACTGCACCGAGGTTTCGCGGCGTTCCGCCGTGACCACGACCTCGGCGACCGCCGGGGGAGTCGATGGCGCGGTCTGCGCTGCCGACGGGCGTGCCCCCGACAGCAGGGCGCCGATTCCGACGCAGGCGAACAGGCCGTGGCGTACTGTGACCATGGTTTCTTCCCTAATTCTCTTTTCGCCGACGCCGGTGCGACACGAGCGGTTCCGGCGGAGTTGACTGGCTTTATCCACTGACTAGCATAAACAATCCGCTTCGGCCATAGCTTCCGCGGATTAATATGTGTATTTTGCCGTATAAATGCACCCTACCCTCGTGCGAACCACGCCAGGTTCGCGGACGCATCCCGGCTGATCGCCGGGCAGGCCACTGAGAGGACCTCCACGGAGTGGGTCGTCACTATTGGCTGACGGCAGCGGGCGGGCACGCCGGCGCGGAGCAGGAGGCGGCAGAAGTTCACGCCTTCGTCGCGCAGGGAGTCGCACTCGTTGACGCTGAGGGAGGCCCTTGACGTCGGCCTCGGTGGCGAAGCTCGGCCAGGCCCGCCTGGAACATCGGTAGTGAGGAATTAGGCGTCCCGCGCCATGTGGCAACGGATGGGACCGTCCGCCCCGAAGCCTACAACGCCCTGTATCGAGTCTAGATCGACAATGATCGCCGTTCCCTTGCGCTCCGGATCCTGCTTCTGCTCCAACGGGTTGGAGATTTGGTAGGCGCGATTGCGCTCCGTGGGGTCGGTCGTGACGCGCGCATGGCCATTGAATTGCAGCATGGGGACAGCCTTGGAGCGATAGAGCAACACAACCTCGGGATTCCGCTCGATAGCCTGTTCCGTACTGCCGCCCGCATGCCGAAGCCACACACTCAACTGATCGTCACTGTAGGCGGAGGTGGAGCCGCGAAAGGTAACGAGAGGCTTACCGTCCACCGACACCGCGGCAAAGACCATCACGTTATCGGGAATGGCGTTCGCGATCATTTCCTTCATTTCAATTGTCAGCTCGAGGGGAGAGGCCGTCATAGCGAAACCTTTCTCAGCGCCCAATCGCCGTCAGGGCGTGTGCGGCGTGTCATGAAATCTGCCAGACCTATTTGCCTCGCAGGCCTCACGCTGGCTAGCGTTGGGGTCGCGGCGAACCCCTGCTGAAAAGCGTTTCCCCGCCGGCGATTGCAGACCTCTGGCAGAAAAACCGCCCGGAAGCTCAGGGCTTCCGGGCGGCAAGTGGCCGCTCGTGCCTGGGAGGCTGCATGTCGAGCGGAAATCGCGATCATTTTCACCGTCGGGATATGACGAAGCTGGCGGCCCAGCTTCAGCGCGACGCCCAGAGCTCGATGGTGTTGCCCGTGGGGTCGGTCAGAAAGGCCTGACGGTAAGGCAGGCCCTCGGGGGCCTCGACATACTTCACCCCACGCTCGTCGAGGGTCCGCTTGGCCTCCTCGAAATCCTCCACCTCCAACGCCAGATGGGTGTCGAAGGGGCTGGGCGCCCCTGGGTCCTTGTCGCCAGTCACCAGGTGCACCTGCAAGCCCGGGATCTGGACCCAGAGTGCGCCCTTTCCCGACCGCAGGCCCGTCACTTTCTGCAGGTCCTCCCGGTAACCCGGGCGTACGTCACCAACAACCTGCCGTATATCCACCTTGGGCAGGCCCAGTAGACCAGTGTAGAAGGCCTCGCTCGCGGCGAGGTCGTCGACGCGGAGCCCGACGTGCTCGATCTTCCGAATGCGTATCATTTCGTCTCTCCCAGTCGCAGCGCCATGAACCTGGCGGAAGCCACCGCCTTCATCTTGAAGACCTTGAGGCCACCGTAGTCGTCTTTTCCGACGGCAACCTATTGCCATCGCCCGTTTATAGGGCATTATACACATAATAATCCGTACCATAGCGCTGTCAATAACCTTCCAAGGCTCCCCAGCCCGACGCAGCACCCTGGTTGGAACAGACAAAGGAGGTTGACGGCCATGGCGGATCTCGCAGGAACGACAGGGCGCGACAGGGACGCGGGCTTTGTCCAGGGGGCGCTCCTGACCTTCGTGCCGCCGATGATCGTGGTGACCGTCGTCGTGGCGGTCCCGATCCTGCCGGCGATCATACGGGCCTTCCCCGATCAGCCGAACATCGCCCAGCTGGTCCCGCTGGTCGCCGTCCTGCCGACCCTCGCCCTTGCCATGACCAGCCTCGCGGCCGGAGCGTTGGGCGCGAAGGTCGGCAGGCGCAGGCTGCTGATCCTCAGCACGGCGGTGTTCGCGCTCAGCGCGATCATGCCGATATGGCTGAGCTCGTTCATGCTGATCCTGGTCTCGCGGGCGGTCACGGGCCTGGCGCTCGGGCTGATGATCCCCTCGGCGGTGGCCCTGACCGGCGACTACTATTCCGGGACGAAGCTACAGCGGTGGCTGGGCGCGCAAGCCGGGGTCAGCGCCGTCATCGGGGTGCTCACTTCGGCGACGAGCGGCGCGCTGGGCGAGCTCAATTGGCGCTACGCCTTCCTGCCCCTGTTCGCGGGGGCGCTGCTCCTCGTCGCACTGATGGTGGTTCGCGCGCCCGGGATCAGACCCGCCCAGACGGGCCAGTCCGCGACGCTCGGGCTCCACCACGCGCACGCGGGCCCGCCCGCGACGCCAGAGGCGGACGGAAAAGCTCCCTGGCTGACCTTGCTCAGCATCTTCGGCCTGAGCGTCGTCGGCTCGGCGATCATCTTCCCGCAGGGCTTCGAGCTTGGCGCCCTGCTGCATGAGAAGGCGCTGGGATCGTCCTTGCTCACAGGCCTGGGGATCTCGCTGATGGCGGGGTCGGCAGCCGTCGCCGCCTTCAGCCTCGGCTGGCTGCGACGGCTTTCGGCGCCGGCCAAGACCGCCCTGGCCATAGCCGCGGCCGGCGTGGGCACGCTGCTTTTGGTCGGAGCGACGACCCTGGCGCCGCTGATGCTGGGCATCGCTCTCGTGGGCGTCAGCCACGGTCTGATGAATCCGGTGCTGTCGACCTGGCTCCTGGAGCGCACCCCGGAGCGGCTGCGCGGCCACGCGGTCGGCGTCTACACCACCCTTACCTTCCTCGCCCTGTTCTCCGCGCCACTGGTCGCGCGTTGGGCCGCGGTTGACCTCGGCTCCAGCTCGGCGGCCCTGCGTCTCTTCATGATCGCCGATTTCGTCGTGGCCGCCGTGGTCGCCCTGACGCTGTTCAGGCCTTCGAGCCCGGCGATCGCCTCCGCCCCAATAGAGCGCTCTTAGCCTCAGGGCGCGGACATGGCGCTCAGCGGCTTACCGCGGCAGGACTTGCGGCACGCGGTTGATTGAACGGCGCCATCAGTTTGCTGAAGGCCTCTTTGCCCGCTGCGTGGGCGCGCGTGTCCTCATCCTTCACATAGTTGGGGAAAATGGAGCTGCGCTTCTCGAAGATGATGATCTGTTTGCACCCGTCGGGCCCGACCACCTCGGGGCCGTAGATGCGGCCCGCATCCTGGATCCGCATCTCGCCAGCTTCGTACCACTTCGTGCCGACCTTGAAGCGGCCTTCCACGACGATCCGGATCGTATCCGAGGAATGGGAATGGGCCGGGGCGTTTTCTTTGCCGTCCGGATTGGGCGGATAGACGCTGCAGGTGACCACCGGGCCGTCGGGATCGTCGCCCATGAACCAGAAATTGAGACGTATGCCTGAATCGCCCGGAGCGAGCATCCAGCGATCATCGTCGAACGACGAATCGATGTGGCCCTGGATAGCCTTGATCATCGTCAGGTTCATTCCCATTGCGCACCTCCTTGCCGTCAATGTGTGTTAGGGGGCTCGATCAGCGGCTCGCCTGTCGGCGACTATAGCGCGCCGGCGAACGAAAACCAGAAATAAAAGGCGTTATACACATATCAGGAGGCCGGCGACCATTGCCGGATCACATCGCTTGCGAGCAGGCTTTCGATCTCGTCGGCGCGGTAGCCGATCTCCTCGAGAATCTCCCGGGACTGCTGGCCCGCGTGCGGGGCGGGGCGGCGGGCGTGCGGTTGGGTGTCGGACCAGCGCGACGGCGTGCGGATCTGGCGCATTCGGCCCTCGGTTGGATGGTCGACCTCCTCGAAGAAGCCGACCGCCTCGAGATGCGGGTTTTCGATGAGATCCGGAATTGAACTGACGACCATCGAGGGGATGTCGAGTTCCCGGAACAGGGCGAGCCAGTCGTCCGTGGTGCGCTCCAACATGATCTCCGCGACCATGGCGTAGAGCTCATTGACGTTCTGCAGTTGCAGGGCCGGCGTCGCGAACCGGGGGTCGTCGTCATACAGGTGGCTCCGGCCGACCGCCGCGAAGAAGCGGCTCCACTGCTCGGCGTAGTAGGGCAAGGCCGCGACGAAGCCGTCCTGGGTGCGATAGGGACGCCGCTCCGGGGCCAACATTCTGCGATATCCCCAGGGTCCTATCGACGGTTCAAAGGCCTCCCCGCCGAGATGGTCGCCCAGCATGATCTGCGCCATCGTCTCGAACATGGGCACGTCGATCTGCTGCCCGCGGCCCGTGCGCTGACGCGCCATCAGCCCGCCCAGGATATTCATCGCGACCTGAGTGCCCATCAGCCGGTCCACGATCGGGGTCGGACAGAAGCGCGGCTCGGAGGCACCTGCGAAATAGAACAGCCATGGCATGCCGGTGGCGGCCTGGATCAGGTCGTCGAACGCGGCGAGGCCGGAGTAGGGGCCGCCTCGACCAAACCCGAGAGCCCCGACATACAAGATCTTCGGATTGACCGCGGAGACCTCTGCATAACCCAGTCCGAGCCGGTCCATCGCGTCGGGGCGGACGTTATAGAGCAGCACATCGGCGGTCGCGACGAGTCGCAGCATCACCTCGCGGCCCTGCGGCGATTTCAGGTCGACAGCGAGGCTTCGCTTGCTGCGGTTGAAGCCCATGAACCAGCCGGACATCCCAGGGTTTCGGCTGATCCCGTTATGGCGCGTCCGATCGCCGCCGAGCGGCTCGATCTTGATCACGTCGGCGCCCATGTCGCCGAGCATCTGGGTCGCGAACGGGCCCATCAGCACCGCCGAAAGGTCAAGGATGCGCACACCCGTCAACGCGCCATCCATGTTCATACTCCGCTCAGCAAGCCGCTGGATCCACCCTACCGCGCCCCGCCGCCATCCACGTCGACCACCGAGGCGCTCGAGTAGGGACTGGTCATCAGGTAGAGGTAGGCGGCGGCCAGATCGGCCGGCTTGGCCACGAAGCCAACCAGCAGGCGACCCGCCAGCCCAGCCATGAACGCCTGCTTCGCATCCGGCGGCATCCTGTCAAAGATGGCGGTGTCGACAATGCCCGGGCAGACCACATTGACCCTCACCCTGGCCGGCGCGAGCTCGATCGCCAGCCCCCGGCCCAGCGCCTCCAGCGCCGCATTGATCGCCGAGAGCCAAGCCACGCCCGCCGAGTAGCGCCGGCTCGCCTGGCCCGAGGTCAGGATGATCGAGCCGCCGGGATTCACCTTGCCGGAGCCATGCTTGACCACGCGATACTGGGTCCAGAACTTTTCCGCGAAGGCCTTCTGGGTCGTCTCGACCGGCGTCTGCGCCACGGGCATCGGCCCCCACCGGCCTCCGGTCAGCGTCACCAGATGGTCCCAAGGCTCGCACGCGGCGAAATAGGCGGCGACCTCGGCCTCGTCGCCGGCGTCCAGCCTGAGCGTCGCCAGCTCCGTACCCGCCGCGGCGGCGTCGAGCTTGTCCTGATGGCGCCCGGCGATGGTCACCGACGCGCCGGCCTGCGCCGCCGCCTGCGCGACGGCCAGCCCGATCCCCTCGCTGGCGCCCACCACCAGCACGCGTTGTCCTTGCATGTTTGCCTCCCTCTTAATATTGTTTTATTGGCCGGTTGCCGGTATTTCACACGCTATCCAAAGTACTTGTCCGGCACAAGCACGGGCTTGATAACTAATCCAGACAGCGAGGATTGTTCAGCCTCGTTGATCTGCGACAGCGGAAAGGTCTTGATCAGCTTGTCGAATGGAAACGAACCGGCTCTCCAAAGCGCGATCATTTTCGGTATGAACGCGTGCGGCTCGACGCCGCCTTCGACGATCCTCATGAGCGCCTTGCCACTCAGCGCATGCTGGGAGATGACCAGGTCGCCCGTGGGCGCGCCGACGAGGCCGCAGGCGCCCCCTTTGCGGATTGCGGCAATGGCTTTCGAAATAACGTTCGGAACCCCTGTGGTGTCGAACGCGTAGTGCGCTCCTCCGCCGGTCGCCTCGCGAATTCGCCCGACGAGGTCTTCCGCGCCGGCGTCGAAGGCGTGAGTGGCACCGAGCTCGAGCGCCATGTCGAGGCGCGACCGGTGCAGGTCCACCGCGACGATGGCGCCCGCGCCGACCGCGCGTGCGCCGAGCACGGCCGACAGCCCGACGGAGCCGGCGCCGAAGACGACCAGGCTTTCTCCGGCCTTCATGTCGAAGGTGACCATCACCGCGCCCGCGCCCGACTGAATCCCGCAGCCGAGCGGAGCCAGAAGGGTCAGGGGAAGGTCGCGATCCACGACGACGGCATTACGCTCCGTGACGAGGGCGTGGGTCGCGAATGAGGATTGGCCGAACCACCGGGCCGAAATCTCTTCACCCTGCTCATCTCGGACACAGGTCGATCCATCGGCATTTCGGCCGGACGCATTCAGCTTCGCGAAGCTGTCGCAGTACGAGGGCCTTCCGCTCGCACAGAGTTGGCAATGGCCGCACGACTGGAAGGTCAGCACGACATGATCGCCGACGGCCACCCGCGAAACCTTGGCGCCGACCCGCTCGACGACCCCCGCACCCTCGTGGCCAACAATCAGCGGAAAGCCGGTGAACCGAGCGTCGCGGGGAAGGACGTCGGTGTGGCAGAAACCAGCCGCGTGAATACGCACGAGGATCTCATCATCCGCGGGCGCGGCGAGATAGACCTTCTCAATCACATAGGGGGCGGTCGGCGACCTCAGCACCGCCGCGCTGATCGCAATGTCGCCAGGCCGTTGCTCACACACCCTGGTGCGACGCCAGTCTGCTCGGATGCAGGACGCCGACGTCGTACGTCAGGAGCCACGTTGAGGTATCCAGCTCGCCCAGGCCGACGATTTGCGCGAGATCCGTCCATTTGAATCGAGGCGATTTCGCCGACGCCTCGACCTGACCCGTCAGCGTGAACGACGGTTTGCCAATGAGGCTGAATCTCGCAACGTACCGCAGATACATGAGCGTCTGATCGTCGGACCGCAGCATGGCGCGAATCTCAGCGTCTGCGGTTTCGCCCCCGGATCTGTATGTGCCGTTCGCCCACAGCGACCTCGCTTCGAAGGAAGGCGCCTTCCAAACGATCTCCCGAAACCTGGTGCACGAGCGGCCGCCGAACGGTCCGTCTTGGAACGCCCACGAAGCGCCCTGCTCCACCTCCACGACGATTTGACCCATGGGTTCGAGATCGAACCCTAGTCCTGCGCGCTGCGGATCAGCGTTCACGACCTATTCCTCGACCGTGATGGAGCGCGACGGGCAGAGAAATGCGGCCAGGCGGGCGGCCTCGGCCTCCTCGCCCTGGACGTCCGCCTTGAGTAGGACGACCAGGCCCTGGTCATCCTGGGTGAAGACGGTTTCCGCGCTCGAGGCGCATTGGCCACCTCCCACGCATGTAGAAGTGTTGACGACGACCCGCATCGGCTATTCCTTCCCCCTCACCACGCCACGGTCATTGACTGCACGCCATTGATGTAGGCCTTGAACTTAAGGTCATCGATAGGCTGTGCCAGCTTAAGCGTAGGAATTCTTCGTAAAATTGAGTTTAGCGTGATGCGCAATTCCAGCCGCGCAAGTGTCTGACCCAGGCATTGATGGACACCGAAACCAAACGCGACGTGCGTCCTCGCGTCTCTCTCGATATCCAACACATCCGGGTTCTCGAACTGCGACGCGTCCCGATTTGCTGACGAAACCAGCGCTACGACCCCCTCGCCGGCCTTGATCGTTTCGCCGCCGATCTCAATGTCTTCAATTGCCACGCGACAGGTTGTAAGGTGAACAATGCTGAGATAGCGGAGTAGCTCTTCCACGGCGTTCTGCATCAGCGACGGATCTTTGATCAACTTTTCCCGCTGTTCATCGTGTTCCAGCAACATGAGCGTACCCAGCGCGATCATGCTGGTCGTGGTTTCGTGACCAACAATCAGCAGAAATAATATTACCCGAATGAGGCCAGGGCGATCGATATTTCCAGGGTGAAGCTGGTCGGAAATCAATCGGCTGATCGTATCAGTCGATGGATTGGCCTCCTTCCGGGCGATCAATTCGCTAACGTAATCGTTAAGTCGCGTGTAGGACCTCTTTGCGACTTCCGGGTCCTGCCCGAATCCGGAGGTTGCATTCATCATCCCCTGCAGCTCGGCGACATCGGCATAGGGAAAGCCCAAAATTCTGGCGATAACCCGCGTCGGGATCGGCAAGGCGATGGCTTTCACATAGTCGGCCGATCGATCGGCGCCGGCGAGCATTTCATCTATCAGCTCATCCACGATCGATTGGATTTCTTCTTCCAATTCCTTGACACGGATGACACTGAAATCCTGCGTAAACATCCGTCGATGCTCGGTATGCTCTGGCGGATCCATGAAATGGAAATATGGCGGCTTGCCATGCTGTTGCATTACAGCCGCCCGCGCCGCGTAGAGCACAGGAAATCCAGGATGAGTGATGTTGTTGCTGATACGCTTATCAGCAAGAATCTTTCGAACATCGTCGAAGCGCGTCACCAACCAGGCCTTGTTGCCGTTCCACAGCCGCACGGGCGCCACGGGGCGCTCTTCACGCATTTGCCGGTACGCGCGGGGAGGCGAAAACGGGCACTCCCGCGCCATCGGGAAGGCCGGAAGTTCGTCGGCCGAAGCCGAAGCGGAGGGCTCGTGCGTCAAAGTCATCTGTCACGCTCCTCGTGCGCTCATATTCCGAGGCGGGCATGGCTGAGCATTTGCGGTACGCTGGCCGACCATGGGCGCCTCCCTATTCCATTATAATGCATTATACACATAATACCCTGCGCCATTGGGCTGTCAATATGATCGGTGGGCGGCGGCCCTCAATGCCGCCCAGGCCGTGGCTAGCCGCTGACCGCGTTGCTTAGGCGGGGCGATGGCCTCGCCGGTGTTGATCGGGAAATTGACGTGCAGCGGCGAGAACATCGCCCCGCCCCGCGTCTTGCCGGGCCATCCGGCCGCGTCGATCAGCCGCCAGGCGAAGTCGCCCGGCGCGTTCTTGAAGGCTGGGTGCCTTCGCGCCGGCGGGTGGTCTCGCGCAGGCGAAGAACTCAAGCCCGCCGACGGCCTGATCGGTCATACGTCTCGACACCGGAGCCGCGCCCGTAAAGAATATACCGCAATTTCTATACGGGTGACTCGAATGGCGCTCAGCCTCAAGGATCCGGAGACCGATAGCCTCGCGCGTCAGGTCGCACGCCTGACGGGCGAGACGCTCACCGAAGCGGTGCGTGGCGCGCTCAGGGAGCGCCTGCGGAATGAGCAGATCAAGCGCGGACAGCAGCCGGCCGTCGATTGGGCGGCCATTGACGCCCTGCTGGCGCGGTTCGACGCCCTTCCGGTGGTCGACACCCGCAGCGACGACGAAATCCTGGGCTACGACGAGGATGGGCTGCCATCCTGATGGTCATCGACACGTCGTCGTTCCTGACCATCCTCCAGCGCGAACCCGAGCGCCAGACGTTCCTGAGGGCGATCGAGCAGGCGAACATCCGCGTGATGTCGACCGCTTGCGTCGTCGAGACCTCGATGGTGGTCCTCGCCCGCAAGGGTGAGGAGGGTGTGTACGTCCTTCAGGCGCTGATGCGGGACTTGCATGTCGAGCAGGTTGCCCTGACCGCCGATCATGCCCAGCGCGCCATCGACGCCTTCCGGCGCTTCGGCAAGGGGCGGCACGCGGCGGACCTCAACTTCGGCGACTGCTTCTCCTACGCCCTGGCCAAGGCGACCGGAGAGCCCTTGCTGTTCAAAGGCGACGACTTCTCCAGACCGATATCAAGCGAGCCGTATGGCGACGCCTGTCCGAACGAAGTGATCGAAGTTTCAGGCCCTGCGGCCGATGCGCCGTATCTCCCACTCGAGCGACACGCCGAACTTCTCCGCCACGTCGGCGCGGACCGCCTCGCCGAGGTCCTCGAGATCGGCGGCGGTGGCCTCGCCGGAATTGATCAGGAAATTGGCGTGCAGGGCTGAGAACGTCGCCCCGCCCCGCGCCTTGCCACGCCATCCCGCCTCGTCGATCAGGCGCCAGGCGGAATCGCCAGGCGGGTTCTTGAAGGTCGAGCCGCCGGTCTTTTCGCGGATCGGCTGGGTCGCCTCACGCCGGCGGGTGATGGTGGCGATGGAGGCCTCGATGTCGTCGCGCTCGCCCGGCCGTCCCTGGAACACCGCGCCGGTCCAGACGATGTCGGCCGGCGCGCGGCTGTGGCGATAGCCATAGGCGAAGTCGGCGAGGGTGAAGACCCGGGGTTCGCCGGTCCGGTCCAGGCCCCAGGCGACGGAGAGCCAGTCGGCGGTTTCCCCGCCGTAGCAGCCGGCGTTCATGGTCAGGGCGCCCCCCACGGTCCCCGGTATGCCGGCGAAGAACTCCAGGCCTCCCACCCCGCCCGTGGCCGCGGCCCGCGCCAGGGCGGAATCGAGCGCCGCGGCGCCGGCGATCACCCGGCTCTCCTCCGGCTCGACCTCGATCCCGCCAAATCCACGCCCCGCCAGCCGCACCACCAGGCCTTCGACCCCGCCGTCCCGGACGATGACGTTGGAGCCGACCCCGAGAACCGTCAGGGGAACCTCCGGCCGCAGCGCCGCGAGCACGACGGCCAGATCCTCCTCGTCCGCGGGCAGGAACAGCGCGTCGGCCGGACCGCCGACCCTCAGCCAGGTGAAGGGGGCCAAGACCTCGTCGAAGAGCAGCCGCCCCCGCACCAGGGGGAGGTCCTGGCGCCAACTCACGACACGACCTCCGCCAGGGTCTCGAGCTGGCCCGGCAAGGCGTAGGCCCAGGCGGTGATATCACCCGCGCCCAGGAAGATCACGAAGTCGCCCGGAGAGGTCTCGGCGGCGACCAGGGCGGGGAGTTCGGCCGGGTTCTCCAGCGTCGCCACATGGCGATGGCCGTGCCGCCGGACGCCCTCCACCAGGGCGTCGCGGTCGAAGCCCTCGATCGGCGCCTCGCCGGCGGGATAGACGGGCGCCACCACCACCACATCGGCATCGTTGAAGCAGCGGCAGAAGTCCGCGAACAGATCGCGCAGCCGCGAGTAGCGGTGGGGTTGGACCACCGCGACGACGCGGCCGCCGGTCATCGAACGTGCGGCGGCGAGCACGCTGGCGATCTCGACCGGGTGGTGTCCGTAGTCGTCGATGACCCGCACCCCGCCGACCACGCCGGTCGTGGTGAACCGGCGGCGCACCCCGCCGAAGGCCGCGAGGCCACCGCGCACGTCGGCCTCGGAGACCCCAAGTTCCCGCGCGACGGCGATGGCGGCCAGGGCGTTGAGCACATTGTGCCGGCCCGCCAGGGGGGTGAAGAGGCCGGTCATCGTCGACTGCGTTTCGTCCGGGCCTGTCACCTGGACATCGAAGCTGGCGCCCCCCGGCCCCATCTCGATATTCAGGGCCCGGAACTCGGCCTGGGGGTTGGTCCCATAGGTGACGAGACGCCGGTTCTCGATATTGGCGGCCAGGTCCTGCACCACCGGATGGTCGACGCAGAGAACGGCGAAGCCGTAAAAGGGTATGTTCTGGACGAAGTCCCGGAAGGCGGCCTGGAGGGACTCGAAGTCGCCGTGGTGATCGAGGTGTTCGGGATCGATGTTGGTGACCACCGCCACGGTCGAGCGCAGCTTCAGGAAAGTGCCGTCGCTCTCGTCGGCTTCGACGACGATCCATTCGCCCTCGCCGACTTTGGCGTTGGCGCCGTAGGCGTTGATGATCCCGCCATTGACCACGGTGGGATCGAGCCCTCCGGCGTCGAGAAGGGCGGCGACCAGGGACGTCGTCGTGGTCTTGCCGTGGGTCCCCCCCACGGCGATGGAGAACAGCAGGCGCATCAGTTCGGCCAGCATCTCGGCGCGCCGCACCAGGGGGACCCGGGCGGCCCGCGCCGCCGCCATCTCGGGGTTCTCCGCCCGGATGGCGCTGGAGTAGACGACGGCGGAGGCGCCCACGATGTGATCCGCGTCGTGACCGATGAACACCTTGGCGCCCAGGGAGCGCAGCCGCTCGGTGTTGGCGCTCTCGCGCGCGTCCGAGCCCTGAACCGTGTAGCCCCGCCGGAGCATGATCTCGGCGATACCGCTCATGCCGATGCCGCCGATGCCGATGAAATGGACGGGACCAAGGTCGAAGGGCGCGGGGCGACGATGCATCGCCGGGAGCTATCCCAAATCCCCGCCCCGGCAAAGGGACAGGGACCGCCACGCCCCCGCCGCGAGGCGCCTAGGTCACGTGCGCGTCGGCGCGGCTGACCGGTTCGTTGTCGTTGGCCGGCGCCTGCCCGAACAGACTGCAGACCTCCGCGAGGATCTGCGCTGCGGGCCGGTGAGCGACGGGCCGGGGTCCGAGAAAGCCGGCGAAGGTCGTGCCAGGCGGCGGCGGACCGGGCCGGTCGCGCGGCGTGACCGAGGGACCGGAGATCGGTGAGAGCACGATGAGCGAGCCGAGGCGCTCGATGCGCAGCTCCTGTCCGTCGAACCAGAACTCCCGGGGCAGGCGCACCGCCTGGGACCCGGCCAACCAGAAGGCCGTTGCTTTTTGCGCCATCTCTCCACCTCCACTTCGAACCGCTGCTGTCGCGCGGCCGCGACTCGCTTTGCATTTCGTAGCACATGACGCAGGAAATGGAAGGCCCGCTTTGCAAAAAAGAAGCGAAGATCCTAGCGGGCGGTTTTCTCGACCAGATCGGCCAGGCGCTCGGCGGCGTCGGGCCGGGCAAGCCTGCGCGCGGCGGCGGCCATGCGGGCGAGGCGGGCCGGATTGCCGAGCAGCGTGCACAGGGCCGCGGTCATCGCCGGCTGGGTCAGCCCGGCCTCGGGCGCCACCTCCGCCCCGCCGCCTTCGGCGAGCATGCGGGCGTTCTGGCCCTGGTCGTCGTCGAGCGCCACGCCGAGGGGGATGAGGATCGACGGCCGTCCCGCCACGGCGAGCTCGCTCACTGTCGAAGCCCCGGCGCGGCCGATGACCAGGTGGGCCCTCGCCAGCCGGCTGGCCATGTCGCGGAAGAACGGCGCCAGCTCGGCCTGGATGAGCGCATCGGCATAGATTTTGCGAGCGTTTTCCATAGATTCGGGGCGCGTTTGCTGTTCGACGTGCAAGCGTTGGCGGAGCGCCTCGGGCAGGGCCGCGAGGGCCGCGGGGATCATTTCGGAGAGGAGTCGCGCGCCCTGGCTGCCGCCGGTGACCAGCAGCCGAATCGTGTCGGAGGGCGGCTGATACTGCATATAGGCAAGGCCCCGGATCTCCGGCCGGACGGGGTTGCCCACCACCACGGCCCGGGCCTGAGTGCGGGCGCTGGCCTTGCGAAGGGTCGGGAAGGCGCAGGCGACGGCGGAGACGTAGGGCGCCAGGAAGCGGTTGGCGCGGCCGGAGACCGCGTTCTGCTCGTGGATGAGTGTCGGCCTGCCCTGGGTGAGGGCCGCGATCAAGGCCGGCAGCGAGGGGTAGCCGCCGAAGCCGATCACCACCGCCGGATCGATCTCCGACAGGGCGGCCCGACCCTGAAGGATGCCGCGCAGGATGGTGATCGCCGCCTTGGGGGCGCTGAGCGGATCGCCGCGACGGGGCGTGGCGGAGGCGAGGGTGACGACGCGCTCGGCGGGAAAGGCCTGGGCGAGGCGTTCCACCCGGTCATCGGTGGCCAGGACGATGCGCCAGCCGCGGCCCCCGAGCGCCTCGGCCAGCGCCTGGGCGGGGAAGAGATGGCCGCCGGTGCCGCCGGCCGCGATGACGGCGATCTTGCGCGACGCGGCGCCGCGATCAGCCAAAAGCGTCGAGCTCGCCGGGACCATCGTCGGCCATATAGGCCGCCGACTGGCGCCGCGTGAGGGCCAGGGCCATGCCCATGGTCAGGCTCATCGCCAGCATGGACGAGCCCCCATAGGAGATGAACGGCAAGGTCATACCCTTGGTGGGCGCGAGGCCGAGATTGACGACGATGTTGATGAAGGCCTGCATGCCGACCATGGCGAACAGGCCGGCGGCGGCCACCTGTTCGAAGGGGTCGGAAATCTTCATCGCCCGGTAGAGCCCTCGGATGACCAGCACGGCGAAGAGGGCGATCAGCAGCAGGGACAGCCAGAGGCCATATTCCTCGGCCGCCGCCGAGTAGGCGAAGTCGGTGTGCATGTCGGGGATCTGCACCTTCATGACCCCCTCCCCCGGCCCCCGACCGAAGCCCCGCCCGGCCGCGATGGCCTGGGCGGCGCGTTCGACCTGGCCCGGTTCGTTCGGCTTGGCGCCAAGAAAGAGATGCAACCTGTTGGCCACATGGGGGAAAATCCAATAGGTGCTACCCAGGCCGACGATCGCTGTGGCCCCCATGCCCATGATCCAGCTGATCGGCACCCCCGCCACCCAGAAGGCCGCTCCGAACGCCGCCGTGATCAGGGCCGTCTGGCCGATGTCCGGTTCGAGCAGCAGCAGCACCACCACGGCGGCGTAGAGACAGAAGGCGATCGAGACGCCCGGCACCTCGCCCTTCTGGGCCTCGGCGAACATCCACGCCACCAGGACCAGCAGGGCCGGCTTCATGAATTCGGACGGCTGCAGCGCGAAGCCGGCGAACTCCACCCAGCGTGTCGCCCCCTTGGCGTTGTGACCCAGGAACGGTAGCGCGACCATGGCCAGAAGGGCCGCCAGGTACACGACGAAGGCCACCCGGCGGACCCCCTTTGGCCGCAGGAGCGATGTCGCCAGCACGATGACGACCCCGATCGCGGCGAACACGCACTGTCGCACGGCGAAGTGGAACGGCCAGGCGATGCCGAGCCGCGCCGTCGCCGCAGGGCTGGTGCCGAACTGCAGCAGGACTCCCAGCAGCATCAGGGCCCCGGTGGCGCCGAGCAGCCAGCGGTCGGTGGTCCACCACCACTGCGCCCAACGCGAGGTGTCGGTCCTGGCCCAGGGGTGCTGATGGGGCGCCATCAGGCCCAATCTCCAGTGGGGGGGTCCCCGGAAGGGGGAAGCGCGGCCGCCAACGCGTGGACGGCGGCGCGGAAGGCCTCGCCCCTGGCCTCGAAGTCGCTGAACTGATCGAAGGAGGCGCAGGCCGGCGAGAAGAGCACGATCGGCTCGGCCTCGCCGGAGGCGCGGGCGTCCTCGAAGGCGGCGCGGGTGGCCGCCTCCACCGTCCCGCACTGGACGACCGGCGCCCTCCCCTCCAGCGTTCGCGTGAAGTCGGCCGCCGCCTCGCCGATCAGATAGGCCCGGGCCACGGCGCCGAACAGGTCGGAGAGGCAGCCGATGCCGCTCTTGGGCCGGCCGCCGGCGATCCAGTAGAAGCGAGGGTAGGCGCTCATCGCCTGGCGGGCCGCGTCGATGTTGGTGGCCTTGGAATCGTTGACGAAGCGGACGCCGTCGATAGCCCCGATGGTCTCCATGCGGTGGGCGAGGCCGGGGAAGCTCATCAGGCCGTCGACCGCGTCAGAGGCCGGAACGCCCAGGGCGCGGACGGCGGCGTAGGCGGCGGCGGCGTTCTGCCAGTTGTGCCGGCCCGGCAGGGAGCGGGCGGCGGTGAGGTCGGCGAGTTCGACCACCCGCCCGTCGGTGGCGTCATAGAGCCGGCCCTGCAGGGCGTAGACGCCGCGGCCCATGGCCTTGCGGGCGCTGATCGGCCAGATCGTGCGGCGGTTGGCGGCGGTGATCTCGGTGCAGATCCGCTGGCCCCAATCGTCGTCCACCCCGATCACCGCGGTGTCGCCCTTGCCCTGGTTCAGGAGGATGCGCCGCTTGGCGGCGGCGTAGCCCTCCACGCCGCCGTGACGGTCGAGATGGTCTGGGGTGATGTTGAGGATGATCGCCACGTCCGGTTTCAAGCTGGAAGTCAGGTCCAACTGGTAGGACGACAGTTCCAGCACATAGACCGCGCCGCCGTGCATCGGCTCCAGCCCAAGCACCCCGACGCCGATGTTGCCGCCGACGCGCGCGTCGCGCCCGGCGTGGGCGAGCATGTGGCCGACCAGGGCGGTGGTCGTCGATTTGCCGTTGGTGCCGGTGATCGCCACCACGCGCGGGCGCTTGTGCACCGGGGCGGCGGCGATGGCGCGGGCGAAGAGCTCGATGTCGCCGACGATCTCGATTCCGGCCTCATGGGCGCGCTCGACCGTCCAGTGTGGGACCGGATGGGTCAGGGGCACGCCGGGCGAGAGGACGAGGGCTGCGAACCTCGACCAGTCGGCGGCCGCGAGATCGACGAGCTCGAACCCCTCGGCGGCGGCCGTCGCGCGCGCCGCCTCGCTCTCGTCCCACAGGGCCGGCCGCGCCCCGCCGGCGCGCAGCGACCGCGCCGCCGCGAGCCCCGAACGGGCGAGGCCGAAGACCGCGACCTCCTTGCCCTCGAAGACGTCGACGGGGATCATCGGCGCGCCACCCCTACCTGAGCTTCAGGGTGGCGAGGCCGAGCATGGCCAGCATGATGGCGACGATCCAGAAGCGGATCACCACCGTCGGCTCGGACCAGCCGAGGCGCTCGAAGTGATGGTGGATCGGGGCCATGAGGAAGACGCGGCGGCCGGTGCGCTTGAACCACAGCACCTGGATGATCACCGACACGGTCTCGACCACGAACAGGCCCCCGACGATGGCCAGGACGATCTCGTGCTTCGTCGCCACGGCCACGGCCCCGAGGGCGCCGCCCAGCGAGAGGGCGCCGCAGTCACCCATGAAGATCCGGGCCGGCGGGGCGTTGTACCAGAGGAAGCCCAGACCGGACCCGACCAGGGCCGAGCAGAACACGGCCATCTCGCCGACGCCGGGCACGAAATGCAGCCCCAGGTACCCGGCGAACACGTAGTTTCCCACGAGATAGGCGATCAGCCCGAAGGTGGCCGCGGCGATCATCACCGGCACGGTGGCGAGACCGTCGAGACCGTCGGTGAAATTGACCGCATTGGACGCCCCGACGATCACGAAGGCGCCGAAGACCAGATAGAACCAGGAGAGGTCGATCAGGGCGCGCTTGAAGATCGGAAACGCCAGGGAGGTCGACAGGTGGGCGTTCTCCGGCGAGGGCTGGCCGAAGCGGACCATCAGATAGACCGCCAGCATGGCCAGGCCCGCCTCCACCACCAGCCGCATGCGACCCGAGAGCCCGGCGGAGGTCTGCTTCGTGACCTTGGCGTAGTCGTCCATGAAGCCCAGCGCCCCGAAGCCCAGGGTCACCAGCAGGCTTGCCAAGATGTAGACGTTGGTGAGGTCCGCCCACAGCAGGGTGGAGACGGTGATCCCCGCCAGGAACATCAGCCCGCCCATGGTCGGGGTGCCGGCCTTCTCGATAATGTGGCGCTCGATGCCCTCGGCACGGATCGGCTGGCCCTTGCCCTGGCGCGCCCTCATCCAGCGGATGAAGCGCGAGCCCATGGCGACCACCACCAGCTGGGCGGTGGCCACCGCCATCCCGCCGCGGAAGGTGAGATAGCGGAGCAGATTGAGCACCGGCAGGTGGTGGTGGTGCTCGGCCAGGCGCTGGTAGAGCCAGTAGAGCATCAGGCGCTCTCCAGCACCAGGAGACCCGCCACCAGGGCCGCCGCGCGGGAATCGCGGGAGCCCTTGATCATCACCACGTCGCCCGCGCCGAGAGCTTCGGCGAGCCTGGGGAGCAGTTCCTCGGCGGTGGGCGCCCAGGCGCCGCGGCGCGCGGCGGGCAACGCCTCGAACAGGGACTTCATCAGCGGCCCGGCGCAGAACACCAGGTCCACCCCCGCGGCCTCCACGGCCGGGGCCAGCTCGGCATGGCGCAGGGCGGACTGCGGGCCCAGCTCCAGCATGTCGGTGAGCGCGGCGATCCGGCGACCGGCGGAGCCCCGGGCGCCGAGGTTGGCGAGGGCGGCGGCGACCGACACCGGGCTGGCGTTATAGCTCTCGTCGATCAGGGTCAGGCAGCCGCCGGGCCAGGAGAGGTTGCGTTCCGCGCCCCGGCCAGGCAGGGGCTCGAAGGCGCCCAGAGCGGCGATGCCGGTGTCGAGATCGACGTTCAGCGCCCGCATCATCAACAGGGCGCACAGGCTCATGGGTCCCCAGTGCGACGCGCTCTGACGGAGCGGGAACTCGACGCGGGTGTCATCGATGCGGGCCTCCACCGAGGCGCCGCCGGGCGCCGGGGCGAAGCGGATCAGCTGGGCGTCGGCGCCCTTGGCGCGGCCGAAGGCGCGCACCCGCGCGCCCCGGCGGCGAGCCTCGGCCTTCAGGGTGTCGAACCAGCGGTTGTCGGCGTTGAGGATCGCCAGCCCCCCCGGCTCGAGGCCATCGAGAATCTCGGCCTTGGCCCGGGCGACGCCCGCCTCGCCATCGGGGAAGTTCTCCACATGCACCGCCTCGATATTGGTGATGGCCACCGCATGGGGGCGGACCATCAAGGAGAGCGGGGTGATCTCCCCTTCGTGGTTCATGCCGATCTCGAAGATCGCCCGCTCGGTGGCGGCCGGCATGCGGGCCAGGGTGAGGGGAACCCCTATGTGGTTGTTGTAGGACTTGACCGAGCCGTGCGCGGCGCCGGCGCGATCCAGGCCCGCGCGGATGGCCTGGGTGACGCTGGTCTTGCCCACCGATCCGGTCACGGCCCCCCGGCGCGCCCGCCGGGCCCGGCCGCGCGCCGCTTCGCCGAGCCGGCGCAGGCCGTCCAGGGTGTCGGCCACGATGATCGAGGAACCCTCCACCGGGCGCGTCGTCAGGCTTCCCACGGCGCCCCTGGCCACGGCCGCCGGAACGAAGGCATGACCGTCCCGGTCCCCGGCCAGGGCGACGAAGAGATCGCCGGGCGCGAGATCCCGGCTGTCGATGCCGACCCCCGCGGCGACGAACCCGTTCCCCTCCAGGCGGCCGCGGGTGGCTGTCACGATCTCGTCGGAGGTCCACAGCGGCCGGCCGGCCATATCCAGGTTCGCGGCCATTCAGGCCGCCCGATCGGCCAGGCCGAGGGCGCGGCGCGTCTCCGCCACGTCATCGAAGGGGATCGTCAGGTCGCCGACGGTCTGGCCCTGCTCATGGCCCTTGCCGGCGACGACCAGGATGTCGCCGGCCTCGAGCAGGGCCGCGGCGGCGGTGATGGCCTGGCGGCGATCGGCGATCTCGCGGAGGCCCGCGCCGCCGGCCAGGACCTGCGCGCGGATGGCGGCGGGATCCTCCGAGCGCGGATTGTCGTCGGTGACGAAGCCTATGTCGGCCAGGTCGGCGGCGATGGCTCCCATTAGCGGGCGCTTGCCCCGGTCGCGGTCGCCACCCGCGCCGAGCACGACGATCAGGCGGCCCTTGGCGTGGGGTCGAAGCGCCGTGAGGATGGTCTGCAAGCCGTCGGGCGTATGGGCGTAGTCGACGTAGGCCTCGCCGCCCCGCGCGCCGGCGCCGACGCGCTGGAGACGTCCCGGCGCGCCCTCCAGCCGCTCGAGCGCGGCGACGACGGTATCGGGCGCCTCGCCGGCGGCGATGCACAGGCCGGCCGCCACCAGGGCGTTGGAGGCCTGGAAGGCGCCGGCAAGGGGCAACACGACCTCGTGCGGCCGGCCCCAGGCCCTGATCTTCAGGCGCTGGCCGTGCGGCAGCAGGGTGCGCCCGACCAGGGTCAGGCCCTGGCCCATGGCGCCCACCGACATCACCGTCTGGCCGTGGGTGATCGCCGCGGCGGCGAAGGCGGAATAGGAGTCGGAATCGGCGTTCAGCACCGCCGCCCCGCCCCGGGGCAGCAGGGTGTCGAACAGGCGCAGCTTGGCGGCGCGGTAGACGCCCATGGTGCCGTGATAGTCAAGGTGGTCCTGGGTCAGGTTCAGGAAGCCCGCCGCCTTCAGCTTCACGCCGTCGAGCCGCCGCTGGTCGATCCCGTGCGAGGAGGCTTCGAGGGCGAGGTGGGTGACGCCCCGCCCGGCAAGGTCGGCGAGGATGCGCGCGACATCGGCCGCATCCGGGGTAGTCAGCCCGGGGGGCGCGAGCTGCTCGTCGCCGGCGCGAACGCCGAGCGTCCCCATGCTGGCCGACGACTGGCCGGCGGCGGCGAAGATCTGACGGCAGAAGGCGGCGACCGATGTCTTGCCGTTGGTGCCGGTGACGGCGACGCAGGTCGCCGGCTGGGCGCCGAAAAAGGCGGCCGCCGCCAGGGCGTAGGCCCGGCGGGGATCGCCGACCTTGATGACCGGGGCGGCGAGGCCGGGCAGGTGCTCGCTGGCCAGCACGGCGACGGCGCCCCGCGCCAGGGCGGCGGGCACGAAGGCCTTGCCGTCGGCCTTGGCCCCCGGCAGCGCGGCGAACAGATAGCCAGGTTCGACCTTGCGGCTGTCGGCGGTGACCCCTTCGATCATCGGATCGACGGCGAGGTCGCGCTGCATGAGGTCGGAGAGGCGGATCGGGGTCATTGGTTGAGGGCCGCTATGATGGCGGGGTCGACATCGTCCTTGTCGCGGCCCGGCGCCGGCGCGTCCGGCGGGGTGGCGATCCGTGGCGCGTCGAGGAACGGGGCGATGCGGCGGATGATGCGGCCGGCGATCGGCGCGGAGACGGCCCCGCCGGTGGTGAAGCCGCCCGTCTCGGCCAGGACATTGGGCTCGTCCATCATCACAAGCACATAGTAGCGGTCCTGGTCGAAGCCGCCGGTGGTGGGAAAGATCGCCGCGAACGAGGCCAGGTTCTTCTTGCCCTTGTCGTAGTGGCCGTGGACGAGCTTGGTCGCCGTTCCGGTCTTGCCGCCGACCATGTAGCCGGGCGCCAGCTGGTCGGCGAAGCGGCCGGTGCCGTTGGTGGCGTTCAGACGCATCAGGTGGAGCATGGTGCGGGAAGTCGATTCCTTGATCACCCGCCGCCCTGGCGCGGGCGCCTGGCCGGACTCGAGCTTGCGCAAGGTCAAGGGTCGGTAGATCCCCCCATCGAGGATCGCGCTCATGCCCGTGGCGATGGCCAGGGGACTGATCGAGATCGACTGGCCGAAGGCCATGGTGGCGACGGCGTTGACCGAGATGCGCTGCGGCGTCAGGGGCCGGGCGGACTCCGCCAACTCGCTTGGGGCCCTCTGGAACAGGCCGAAGCTGCGGAAGTAGGCCGCCTCGTTGTCGCCCCCCACCCTGATGGCCATCTTGGCCGCGCCGATGTTGGAGGAGTGGGTGAACACCTCCCAGAGCGGCAGGGCGCAGTCGCCCTTGTCGTAGTCGTGGATGATCTGGCCCGGCAGAACCAGGGGCGAGCAGACGTCGAAGACGGTGCGGGGCTGGACGAGGCCGGTGTCGAGGCCCATCGCCACGGTGAAGACCTTGAACACCGACCCCGGCTCATAGACCGTGTTGGCGGCATGATTGACCATGGTCGCGGGGTCGGCCCTGCCGGGCGCGTTGGGATCGAAGGCGGGATAGCTGGCCATGGCCAGGATCTCGCCGGTGCGCACGTTGACGACCATGCCGACGGCGTCCTTGACGCCGAAGTGGGCCGCGGAGGTTTCCAGCTCGTCCTGCAGGGCGGCCTGCACCCGCAGGTCAATGGACAGCGGCTGCGTTCCGTGACTGGCCGCGTCGGCCCGGATCGGCGTGTCGAAGGCTTTCTCGGCCCCGGCCATGCCGATGCCGTCCTTGCTGGCGAATCCGATCAGATGGGCGCCAGTGCGGCCGAGGGGGTAGAGGCGGCCGGCCTCCTCCTGGAAATCCAAGCCCGGCAGGGCGAGGTCGTGGAGGCGGGCCTTCTCAGCCGGCGTCAGGCCGCCGCCCGCGTAGAATTCCTTGGAGGGATCGGGCTGGGCAGGCTTGTCATGGCGGACGGGCTCGCGCCCGGTGAGGGCGTTGTCGAGCTGGGTTAGCGAGAGCCGGGGCGCGACAGCCAGGATAGCGGCCCGCGTCGCGGACTTGTCGGCGATTTCGGCGGGACGCAGATAGAGGCCGTAGCGGACCAGATCCATGGCCAGGACCTCGCCGTTGCGGTCCACGAGATCGGCGCGCGCGGCGCGCGTGGGCGTGAGCTCGCCCCGGTGGCGCGAACTGTCGGAGAACAGGGCCGCATTGGTGGCGGCGATCGCCACGGCCAGGAAGGCGGCGGCGAACAGGGCCATGACGAAGAAGATGCGCAGGCGCACATCGTCGGTCGCCTTGCCCGAGGCGCGGGCGCGGTTGAACGCACGCTCGACGGAGCCGAGCTGGTCGACCAGGCCCCGCCAGCGGGCCCAGCCCCGCCCCTCGGAGACCCCGGTGAAGAAGGGATCGGCCGTCGTCATTGCACGGTGGCCTTTACCGGCGCGGGCGTCGCGGCCGGCCCGGTGGGGGATGGAAGGTGCGGGCTGGAAGCCCGCGCTCCGGGGGCCGGGGGCGGGGCGCGGAGCTGGGCGACCAGGGCCGGCAGGGCGTCCTCGGTGATGTCATGCTTCGCGTCCGCGGGACCGAGGGTCAGATACTGCCGCGACAGGTCGGCGACGCGCTGAGGCCCGCCGAGCGCGGAGATTTCGGCCTGGAGCATGCGGATACGCTTCTGTTCCTGCACGATCTGATCCTCGACGCCGACACCGCCGGCGTCCTGCGTTCCGGCCAGGGTCTTCAGCGCGTAGCTGCCGAGCGCGATGAACAGAAGGACCGTCAGCGCCAGCAGATTGACGATGCGGAAGCCGCGGATGCGGGCCGTAAGAAAGCCCGGGGCCCTCATGCCGCGATCCTCCAGGCGGGCGCGGCCGTCCGGGCGGCCGCGCGCAGCTTGGCCGAGCGGGCCCTGGGATTGGCGGCGACCTCCGCTTCGCTCGGCGTGACCGCGCGGGCCGTCAGCAGGGCGAAGCTTGGGGCGGGGCCGTCGGCGCGCGGCGGCGCGTGCCGCGAGGCCTCGCCCTGACGACCCGCCCGCTCGTTCAAGAAAGTCTTGACGATGCGGTCTTCCAGCGAGTGGAAACTTACCACGGCCAGATGACCGCCCGCCTTGAGGCTACGCTCGGCCGCCACTAAACCGGCCTCCAATTCTGACAATTCCTCATTGACCGCGATTCTGAGGGCCTGGAAAACCCGCGTTGCAGGGTGAATCTTGGCGCCGCGCCGTCCGCCGAGCGCCTTTTCCACGACTTCGGCCAGATCAAGGGTGCGCTCGAACGGCGTCTCGGCGCGCCGGCGCACCAGGGCCGCGACGACACGACGCGCCTGACGCTCCTCGCCGTAGAGACGGAATATTCGCGCGAGTTCAGCCGGATCGGCCTGGTTGACCAGATCGGCGGCGGCGAGCCCTTCCTTGGACATGCGCATGTCGAGCGGCCCGTCGCGCATCAGGGAAAAGCCGCGGTCGGCCTCGTCGAGTTGCATGGAGGAGAGGCCGAGATCGAGGGCGACGCCGTCCGCTCCCCCCTCCCCCACCGCCTCGGCCATGCGGGAGAACGGCGCCTGGACCAGGCGGAACTCGCCGCCGCGCCGAAGTTGCGCGACGAAAGCGGCGGCGCCCGGGTCGCGATCGAAGGCGACGACCGCGGCGCCCGCGTCCAGGAAGGCGCGGCTGTAGCCTCCGGCCCCGAAGGTCCCGTCGACGATCGTCCGGCCCGGCGCGGGGCGCACCATCTCCAGCACCTCGTCCAGCAGCACGGGAATATGCGCCGGCGCGCTCATGAGGCCACCGCCTTGGCCAGGCGCTGCTGGGCGCGCAGGGCCGGGAGGCCCTCCCGGGCCAGCATCCTCTGGCGTTCGCGATGGGCGGCGAAGGCCTCGCGCGACCAGATCTGGAAGCGGTCGCCCAGACCCACCACCGACACCCAGTCGGTGAGGCCGAACATCTGGCAAAGCGACTCCGGCAGTGTGATCCGGCCTGCCGGGTCCCACGACAGCCTGGCCATGCCGCCCATGACGCTGGTCTCCAGGGCCGAGCGCAGCGCGTCGCCGAATGGAAGCTCGTCGATCACACCCTTGTAGGTGTCGAAAAGAGCCTGGCCGCCGCCCTCCACGCAGTCCGCCTCGATGGACGGGAAGCAGAAGACGCCGTCGAAGGGGCCGGCGGCGGCGACGCGGAATTCCGCGGGCAGGACGATCCGCCGCTTCGAGTCCAGTTGCCGCTCGATGGTGGACAGGAACACAGCCACCCAGCCCCAAATTCGCCAGGCCCATCCTCGGCGATGCACAGGCGTATCATGGGTACAAATGCCACTCAATGACTCTGGACCCCACTTTCGCGTAAAATTAAGCCTTCATCCATGATTCCGTGGGTAGTACACGCGGTTAAACAGAACATACAGAGAACGTACGACGCGGCTGTGCACAGCCCCAAGTCGAGATCGGGGGGATCAGATGGCCTGTAAGCCGGGTTCTGTGCCGCTTCCCCTCACGGGGAAACGCGACGGTCATTCCTCTGGACCGCCCGTTGCCGGACGGTTCTCGCGACCTACCCGGGCGTCTGGGCCGGCGAAGCCCGCCGGCCTTGCGGCCGGCGCGACGCCCCTATTCGGTCTTGCTCCAGGCGGGGCTTGCCATGCCGTCCCGGTCACCCGGTCCGCGGTGGGCTCTTACCCCACCCTTTCACCCTTACCCTTGATCTTCAGCCTTGGGGGCCGAAGCCATCGGGCGGTTTGCTTTCTGTGGCGCTATCCCTGGGGTCGCCCCCGGCGGGCGTTACCCGCCGCCTTCTCGCCGTGGAGCCCGGACTTTCCTCCCCCCCGCCGTGAAGCGAGAGAGCGACCGCCCGGCCATCTGATCCGGGGCCAAGGGTGGGCGCGTGGGGGACGTGCGTCAAGGCGGGGGAGACCCTCGCCCCTTTCCCCTTGTTCAACTGTCCCATTCCAGGGGTTCATTCCACAGAACCACGGATGCCACCCCGCGCCGGACGCCGCGGGCAGGTTCTGGCAGATCATCGGCAGGTTTCGGGCCTCTTCTGGCAGGAATCAAGCATGTCGTCGGCAGGTCATCATCCTGTTTCTGGCCGGTCGCGGGCAGGTCCGAGGCGCCTGGAGTGACCCCCTGAAATGAGACAGTGAAAAGTGCCACTCATCGGAGGAGAGCGATGTGGCTCTGAAGCTGCGAAGTTACACGAGGGAGTTCAAA
>JAQGIW010000162.1 GCA_028290905.1 Caulobacteraceae bacterium | reverse complement strand
CCCGCGCGCCAGCGGGACAGCGCCTTCAATTTGAACTCCCTCGTGTAACTTCGCAGCTTCAGAGCCACATCGCTCTCCTCCGATGAGTGGCACTTTTCACTGTCTCATTTCAGGGGGTCACTCCACTGCCAACCACCTGCCAAAACCTGCCAAAATCTGCCAAAACGGCGCGATGACCGAAACCACCACTCACTCCGCCTCGCACGCCACCCCTCACGCTCCCGACGAAGCCTCCGTCGACCAGATCCGCGAAGCGGTCCGCGCCCTCTGCGCCCGCTTCCCGGGCGAGTACTGGCGCGTGCGCGACCGCGAGCGGAAATATCCCTCCGAGTTCGTGGCGGCGATGACCGAGGGCGGCTATCTCGGCGTCCTGATCCCGGAGGCCTACGGCGGCAGCGGCCTGGGCCTCTCCACCGCGGTGGCGATCCTGGAGGAGGTCCACGCCAGCGGCTGCAACGCCGCCGCCCTGCACGCCCAGATGTACACCATGGGAACGGTCTTGCGGCACGGCTCCCCCGAACAGAAGTCCGCGTGGCTGCCCAAGATCGCCACCGGCGAGATCCGCCTGCAGGCCTTCGGCGTCACCGAGCCCACCGCCGGCACGGACACCACCTCGATCTCCACCACGGCGGTGCGCCGGGGCGACGCCTATGTGGTCAACGGGCAGAAGGTGTGGACATCGCGCGCCGAGCATTCCGACCTGATGGTCCTGCTCGCCCGCACCACCCCCAAGGAGGCCGTCGCCCGCAAGAGCGAGGGCCTCAGCGTGTTTCTGGTCGACATGCGCGAGGCCCTGCGGCGGGGGATGACCATCAAGCCCATCCGCACCATGATCAACCACGCCACCACCGAGGTGTTCTTCGACAACCTGGAGATCCCGGCGTCGTCGCTGATCGGCGAAGAGGGCAAGGGCTTCCGCTACATCCTTGACGGCATGAACGCCGAGCGCATCCTGATCGCCGCCGAGTGCGTGGGCGACGCGCGCTGGTTCACCGACAAGGCCACCGCGTACGCGAAGGAGCGGGTGGTGTTCGGCCGGCCGATCGGCCAGAACCAGGGCGTCGCCTTCCCGATCGCCCGGGCCTACGCCGCCGCCCGCGCCGCGCGCCTGATGACCTATGAGGCCGCCCGCCTCTACGATCAGGGGCGGCCGTGCGCCGAGGAGGCCAACACCGCCAAGCTTCTGGCCAGCGAGGCCTCCTGGGCCGCCGCCGACACGTGCCTGCAGACCCACGGTGGCTTCGGCTTCGCCGAGGAGTACGACGTGGAGCGCAAGTTCCGCGAGACGCGCCTCTATCAGGTCGCGCCGATCTCCACCAACCTGATCCTCTCCTACCTCAGCGAGCACGTTCTCGGTCTGCCCAGGTCCTACTGAGGGGCCTCAGGCGACTTCCTCCGTCCGCATGCGCATGACGATCATGTGCTCGCGCCAGGTGATGTAGAGGGTCGAGGCGATGACGACCGCCGCGCCGAGCAGGGTGAGGCCGCCGGGGACCTCGCCGAACAGGAAGAAGCCGGCCGTGGCCGAGAACACCAGGCGCGTGTAGTCGATCGGCGCCATGGCGGCGGCGTCGGCCGCCTGCATGCCTTTGATATAACAGGCCTGATTGACCGTCGCGATCGCGCCCATCAGGCAGAGCAGGGCGAGGTCCCCCGGTGTCGGCCAGCGCCATGACAGCAGCGCCAGCGGCAGGGTGAAGAGGAAGCCCAGGGCCGCGCTCCAATAGAGGAGCGTGGAGGGCGGATGATCCCGGGTCAGCGCCTTCATGCCGACCACGGTGAACGAGAACAGCAGCGACGCCGCCAGCATGCACAGCTGTGGAACGCCGATAGCGCCGCCCTTGCCGTCCGGATGCAGCATCAGCACGACGCCCAGGAACCCGACGATGGCGGCGCCGATCCTGTGCGGGCCCACCTTCTCGCGCAGCACGAAGGCCGCCAGAGGCACGAGCCACAGGGCGCGGGTGAACGACAGGGCGTTGGCCTCGGCGAGCGGCATCTTCTGGAAGGCGTAGAAGCTCATGATCATGCCGATCGTGCCCGCGCCGGCCCTGAAGATGAGAATGCCGGGTCGGGTGGTGGCGAAGGCGCGCACCGGATGGCGCAGGATCCACGGCGCCAGGACGAGGAGGCCGGCCGCCTGGCGGTAGAAGGCCTGCAGGCTCGCCGGATAGTCCTTGCCCAGGAACTTGATCAGCGTGGTCATGGCCGTGAAGGTCACGGCCGACAGCAGCATCCACAGCGCCCCGCGCACATTGGGAGACAGGGCGACGCGGCGGGGTGCTGCGACGGCGAGGGGCGGATCGACCATGGGTGGCGGTTACGCCGCGCGCCCGTCCGCGTCGAGGCCGCTCGCTGATGGCGTCCGGCCGGGGGCGCCTGTAGAGTTCCGACCAACCAAATGCGAAAGGGACGGAGATGGCGGGCGTACTGGATGGCAAGGTGGCGGTGATCACCGGCGGGGCTGCGGGCATGGGGCTGGCGACGTCGCGGCTCTTCCTCGAACAGGGCGCCAAGGTCGTGGTCGGCGACCTGCAGGAGGGGGAGACGGGCGCGCTAGCGGCGACGTTCGGCGACGCGGTCAGCTACCTGCGCACCGACGTCCTCTTCGAGGGCGACGTCGAAGCGCTTGTCGGCCACGCCGTGCAGACCTACGGCGGCCTCGATGTGCTTTTCAACAACGCCGGCTACGGCGGCACGATCGCCGAGCTTGACCAGCTCAAGATGGAGAGCGTCGACCGCACCATCGGGGTGCTGCTGAGGGGTGTGATCCTCGGCTACAAGCATGGTGTCGCGGCGATGAAGGCGCGGGGCGGGGGCAGCATGATCTCCACCGCCAGCGTCGCTGGCCTCACGGGCGGCGGCGGCCCGGTGATCTACAGCGTCTGCAAGGCGGGCGTGATCCACCTCGCCAAGTGCGCCGCGATCGAGCTGGCCCCTCACGGGATCCGATCGAACGCCATCTGTCCTGGGGCGATCCGCACCCAACTGCTGTCGCGGGCCTATGGGATATCCAAGGAGGAGGCGGAACCCTTCCGCGCCTTCCTGGCCGAACGCGCCGAGGCAGGCCATCCGATCCCCCGCATCGGCGAGCCGGACGACATCGCCCAGACCGCGCTCTTTCTGGCCAGTCCGGCCTCGAAGTTCGTCACCGGCCAGGCGATCGCCGTCGACGGCGGCTACAGCGCCGATCCAGCCGCCGATCAGGGTCAGCGGGCGGCGCTCTCCGAGGCCCTGAAGGCGTTCAGGGCGCGCGCCACGACGCCGGCATAACCTACCCTCTGGGCGATCGCGGCGATCGGGTTCATGATCAGCCACTGGGCCGGCCGAAGAGCTGCGCCCCCGGGAGGACGAGCCATGGTAGAGACGCACGGCTTCACGACCGCGCCGCTGCAGGCGACCTTCGGGGCGGTGGTCACCGGCCGCCGGCTGGCTGAGATCGACGAGGCCGCGTTCGCCTGGCTCTATGGTGTCTGGCTCGACCGCGCGCTGCTGATCTTCCCGGGCCAACATCTCACCCGCGAGGAGCAGGTGGCCTTCGCCCGCCGCTTTGGGCCGCCGGAGTTCGAGATCGCCCCGTTGAGCAACGTGCGCCCGGACGGCTCGGTCCGCGCGACGGCGGAGGGCGACGAGGTGGTGAAGACCCTCCTCGGCAACATGGGCTGGCACCACGACAGCACCTACATGCCGGTCCAGGCCAAGGGCGCGGTGTTCTCCGCCCACGTCGTCCCCGCCGAGGGCGGCGAGACCGAATGGGCCGACATGCGGGCGGCCTATGACGCCCTCGACCCAGCGACACGGGCGCAGATCGAGCCGCTCAGCGCCTTTCACTCGCTGCGTCACAGCCAGGCCAGGGCGGGGCTGTCGCCGGCCCAGGGCGTGACCCCCTACGGCTTTGGCGTCGACGAGCCGCCCCTGCGGCCCCTCGTCAAGATCCATCCCGAGACCGATCGGCGCAACCTCGTCATCGGCCGCCACGCCTATGGCGTCCCTGGCCTTTCCGCCGAGCGCTCCGAGCGGTTGCTGGACGAGCTATGCGCCTTCGCCTGCCAGCCGCCCCGCGTCTGGCGCCACCGCTGGACGCCCGGGGACGTGGTCGTCTGGGACAACCGCCGCCTGATGCACCGCGCCTGTCCTTGGGACATGACCCAGCCGCGGGTGATGCATCACTCGCGGATCGCCGGCGACCCCGCGAGCGAGTTCGCCGCCCCGGCGGCTGGGGCGGCCGTGGCCGTGGGCTGATCCGGACCCCGCAGCCAGCGCTTCATCCACGCTTCCACCGTGGCGTACCACTGCACCGAGTTCTGCGGCTTGAGCACCCAGTGGTTCTCGTCCGGGAAGTACAGCAGTTCGCTCGGCACATGGCGCAGCTGGGCCGCGCCATAGGCGCCCATCCCCTGGTCGAGGGGAACGCGGTCGTCGCGGCCGGAGTGCACCACCAGGATCGGCGTCGTCCAATCGGCCACGTGGTCGATCGGATTGAAGCGCTCGGCGTATTCCGGCTTCTCCC
>JAQGIW010000149.1 GCA_028290905.1 Caulobacteraceae bacterium | reverse complement strand
GCCGCGCGGCGCCGGCGGCGGGGCGCAGGCGCTGCGGGCGCGGCCGGAGCCCGCTCCGCAGCCGACTTCCGGCCTCGCCCAGCCCCACGCCCAGCTGAGGTCGTTCGACGACCTGGCGCGCCTGGCGGAGGCGAAGCGCGACGTCAACCTGAAGCTCGATCTGGAGCGCTATGTGCGGCCGATCAGCTTCCGCACCGGCGCGGTGGTCTTCGAGGCCGCGCCCGGCGCGCCCGCCAACCTGTCGCAGCGCCTGGTGGCGCGCCTGAAGGAATGGACCGGCCAGCCGTGGCTGGTGGCCTGCGAGCACGGCGGCGGCGCGGAGACCCTGTTCGAGCGCCAGAAGCGGGCGGCGGCCAGGGCCCAGGAGGAGGCCCTTGCCGAGCCCTTCGTCCAAGCCGTGCTGGCGGCGTTTCCGGGAACCGAGATCCTCGAGATCCGCCATCCCGCCCCCGTGGCGCCCGCGCTCGAAGACGACCCGACCGAAGAGGATTGAATGGCGATGAAGGACCTCGGCGACCTGATGAAGCAGGCCCAGGCGATGCAGGAGAAGTTGCAGGCCGCCCAGGCCGAACTGGCCCGCGCGGAAGTGGAAGGCGTCTCCGGCGGCGACATGGTGCGCCTGACCCTGACCGGCGACGGCGCCCTGGCGCGCCTGACCGTCCACGAGAGCCTGATGGCGCCCGGTGAAGGCGAGATCGTCGCCGACCTGATCATCGCCGCCCACGCCGACGCCCGCCGCAAGCTCGAGGCCAAGCAGCAGGAGGTGATGCGCGACGTCGCCGGCCCCCTCGCCGGACTGCCGGGCATGCCGAAGTTCTAAAGCGCGTTCCGAAAAGCGGCTGCCGGTTCTCGGATCAAACGCGCGTCAAGACAAAGAGCTAGACCACCCGCCGCCTGACGAAGAGCCAGCGCCGGACGCGGCGGGCCGGGCGCCAGCGGCGGGGCAGCAGGAACCGCTCGGTGCGAAGGACCTGCTGCCAGGCCACCGGCAATACCTCCGGCTTGCGCCGCAGCAGCCGGCGGATCGGGAAGAAGAAGCGCGGGTGGCGGCGCTGCAGGCCGATGAACAGCCGGCGCGCCGGCCGCGACGTGCGCAGCACGATGATCAGGCCCACCATCAGGACCGGCAGCCCCAGGTGGCCCGGCAGGATCGATCCCACCAGACCCACAGCCATCAGCAGCCAGCCCACGGTCAGCAACGCGAAACGCCACGCGCGACGCCGGAACGATGTCGGCCGGCGGATCAGTCTTGGGGCACGCTCGGTGATTGCGGTCATTGCACTGGACTTCTAGGTCCAGACGAAGACAGAACGCCGGGCCCCTTTTGTCATATGGGGCTGAGGCCGGCTCGCGATAGGGGTATTTTGCGTCAGTCTGTCTTAGCCGCCGGTCCCCGCCGCGAGCCGTGGCGTTTGGGCCATGGTCCGGAGCCGTTCTACGCCTCCGCGCGGGTCCATCTGAGCCTCGGCCGGCGGGCGGCCAGCGTCTCGTCCAGTCGCCGCACGGGCGCGTGGAAGGGGGCGCCTTTGAACCGCTCCACATCGCCGGCCTTGGCGGCCGCCGCCAGCTCCAGCAGGGTGTCGCAGAAGCGGTCGATCTCGTGGCGGGGCTCGGTCTCGGTGGGTTCGATCAGCATCGCCCCGTGCACCACCAGCGGGAAGTACATGGTCATGGGGTGGAAGCCGGCGTCGATCATCGCCTTGGCGAAGTCGAGGGTGGAGACGCCCGTGCCCTCCAGCCACGAATCGTCGATCAGGGCCTCGTGCATGCAGGGGCCGTCCGGGTAGGCCGCGCTCATCACCCCCGAGAGCCGCGCCTTGATGTAGTTGGCGTTCAGTACCGCATCCTCGGCCACCTGGCGCAGGCCGTCGGCGCCGTGGCTCATCATGTAGGCCAGGGCCCGCACATACATGCCCATCTGGCCGTGGAAGGCGCACAGGCGCCCGAGGGAGGCGACCGCCTCGCCGGCGGCCTGCTCCTCCAGCCGCAGCCCGTCGCCATCGTGAACCAGCCACGGGGTGGGAGCGTAGGGCGCCAGGGCGGCGCTCAGCACCACCGGCCCCGAGCCCGGGCCGCCGCCGCCGTGGGGGGTGGAGAAGGTCTTGTGCAGGTTGATGTGCATGGCGTCGACGCCAAGGTCGACCGGCCGGACGCGTCCGACGATGGCGTTGAAGTTGGCCCCGTCGCAATAGAAGAAGGCCCCCGCCTCGTGGGCGAGGCGGGCGATCTCGATCACGTCGCGCTCGAAGAGGCCGCAGGTGTTGGGGTTGGTGACCATCACCGCCGCCACGTCCGGTCCCAGCTGGGCCGCGAGGTCGGCGAGGTCGACATGCCCGTCGGCGGTCTGGCCGATCTCCCTCACCGCATAGCCCGCCTGGGCGGCGGTGGCCGGATTGGTGCCGTGGGCCGAGGTGGGGACCAGCACCGTGCGACGGCCGTCGCCGCGGGCTTCGAGGGCGGCTCGGATGGCCAGCAGGCCGCACAGCTCGCCCTGGGCCCCGGCCTTGGGCGACAGCGCCACCGCCGGGAGTCCGGTCAGGGTCTTAAGCCAGTGGGCGAGCGCATCCATCACCGCCAGGGCGCCCTGGACGGTGGACTGGGGCTGAAGGGGATGGAGGTCGAGGAACCCGGGCAGCCGGGCCAGCTTCTCGTCCAGGCGCGGGTTGTGCTTCATGGTGCACGATCCCAGCGGGTAGAGCGCCAGGTCGATGGCGTGGTTCCGCTGCGACAGCCGCACGTAGTGGCGCAGGGTCTCGGGCTCGGATAGGCCCGGCAGGTCCGGGGCCGCCGCCCGCGTCAGGCCCGCCAGGTCGCCGGCGTCCAGCGGCTCGTCCGCCGCCGTCTCGAAATCGACACCGGTCTTCCCCCAGCCGCCCACTTCGAAGATCAGCGGCTCGTCCTGGAGCAGTCCGCGCCCGGGGGGTGGCCCCTCCTGCGCGGGGGCCACTTCGCTGGGGCGGGTGGGCCGGCCGACGTTCAGCATGGTCATGCGGCGATCTCCGCGCTCAGGGCCCGGGCGAGGGCGTCGATGTCTTCAGCCGTGGTGGTCTCGGTGGCGCAGACGAGCAGCACGTCGTCCAGCCCCGCGCCGGGATCGAGCCGGGAGAACGGCACGCCCGCCAGCACGTCACGCGCCGCGAGCGCCTCGACCACGGCGGCCGCGGGCTTGCGCAGCCGCACGGCGAATTCGTTGAAGAAGCGCGGGGTGAGGACCTCCACGCCCGGAATGGCGGCCAGGGCGTCGCGCGCGCGCACCGCCCGGGCGTGGTTGATCCGCGCCAGCGTCTCCAGCCCGGCCCCGCCGAGCATCGACATGTGGATGGAGAAGGCCAGGGCGCAGAGGCCGGAGTTGGTGCAGATGTTGGAGGTCGCCTTGTCCCGCCGGATGTGCTGCTCGCGGGTGGAGAGGGTGAGCACGAAGCCGCGCCTGCCTTCGGCATCCACCGTCTCGCCGCACAGCCGCCCGGGGGCCTGGCGAAGCAGCTTCTCGGTGCAGGCGAACAGGCCCACGTAGGGGCCGCCGAAGTTGAGGCCGTTGCCGATCGACTGGCCCTCGGCCACGGCGATGTCGGCGCCCATCTCGCCCGGGGACTTCAGCAGGCCGTAGGCGACCGCCTCGGTGGTGACCACGATGAGCAGGGCGCCGGCGGCGTGGGCGGCCTCGGCAATCGCCGAGACGTCGGTGACCGTGCCGAACACATTGGGGGTCTGCACCACCACGCAGGCGGTGTCGGCGTCGATGGCCTCGATCACGGCGGCCTCGCCGTCCACCGCCGCCGGCAGGCGCCGCGTCTCCACCCCGGCGGAGTGGGCGAGGGTGTGGGCGGTCTCCCCGTAGTGCGGGTGCAGCCCGCCCGACAGCACCGCCTTGCCCCGGCGCGTCACCCGGGAGGCCATCAGCACCGCCTCGCCGCAGGCCGTGGAGCCGTCGTACATCGAGGCGTTGGCGACCGGCAGGTCGGTCAGCGCCGCCACCTGCGTCTGGAACTCGAACAGGACCTGCAAGGTGCCCTGGGCGATCTCCGGCTGATAGGGCGTGTAGCTGGTCAGGAACTCCGAGCGCTGGATCAGGTGGTCGACGCTGGCCGGCACGTGGTGGCGATAGGCGCCGGCGCCGCAGAAGAACGGCCCCGCTCCGGCCGGGCGGTTGCGCGCGGCGAGCCGGCCCAGCGCCCGCTCGACGGCGAGCTCGCTGGCGTGATGGGGCAGGTCCACCGGCCCGGCGAGGCGGGCGGCGGCGGGGACGTCGACGAACAGGTCGTCGATCGTATCGGCGCCGACCACCGCCAGCATGTCGGCACGGTCGGCGGGGGTGAGGGGCAGGTAGCGCATGGTCAGAGGGTCGCCAGGAAGGCCTCGTAGGCGGCCCGGTCCATCAGCGCGTCGACCTCCTTGGGATCGGCCACCTTGATCTTGACGAACCAGCCCTCGCCCTCCGGCTGGTCGTTGACCGTCTGCGGCGTATCGCTCAGCTCGCCGTTCGCGGCCGCCACCTCGCCGCTGACGGGCGCGAAAACGTCGGAGGCCGCCTTGACGCTCTCCACCACAGCCAGGGGCTCGCCGGCGTGGACCGACTTGCCGGCCTCGGGCAGCTCCACAAAGACGACGTCGCCGAGCTGCTCGGCGGCGTAGGCGGTGATCCCGATGGTGGCCACGTCGCCGACCAGATCGACCCACTCATGATCCTTGGTGAATTTCATCGTCTGTGACTTCCTCTGGAGGGCCAGGCCGGGCTCAGGCAGGCTTGGGCTTGCGGACGTAGCGGTGGGGAACGAAGGGCAGGTCGACGACCTCGGCCCGTTGCGAGCGGCCGCGCACCTGGACGGCGAGCGGCGTTCCGGCAGTCGCGAAGGCCGGCGGGACGTAACCCATGGCGATGGGCGCGGAGAGGCTGGGGGCGAAGCCGCCGCTGGTGACGGCCCCCAGCGTTTCGCCGGAAGCGGCGAGGATGGCGGCGCCCTCCCGGGCCGGCGCGCCCTCCAGCACCCGCAGGCCGACACGCACCCGCGCCAGATCCCCCCCCAGCTCGGCGGCGATCCGGGCGGCGCCCGGAAAATCTCGCGCCTTCAGCCGGCGCTTGGACACCGCGAAGGCGAGGCCGGCCTCCGCCGGCGAGGTCGTCTCGTCGGCGTCGTGGCCATAGAGCGGCAGCCCCGCCTCCAGGCGCAGGGAGTCCCGAGCGCCTAGGCCCACCGGCGCCGTGCGGGGATCGGCCATCAGGCGCGTCCAAACGCGCTCGGCGAGCCTTGCCGGAGCCAGGATTTCGAAACCGTCCTCGCCGGTATAGCCGCTGCGGGAGACGACGAGCCTCTCGCCCTCGAAATCCAGGACCGCGAAGCTCATGAAGCCGAGGTCCGCAGCGCCCGGCGCGAGGACGTCCACCACCGCCTCGGCCTCCGGGCCCTGAACGGCGACCAGCGCTCCGTCATCGGCTCTTTCGAGGCGGGCATGGAGTCCCGCCGTGGCCCCGATGGCGGCGAAATCGCCCTCCTTGGTGGCGGCGTTGACCACGATGTAGAGGCCGCCCTGGCGCTTCGGCTCGGCCGGCCGGCCGACCATCAGGTCGTCGACCATGCCGCCGCCTTGGTTCAGCAGCAGGGTGTAGCGGAGTTGGCCGGGCTTCAATCCGCGGATGTCGCCGCAGACCAGCGGCTCGATCAGGGCAGCCACGGCCCGATGGTCGGCTTCGGGATCGCCGGAGCGGTCGGCCAGTTCGAGGAACGCCGGGCCCATGTGCGAGACGTCGAAAACGCCGGCGTGGGCGCGCGTCCACAGGTGTTCCTTGAGGATGCCGGCGGGATACTGAACGGGCATGTCATAGCCGGCGAACGGCGTCATCTTGGCCCCAAGCGCGACATGAGCGTCCGCCAGCGGGGTCCGCTTGAGGGCTTCGCCGTTTATGTCGCTTGGGGTCACGCTATCGGGCTCCACGGACGGGTGCGGAAGGAGGGGCGGACGGCCCGCCGGTCCTCGCACGCCCCCGCTGTCCCTTGGGCCTGAGAGTTTCCGGACCCGCGAAACCGCGCGCGCCCTTGCTCCTTCGGCGATCCGTGCGGCGACCCCGGGGGGAACGCCACGCGTCTCTTTCCAGCGTTCGTCGGGCTCTCGCGGTCCTTTTGCCTGAGCGATTCCGGGGCGGTTGCGCCTTCGGCTCCGGGCGCTGATCACGGCCCGGCCTCTCCCGCGAGAGTCGCCCCGTAACTGGGCGACGCCGCACGCCGAGTCAAGCGCCGCGTACCGCGCCGCAGAGCAGCCACTCGAAAAGCAGGAGAAGCGCGCTTTTTCTTCCTCCCCATCAAGGAAGTTTGGGCTGCGGGCTCCCGTTGGCAGGTTTTGGCAGGTTTTGGGCAGGTTTTCAGGGCTGAACACATTGGAGTGCCCCCCTCTGGTGAGACAGATTAAATTGCCACAGTGGTTGTTGTAGCAGCCGCCTGCGCGGAGCGCGGGCGGCTGGCTGTGGATAGTGTGGATAAGTTTGTCTGCTTGGCTTCGAACTCC
>JAQGIW010000144.1 GCA_028290905.1 Caulobacteraceae bacterium | reverse complement strand
CGGCCCAGCGCCGACTGCGGACAGAAGCAAGACACCGGCGATAGGATTAAGCTCGGCAGGGATTGACACTGGAGGGCCCGTTACAGAAGCGCAAATCATCACCATCCAGGTGATTCCACCTGGATGGCGTTTGCGCTAGTGTGCTTTTTGGATTTTAAGTTCTCACCCAGCCCGACCCCACACACCGGCGAACTTCAAATCCTGCACACTAGTCCGTGAATAGTTGCGGCCGGCGCGCGCGCAGGGCCAGGACCAGGGCCAGCAGCTTGAGGTCGACGATGCGCCCGGCGTCGGCGTCGGCCGCCAGTTGCGCCAGCGGCCGCTCTATGACCGTGATCGCCTCGTGTTCCTCGGGGAGCCCGCCCCCCGGCGCGACCCGGTCGCGCGGCTGGTAGGGCGCGAGATAGAGCGCCACGCGCTCGGCCGAGACCCCGGGGCTCGACCACACCCTGGCCACGAACTCCAGGGCGCCCAGCCGCAGGCCCAGCTCTTCCATGGCCTCCCGGCGCACGGTGGCGGCCTCGTCCGCGGCCTGGCCGTCGCCATTCTCGTGGTCAGGAGTCTCGATCATCCCGGCGCACGCTTCCTCGAGCGCCTCTTCGCCGAACCGGTCGAAGGCGGGGGCCCGAAACAGCTTTACGATCAGGGCCTTGCGACGCTCCGCGTCGTAGGGGAGGACGGCGATCGCATCGCCGTGACTCTCGACCTCGCGGACCACCTCGACGCCGTCGGCCAGGCGCACGCGAAGGCGCTCGACGGTCACATAGCCGATGTGCGTCGTATCGCGCTCGAGAATTTCAGGCCGCATGCGATCGGTTCGCGTGATTGCCTGGGAGGAGGCGCCGTCGGCGCGAACGCGGGCGTCAGCCACCCCTGGACCTCCTCCTGACAATTTACGCGCGGACGGGATCGCGATCGTCGTCCGATCCGCGATGACGCAAGGCGCATTCGCCTCGCGTCAAATCACGATCTCGCGGGTCGATGATCGAGAGCAGACCGGATTTTCGCGACGATATCGTCGCCCCAGGAGCGCTTCCCGCCGAAGTGGGTACTGGTTCGGCGATCAGGAAGCGCTCCAAATGTTTGATTCTAGAGCAAACTCGGATCAGGTGATTCCACCTGATCCGAGTTTGCTCTAGTGGTGCAAATCAAACACATGAGTCCGATCCCTGCGGTTCAGAATGCACCACAAGATTCAAAGCCTTGTGGTGCGTTCGGCGCCTCTCGGGTGGGTTCGAGGCGTCTGATTCGCACTACTAGGCGGCGGTGGTGGACTTCGCCGCCCGCCGGGCCTTGGGAGCGGGTGCGGGGGCCGGAGCCGGGGCGTCTTCCGCAGCCTGACGTCCACCCTTGCCCAGCCCCATGTTCTTCGCCAAGGCGGAACGGGCCGCGGCGTAGTTGGGGGCGACCATCGGATAGTCCTTGGGCAAACCCCACTTCGACCGGTAATCCTCCGGGCTGAGGTCGTACTTCGTGCGCAGGTGGCGCTTCAAAGACTTGAAGGTCTTGCCGTCTTCGAGGCAGACCAGATAGTCGGGGGTGATGGAACGCCGCACGGGCACCGCCGGCTCTTTGCGCGGCTCAGGCTCGGGCGCGACCACCGAAATCCCGGTCAGCGCGCGATGCACCGCCTGGATCAGCGCCGGAAGTTCGGCGGTGGCGGTCTGGTTTTTCGAGACAAACGCGGCGACGATCTCGGTGGTTTTTTCGAGCGTCAATTGCACAGTGTTGTCGTCCATGGGGTTCCTCAGCTTTTGAAGTGGGAAGTCTTAAGCAAAGACTCACGGCCGATACAAGCCCTCGACGAAAATAATGTCTTGGCGAGGGCCAGTGTCAATGTCGCTTTCGCATGCCGGACAGATTGTCATACACCAGCGCGGCCAAACCGGCCCAAAATGAGCGCAAGGAGCCATGGCTGACGATACCGCCCACATCTACGAGCCGGCCCAGGGCCACGGCCTGCGCCATGATCCGTTCAACGCCATCGTCGGGCCGCGACCGATCGGCTGGGTCTCCACCGTCGACGCGGCGGGCGTCGCCAACCTGGCGCCCTACAGTTTCTTCAACGCCTTCAACTACAAGCCGCCGATCATCGGCTTTTCCAGCATTGGCTGGAAGGATAGCGTGGCCAATGTCGCGGCGACGGGGGTCTTCTGCTGGAGCCTGGCGACCAAGGCGTTGGCCGACAGGATGAACCTGACGTGCGCGCCCGCGCCCCCGGAGATCGACGAGTTCGATATGGCGGGCCTGACCCGGGCGCCGTCGCGGCGTATCGCCGCGCCCCGGGTGCTGGAGAGCCCCGTCAACTTCGAGTGCCGGCTCAGTCAGCTGATACAACTGCAGGGCGCGGACGGCGGCTCGGTGCGGACCTGGCTGGTGCTGGGCGAGGTGGTGACCATCTGGATCGACCGCGCCTACATCCGCGACGGCCTCTACGACACCGCGGCGGCCCGCCCGATCCTGAGGGCCGGCCGGCTGGGCGACTACGCCGAGATCACTCCCGAGGCCATGTTCGAGATGCCCCGCCCCGGCTGGCCGGTCGGTTGAAGGCGCGATCACGGCGCGATTCGACTTTCGCTTCGGATCCTCGCCGCCCCGTTTCCCATGGATGATCTTCATCGGGCCGCCCGATGCTTGCTCAGGAGTCGTGTTTGAACCCGTTCATCCTCACCGGCGCGCCCGGCGCCGGAAAGACCGTCGTGCTGCGCCAGCTCGAGGCCATGGGCCACGCCGTGGTGGAAGAGGCCGCCACCGACGTCATCGCCCTGGCGCAGGCCAAGGGGATCGCCGAGCCGCATCGCGATCCAGGCTTCATCGACGCCATCGCGACCCTGCAGGAGCGGCGGCGGACAGCGCCGACGACGTCCGGGGTCGTCTTCCACGACCGTTCGCCGATCTGCACCCTCGCCCTGGCGCAATACCTGGCCTTCCCGGTTTCCGAAGCCCTGGCGCAGGCTCTTGCGGATATCGAGGCCGATCGCTTCTACGCGCGGCGGGTATTCTTCCTTCGCAACCTCGGATTCATCGTCAATACCGACGCCCGACAGATCAGTTTCGAGGACACCCTGCGCTTCGAACAGGTCCACGAGGCGGTTTACAGGCGGCTGGGCTATGAACTCGTCTTCATCGATGCGGCCGGCGTCGAGGCCCGCGCGAGACGCATCATCGAGCTCGCGCAGGCCTGATCGATCCGGTCGGCCCCGGCTACATCGCCCGGCGCATCGCCACCCAGGCTGCGGTCAGGGCCGCGCGGTGATCCGGCGCGGCGACGGCGATCAGGGCTTCGGCGCGGTCGTCGAGACCGGTTCCCCGCAGGTCGGCGACGCCGTGCTCGGTGATCACTAGGTCGGTGTCGTCGCGCGGGATGGAGACCGTGGGCGCCGCCAGCCGCGCCACGATCCGCGAGAGGGCGCCCCCCTTGGCCGTGGACGGCAAGGCCAGCACCGCGCGCCCGCCTTCCGAGCGGCGGGCCGCGGCGGCGAAGTCCGGCGCGCCGCCCAGGCCGCTGGCCAGGCGTCCGCCCCGCCATTCGAGATTGGCCTGGCCGAACAGATCCACCTCCAGGGCGGAATTGAGGGCGAACAGTCGCGGCGTCGCCGCCAGCACGGTCGCGCCATGCGTGACGGTGGCGTCGGCGAAGATGAAGCGTTCCGCCGCCCAACGCGTGAAGTCGGCCGAGCCCAGCGCCAGGCCGGTCACGTGGTCGGCGGCCGGATCGAGCGCCCCGGCCTCGTCCAGGACCCGATAGCCCTGCGTCACCATCCCCGATCGCACGACCAGACCCCGCCGATCGGTCAGGCGCCCCACCGTGGCGGCCGGCGCCCCGCCGATGCCCGTCTGGATGGCCGCGCCGTCGGGAATGAGGGCGGCGATCCTGGCCGCGATGACGCCCAGCTCCGCGGCGCCGGGCTCGCCGTCATCGCCCAGGATGATCGGCCCGTCCGCCTCCACCGCCACGTCGATGGCGGCGAAAGGAATCGTCGGTCCGCGCCGGGCGCGGGGCAGCTGGTGGTCGACGAACGCCAGGCGGCGCCGCGCCCGCGGCCAGATCAGCCCGGGAAAGTCGCTCAGCGGGCCGAAAGAGCACAGGCCGGCGCCGTCCGGGGGCGTCACCTGGAAGATCGCCAGGTCGAAGGGCGGGTCGACGGCGAAGGCGGCGGCGATCTGGGAATAGGGCAGCGGCCGCACCCGCACCCGCCCCGCCTCGAACGAACGCCGCAGGCCGGTGGGCAGCAGGAACGTCGTCAGCCGCGCCTCGGCGTGCAGGCCGGCGTAGTCGAACTCGTTCATCCCCGGCAGCATGCAGGAGGTCAGCGAGACCCCGCCGAGCGCCTCCGGCGCGCCGGCGAGAATCTCCCGCAGCACCAGCGGCTCGCCGGTCGCGCCCTGCAGATAGACCGAGAGTCCGGGCCTGAACTCCGCCAACACCCGGGCGACGTCCCGCGCAGAGATCACCAAGGCCCAAAGCCTCGCCAAGAAGCCCCCTTCCCCCCCTTCGGGGGGACTTCCCCCAGAGGGGGAAGAGAGTGTTTCGCGGCGCATCTCTCCTCCCCTCTTGGGGGAGGGGGACCCCGAAGGGGTGGAGGGGGCCGCAACCGCCCTCCCCTCACGCCGTCTCCTCGGTGACCAGCCCCAGTTCCTTGATCATGGACTGGCGGATCAGGAACTTCTGGACCTTCCCCGTCACGGTCATCGGAAACTCGTCGACGAAGCGGACGTAGCGCGGGATCTTCTGGTGAGAGATCTGTCCCTTGCAGAAGGCATGGACCTCTGCCTCGGTGAGGGTCTGGCCGGGGTGAAGGCGGATCCAGGCGCACAGCTCCTCGCCGTAGCGGGAATCCGGCACGCCCACCACCTGGACGTCGGCGATCTTGGGGTGGGTGTAGAGGAACTCCTCGATCTCGCGCGGAAACAGGTTCTCGCCGCCGCGGATCACCATGTCCTTGATCCGCCCGACGATGTTGCCGTAGCCCGCCTCGTCGATCACGCCCAGGTCGCCGGTGTGCATCCAGCCCTCGGCGTCAAGGCTCTCGGCGGTCTTCGCCGGCTCGTCCCAATAGCCCAGCATCACCGAATAGCCGCGCGTGCACACCTCGCCCGGAACGCCGCGCGGCGTCGTCGCCCCCAGCTCGTCGACGATCTTCACCTCCAGGTGCGGCTGCACCCGGCCGATCGTCGAGACCCGCCGTTCGATCGGATCGTCGAGCGCGGTCTGGAAGCTCACCGGGCTGGTCTCGGTCATGCCGTAGGCGATGGTGACGTCGGGCATGTGCAGTCGCCCGATCACCCCCTTCATCACCTCCACCGGGCAGGGCGCGCCGGCCATGCAGCCGGTGCGCAGGGACGAGACGTCGAAGCGGTCGAACTCCGGGTGGCCGAGCACGGCGATGAACATGGTCGGCACGCCATAGAGCCCGTCGCAGCGCTCGCCCTCGACGGTCCGCAGCGTCGCGCCCGGGTCGAACGCCGGGGCCGGATAGACCATGGCCGCGCCGTGGGTCAGGCAGGCGAGGTTGCCCATCACCATGCCGAAGCAGTGATAGAGCGGCACCGGCAGGCACAGGCGGTCCCCCTGGCGCAGCCCCATCGCGCGCCCCACGAACAGGCCGTTGTTGAGGATGTTCCGGTGCGAGAGGGTCGCCCCCTTCGGCGAGCCGGTGGTGCCGCTGGTGAACTGGATGTTGATGGCGTCGCGGTTGTTCAGCGACGCCCCGATCTCGGCGACCCGCGCCAGGGCGGCCGGATCGACGGCGGGGCCACGCTCGGCTGCCTCGGCGAAATCGAGCCAGCCCGGCCGCCGCTCCCGGCCGATCTTGATCAGCACCTTCAGGCTCGGCAGGGCCGGAGAGTTCAGGGCCCCGGGCCGGGAGGTCGCCACCTCCGGCGCCAGGTCCTCGATCATGCCCAGGTAGTCGCTGGTCTTGAACTGTTCCGCCGCCACCAGCGCCTTTACCCCCACCTTGTTCAAGGTATAGGCCACCTCCGAGCGGCGGTAGGCCGGGTTGATGGTCACCAGGATCAATCCCGCCCGGGCGGCGGCGAACTGGGTCAGCGTCCACTCGGCGCAGTTGGGCGACCAGATGCCGATCCGGTCGCCGGGTTCCAGGCCGAGCGCCAGCAGTCCGGCCGCCAGGGCGTCGGCCCGATCCCGCAGCTCGCGGAACGACCAGTGGATGGCCTGCGGCGGTGAGATCAGCGCCGACTCCTCCCCCCATTTGGCGACGGCAAGGTCCAGGGCCTGGCCGAGGGTTTCCTCCATCAGCGGCGGCTTGTCGGCCCCGCGCACGTGACTGAGTTTCGGATCCATCACTTGTTCCTCACCTTGCCCGCCATCTCGCGGGCGGAGGGGGAGATCGTCAAGGTTCACGCGTGGCGCGGCCCGTTCACGCAGGGTTAAGGAAGAGTATCCGCCTTACTCGCGCGCAAGTTCAGTCGGAGTGATCGACACATGTCTCTCCGCTATCTGGCGGGTGCGGCCGCGGCCATCTGGGGCATTGTCGGGTTTCCCGACGCCATGACGCCGGGGCCGGTCAGCGCGCCGCCGGCCGCCTGGCGCTTCAGGATTGGCGCGCTGGACCTCACGGCCGTGCGCGACGGCCGCTATGTCACCCCCAACGACGGGGGCGATTTCGGATCCAAGGCCGGCCCGGCGGCGGTGGCCCGGCTGCTCGCCGAAGCAGGGCAGGCCACCGACCGGATCACCCTGGACGTCGACGCCCTCGTCGTCAGGACACCAGGGCGCCTGGTGCTGATCGACACCGGCCTGGGCCCGGCCGACCACGGCGTCCTGCTGCGGAGCCTGGACATGGCCGGCGTCTCGCCCGGCGAGATCACCGATGTGCTGATCACCCATGCGCACACCGATCATGTCGGCGGCCTGCTGGCGGCCGCCGGCCGCTCCGCCTTCCCTGGGGCTGTGATCCGCCTCTCCGCCAGGGAGTGGGAGGTGATGCAGCGCCAGGCCGAAACCCGAAAGCTGGCGGCGGTCGTCGCGCCCCAGGTCAAGACCTTCGAGCCCGGTCGGCCCATCCTGCCCGGCATCACCTCGATCGCCCTCTACGGCCACACGCCCGGCCATGTCGGCTACGAGATCACCTCGCGCGGCCGCCGGCTCGAGGACATCGGCGATACGGCCCACAGCAGCATCGTATCCCTGGCCAGGCCCGACTGGTCGGGCGGCATCGACGTCGACCCGGCCGCCGGGGCCGCCACCCGTCGCGAGACGCTCGAACACCTTGCCCTCACCCACGAACTGGTGTTCGCGCCCCACTTCCCCTTCCCGGGCGTCGGGCGGATCGTGGCCAAGGGCGAGGGTTTCGCCTGGAAGCCGGTCGGGCGCGGCGTTCCCGCGGTCACCCCCAAACCGGCGGCCGGCGGTCCTTCCACGGAATCTCCTTCTCCAGTTGGGCGGCCAGGCGGAACAGGGTCGCTTCGTCGGCGTAGCGGGCGGTGAACATCATGCCGATCGGCAGCCCTGACGCGCTCATCGCCAGGGGCAGCGACATCGAGGGCTGGCCGCTGGCGTTGAACGGCGGGGTGTAGGGGAAGACCTGGCCCTGGCGGCGGCTCACCTCCCGGGGCGCGAGCGCCACCGGGTCGATGTAGCCGATCGGCGGCGGCGGGGTTCCCATCACCGGGGTCAGGTAGACGTCGAAGGTCTCGAACAGGGCGAGTGTCTGGCGGTTGATCATCCGCAGCTGTTGCAGGCCCCACATCACCTGCTCGCCGGTGACCTTGCGCCCGCCCTTCAGCGCGGCCCAGGTCAGGGGTTCGAGTTCGTCGCCCTCCGGCTCGCGCCCCACCCGTTCGATCAGGCGCTTCATGCCGGCCGCGAAGTTGGCGCCGCCGGGCGGCCCCAGGGCGGCGTAGAGGGCGCGGTAGTCGATGCCCAGGCCCTTCTCGACGACCTCGTGGCCGAGGGCCTTCAGGGTCTCCGCGGTGCTGCGTAGCGCCGCCTCCACCTCCGAATCGATGGCGCGGCCGTTCGGCGTCTCCGCCGACCAGGCGATCTTCAGGCGGCCCGGCGAGAGGTGGATCTCCTCGAGGTAAGGCCGCGCCTTGGGCGGGGCGGGATAGGGCGACGCCGGCTCCGGATAGCCGGTGACGTCGAGCATGGCGGCGCTGTCGCGCACCGTGCGGGTGACCACGTGGTCGACCACCAGGCCGTAGGCGTAGTCGTAGCCGTCGGGGAGGTTGGGGTTGCGGTCGCGCGTCACCTTCAGCCCGACCAGGCCGCAGCAGGCGGCCGGGATGCGGATCGAGCCCAGCCCGTCGCTGGCGTGGGCGATCGGGACGATCCCCGCCGCCACCGCGCTGGCCGATCCGCCGGACGAGCCGCCGGCGATATGATTGATGTTCCACGGGTTGCGGCATGGCCCCAGCAGGGCGGACTCGGTGGTGCCGGTGATGCCGTATTCGGGGGTGTTGGTCTTGCCCAGCAGCACCGCGCCGCTCTCGCGATAGCGGCGGACGAGCCCGCTGTCCTCGGTATCGACCACGTCCCTGGCGAAGCGGCTGCCGTGGGTGTTGGGCCAGCCGGCCACCCTGACGCCCAGGTCCTTGATCAGCATCGGCACGCCGCGGAACGGCCCCGCGGGGCAGGCGCCGGCCGCGGCCCGGGCCTCGTCATAGGCCTTGTAGACCACCGCGTTCAGCGCCCCGTTGTGGCGCTCGATCCGCTCGATCGCGGCCTCGACCAGCTCCGCCGCCGTCACCTCGCCCCGCGCCACCAGGCCCGCGAGGCCTAGGCCGTCATACTCCGAATAGTCCACAAAGCTCATGGCCGTGTCCTCTTGTCCGCCGGGCGCCATCCTAAACGTAGGCGCAGGTTCAGCGCGAGAGGATCGCGACGAACTCGGCCGGCGGCGCGCCTTCCGGCCAGCTGGGCGCGTCGTCGGGAACGACGATCCCGCCCATCTTCCGCCTGGTCCAGATGTGGGCGACCACCTCCAGCTCGTCGCTGCGGTCGAGGGTGCCGGCGCGCACGACCGCCAGTCCGGGCCGCGCGCTGTTGGTGTTGTAGACGCGGGTGAAGCAGACGGGGCAGGCCCGCTGGTATGACGTGCGGGCGCCATCGGGCGAGGTGAGCTCGTAGATTTGCGGTTCGCCCGTCACCTCGAGCTGGGTCTCGGGCAGGATGAACTGCGCGCTGAAGGCGCTGCCCGACCAGGTCTGGCAGTCGAGGCAATGGCAGGCGTAGACGTTCGGCAGCTTGTCCACCGTCGCGCGGTAACGCACGCGCCCGCAGCGGCAGCCACCTTCGATGTCTTCGGCCATAGCGTGCTCCTTGGCGCGGGAGGGCCGCGCGGCGCTTGTCTTACGTTGCGTAAGCGGCGGTTCACTTCAAGACCGCACGCACGGTCCCGAAGGAGCTGTAGATGCCGCTCGACGACGCCGAACCCCGTTCCGAAACGCTCGACTTCGATCCGGACGCGCTCCGCGCGAAATACCTCGCCGAGCGTGACAGGCGCCTGCGGCCCGACGCCAATGACCAGTACGTCGAGGTGGCCGGCGACTTCAGCCACTACATCGACGATCCCTACGTCGAGCCCGGCTTCACGCGCCCGCCGCTGACCGACGAGGTGGACGTGCTGGTGATCGGCGGCGGCTTCGGCGGCCTGCTGGCCGCCGCGCGCCTGCGCGAGGCCGGGGTCGGCCGCATCCGCATCGTCGAGAAGGGCGGCGACTTCGGCGGCACCTGGTACTGGAACCGCTACCCGGGCGCCCAGTGCGACATCGAAAGCTACATCTACCTGCCGCTGCTGGAGGAGACCGGCTACGTTCCCAGGGAGAAGTACAGCTACGCCGCCGAGATCCGCGAGCATTCGCGCCGCATCGGCGAGCACTTCGACCTCTACAAGGACGCCTGCTTCCAGACCGAGATCCGCGAGCTCGCCTGGCTCGAGGACGAGGCGCGCTGGCTGATCACGACCAACCGCGACGATAGGATGAAGGCCCGGTTCGTGGTGATGTCCAACGGCCCGCTGAACCGGCCGAAGCTGCCGGGCGTCCCCGGCATCTCAACCTTCAAGGGCCACTCGTTCCACACCAGCCGCTGGGACTACGGCTACACCGGCGGCGACAACAACGGGAACCTGACCGGCCTCGTCGACAAGCGCGTCGGCATCATCGGCACCGGCGCGACGGCGATCCAGAGCGTGCCGCACCTCGGCCGCTGGGCCAGGCAGCTCTACGTCTTCCAGCGCACCCCCTCGTCCGTCGACATGCGCGGCAACCGGCCGACGGACCCCGAGTGGGCGGCCGGCCTGGAGCCCGGCTGGCAGAAGCGGCGGATGGAGAACTTCAACGTCCTCGTCTCCGGCGGCCACCAGGACGAGGACCTGGTCAGCGACGGCTGGACCGACATCATCCGCAACCTGATCTCGATCGCGGCCGTGCGCGGCGACAAGCCGATGTCGCCCGATGAGGCGATGGCGGCGATGGAAATGGCCGACTTCCGCAAGATGAACCAGATCCGCTCGCGCGTGGACCAGACGGTGCAGGAGCAGGCGGCCGCCGAGGCGCTGAAGCCCTGGTACCGCCAGTTCTGCAAGCGGCCGACGTTCAACGACGACTACCTGCCGACCTTCAACCGGCCGAACGTCACCCTGGTCGACACCGAGGGCCAGGGCGTCGACCGCATCACCGAGACGGGGATCGTCGTGAACGGCGTCGAGTACCAGCTCGACTGCCTGATCTTCGCCACCGGCTTCGAGGTCGGCACGGCCTACACGCGGCGAGCCGGCTACGAGATCCATGGGCGCGGCGGCAAGCCCCTCAGCGAGCACTGGGCGGGCGGGTTTCGCACTCTGCACGGCTTCATGAGCGCGGGCTTTCCCAACTGCTTCCACATGGGCGTCAACCACTCGACCCTGACGCCGAACTTCCCCCACCTGCTCAAGGAGCAGGCGGCCCACATCGCCCACGTGATCGGCGAGACCGAGCAGCGCCAGGGCCGGACCGTCGAACCGACGCCGGAGGCGGAGGCGGAGTGGGTCCAGACCGTCCGCGACACGGCCCGCCTGAACCTCGAGTTCCGGCAGGCCTGCACGCCCGGCTACTACAACGGCGAAGGCCGCGCCGGGGCGGACGACGGCCTCTTCGCCAACCTCTACGGTCCCGGGCCGGTGAAGTTCTTTGAGCTGATCAGGAGTTGGCGCGACGGCGGCATGGAGGGGCTGGAGATCCGCTGACCCGCAGGAAAGGTCGCGCTCGCCAAGGCGCCAGCCGCGGCCGACCTCTCGGCCCCGCGTCGCTGCGATCCGACTTATCACGCATCCACCTAAAGTCGATGTAGCAGCGCGCATGGCTCGCACCGAGGGGGGTCACGGGTTCAATCCCTGTCGCATCCACCATTTTCCCCTGGAATTTTAGGGCTTTAACGACCGACCCCTCATTCATCTGCTTTCGCGCCGTCTGAGGGGGGCAGATTGGGGGCAGTCCATCACAGGTGCGTGAGTCGGCAAGTGCGCCCCAGAAACACTCCAAAGACCGGGGCTCCGATGCGGCTGCGCGTGAATGAAGCTCTCAGACTGGGCGCGAGCTTGCGCTTCCTACCGGCGAAAGCCGGCACCCCTACCGGGTCGGCCCATGCAGGCGACTGACCGCGCGCTTCTTCGCCGAAAACACCGACCGGGTGCACGGCGGCCTTGGCGGAGCGCCGAAGTTCCCGAATCCGTCCTGCCACGACCTCGTCCTGCGCGTCCATCACCGTACCCACGAGCCGGGCCTCCTCCGCTCCGTAGAGCTGACCCTCGATCGCATGGCGGCTGGCGGGATCTACGACCACCTGGGCGGCGGGTTCGCGCGCTACAGCGTCGATGAGCGGTGGGCCGTCCCGCATTTCGAGAAGATGCTCTACGACAACGGGCAGCTCGTGAAGCTCTACGCAGACGCCTACCGGGTGACGGGCAAGCGCTCATGGCGGCGCGTCTTCGAGGAGACGATCACGTACGTCCTCCGCGACATGACCCATCCCGACGGCGGGTTCTATGCGAGTGAGGACGCCGACAGTGAGGGGGAAGAGGGCAAGTTCTATGTCTGGACCCCCGCCCAGGTGAAGGCCGTCCTGGGCGAATCCGATGGCGCCATCGCGTGCGCGCTCTTGCGGCTTTACGAACTGACGGGCCACGATCTCTACCGTAACCGAGCCGAGCATGTGTTCCGGATGTACGGAGCCGCGGCGGCGAAGAACGCCTTCAGCTTCGCGCATCTCTTGTCCGCCCAGGACTTCCAACAGCAAGTCCCGCTCGAGATCATACTCGCCGGCGACAAGCTCGGAGCTACTGCACTGGTCGAGGGCGTCCACCGCGCCTACCTCCCCGCTCGCGTCCTGGCATTTTCTGAGGATGTTCCGATCGGACAGGGCCGCCAGCCGATCGATGGCCAGCCCGCAGCCTACGTTTGCCGGAATCGCACTTGCAGTGCGCCCGTGACGACCGCGGAGGCGCTCATCGAGAGCTGTTCGGAACTGTCAAGTTAGGCCTTCGAGCGGATGTCGTTCCCGTGGAGCCATCGCTCCAACTCGCTAACGGATCCCAGTTCGACGTAACGCCGGAAGATCAACCTCACCTGTTCGGCCTCACCCTCGTTGACCACCAGGGCGCGGGTCGCGGGATCGCTTGGGCGGTCATAGCCCAGGGGGAGGTTGCCACCCATCCACATGCCGCGGGACTTGGAGGCGGCGATCTTGTCCCGGATGCGCTCGCCGGTGACCTCGCGCTCGAACTGGGCGGAGGAGAGCAGGACATTCAGGGCGGCGTGGCCGATATTTCCAATAAGCCTATGGCCCAGCGTGCGACTGCGACAGTGGTTCCCGCGCTCTGCGCAATTGCCCAGGCGCTGCTTTTTTTTGGAGTTCAAGAACATGCTTAAGCTGGTCGCTCTCGCGGGCGCTGCGGTCCTGTCCTGCGGCCTCGCCACCGCCGCGTCCGCCAC
>JAQGIW010000141.1 GCA_028290905.1 Caulobacteraceae bacterium | reverse complement strand
CCAACAGCCGCATAAGCGTCATGGGCGGCGAGCAGGCCGCCAGCGTCCTGGCGACGATCCGGCGCGACGGCCTCGAGGCCCGGGGCGAGGCCTGGGCGCCGGAGGCCGAGGACGCCTTCAAGTCGCCGATACGCGAGCGCTACGAGGCCGAGGGCAATCCCTACTTCGCCACCGCCCGCCTGTGGGACGACGGGGTCATCGACCCGGCCCAGACTCGCGACGTGCTGGGGCTTGCCCTCGCCGCCGCGCTCAACGCCCCGATCCCGCCGACGAAGTTCGGCGTTTTCCGCATGTGATTTGAAGCTCAAGAGCCTGGACGTTCAGCAATGCCCAATCCCATCGCCGATCCCCTCGTGGAAGGCGTCGATACCGACAGCCAGTCGCGCCTCGTTCTGATCGAGGCAACGCCCGAGGGCGTGGCGACGGTGACCATCAACCGCGCCGAGCGGCGCAACGCCTTCAATGCCGAGGTGATCGCCGCCCTGCGCGAGGCCTTCGAGACGCTGGAAGGGGCTGATGGCGTGCGGGTGATCTTCGTCACCGGCGCCGGCGGGATGTTCTCGGCCGGGGCAGACCTGGAGTGGATGCGCGACGCCATCGACCACACCGAGGCAGACAATCGCGAGGACGCCATGGAGATGGCGCGCATGCTCAAGCATCTTCACAGCCTGCCAATGCTCACCGTCGCCCTGGTGGAGGGGTCAGCCTTCGGCGGCGGGGCGGGGCTGGCCACCGCCTGCGACATGGCCATCGCCACCTCGGACGCGCGCTTCGCCTTCTCGGAGGTCAAGCTCGGCCTGGTCGCGGCCACCATCAGTCCCTACGTCGTTGCCGCAGTCGGCCCCCGACGGGCGAGGGGCCTCTTCGCCCTCGGTCGCACCTTCGACGCCGCCGACGCCCAAGATTTCGGGCTGATCGACCTGGTCGTCGAGGGGCCGGAGGGTCTGGCGGCGGCCAAGCAGGCCATCGTCGCCGACATCATGGCCTGCGGGCCAGAGGCGGTGGGGGAATCCAAGCGGCTGGTCGACCATGTGGCGCACCACGCCATCGACCATGGGATCATGACCGAGACCGCCCACTGGATCGCCCGCGTGCGGGTCGGCCCGGAAGGACAGGAGGGCGTCAGGGCCTTCCTCGAGGGCCGTCCCCCCAGCTGGATGCCCACCGCGGACGACGACGCGGAATGACCGGGGCATGATCGCCTCCCTGCTGATCGCCAATCGCGGCGAGATCGCGCGGCGCGTTATCCACACGGCGCGGCGGATGGGCATGCGCACAGTAGCCGTCTATTCCGAGGTCGACGCCGAGGCGCCACACGTCCGCGAGGCCGACGAAGCGGTCGCGATCGGCCCGGCCCCGGCCCGTGAGAGCTACCTCTCAGCCCCGGCTATCCTGGCGGCGGCCCGGCGGACCGGGGCCGACGCCATCCACCCAGGCTATGGCTTCCTGTCGGAGAACGCCGATTTTGCGGCGGCGGTGATCGCCGACGGCCGCATCTGGGTGGGCCCGCCGCCGGACGCCATCCGCGCCATGGGCCTCAAGGATGCCGCCAAGCGCCTGATGGCCGCCGCCGGGGTGCCGGTGACGCCCGGCTATCTCGGCGAGGATCAGTCGCCGGAGAGCCTGGCCCGCGAGGCGGCGGCGATCGGCTGGCCGGTGCTGATCAAGGCCATGGCCGGCGGCGGCGGCAAGGGCATGCGGGCGGTCCACGCCGCGGAGGACTTCCCGGCCGCCCTGGCCGGCGCGCGGCGGGAAGCCGCGGCGGCCTTCGGCGACGACCGCGTGCTGCTCGAGAAACTCATCGCCTCGCCCCGGCACATCGAGGTCCAGGTCTTCGCCGATGCCCACGGCGGGGTGGTTCATCTCTTCGAGCGCGACTGCTCCCTGCAGCGTCGTCACCAGAAGGTAATCGAGGAGGCCCCCGCGCCGGGCCTGGACGCCGAGACTCGCCGCGTCCTCTGCGACGCCGCCGTGCGCGCCGCCCGCGCCGTGAACTACGAGGGCGCCGGGACGGTGGAATTCATCGCCGACGGTTCCGAGGGGCTGCGCGCCGACCGTCTGTGGTTCATGGAAATGAACACCCGCCTGCAGGTCGAGCACCCGGTGACCGAGGCGGTGACTGGCCTCGACCTGGTGGAGTGGCAGCTGCGCGTCGCCTCCGGCGAGCCGCTCCCCCTGAGCCAGGACCGCATCGCCCTTTCCGGCCACGCCATGGAGGCGCGTCTCTACGCCGAGGACCCCGCGCACGGATTCCTCCCTTCCGTAGGACCGCTCATTCATCTTCGCCTGCCGGATGGCGTCAGGGTGGACGCCGGGGTGGAGGCGGGTGGCGCTGTGACGCCGTTCTACGATCCGATGATCGCCAAGCTGATCGCTCACGCCGACACGCGCGAGGCCGCCGCCGCCCGGCTCGCCGCCGCCGCGCGATCGGTGGAGGTGTGGCCCGTGAAGACCAACGCCGCCTTCCTGGCGCGCTGCGCCGCTCATCCCGACTTCGTCGCGGCCCGGATCGACACCGGCTTCATCGACGGGCGGCTGGACGCCCTGATCGCGCCGGCGCCGCCCGCCATCCCCCCGGGGGCAGTGGCGCGGCTTGCCCGGACGCAGGAAACCGCCGATCCCCAGATGCCCACCCCCTGGAACCCGCTCGGCCCCGCCTCCGGCTTTCGTCTCAACCAGCCGCCGTCCCGCCTGGCCAGGGTCTACGCCGACGGCGCGCCCGTGGAGGCGCCCTACGACTTCGCCGCGCCGACCGCCGGGTTCCAACTGCCGGACGGCGATATCGTCGTCTTCGTAGACGGCGCGGCGACCCGTCTGTCGGCCCACAGACCTGCGGAGGCGGCGGGCGCCGGCGCCTTGCTCGACGGCGCCGTGCTGACGCCGATGCCCGGCCGGATCGTCTCGGTGGCGGTCGCGGCAGGGGAGGCGGTGACCGCCGGCCAGACCCTGGTGGTCCTCGAGGCGATGAAGATGGAGCACGCCCTCACCGCGCCGGCCGAGGGCCGGGTCAAGGAGGTGCGGGTAGCGGTGGGCGACCAGGTCACAGAGGGGACGGTCGCCGCGCGGCTCGAGCCCCTGAGCTAGGCGCCCCCGTTGGCTCTGCACATGCTCAAGCTCTGCGTGGGCTGCGACACGGTCGAGGAGCTGCTCGAGTGGCGTCGGGATTCGCGCGTGGCCGGCCAGCCTTGGATCCTGCGAACCCGGCAGACGCCGAAGCGCGCCACCGAGCTGGTCGAGGGGGGCTCGCTCTACCGGGTCTACAAGGGCTTCATCCTCTCGCGCCAGCCGATCCTGGCGGTGAAGACCGTGGGCGACGGTCAGGCCCGCCGCTGCGAGGTCACCCTCGACGAGCAGGTCATCCTTACCGCCCCGACCCCGCGCCGCCCCTTCCAGGGCTGGCGCTACCTCGATCCCGCCGACGCCCCCGACGACCTGGCGCCCGCGGGTGAGGGTGCGGCCCTGCCCCAGGATCTAGCCCGGCGCCTCCGCGAAATCGGCGCCTGGTGAGTGATTTTCATCCACCCACCGCGACGTTGTCCAGCAAGCGCGTCCGGCCGAGGCGGGCGGCGGCGAGCAGGCGGGCAGGGGCGGCGACCGGCCCCGGGCCCAGGCGCCCGAGGTCGTCCGGCGCGCGAAGCTCGAAGTAGTCCACCGCATCGAAGCCCGCCGTCAGAAGCGCGGCCCCGCCCGTCGCCTGGGCGTCCTCGGCGCGCCCTCCACCCTTGATCGCCGCCGCGGCGCGCAGCAGCGCCTGGTGCAGCGCCGGCGCTACGGCGCGCTGATCCGGCGTCAGGTAGGCGTTGCGCGAGGAGAGCGCGAGGCCGTCGGCGTCGCGCACGATCGGCGCGGCGATGATCTCCACCGGCAGGTCGAGGTCGAGCGCCAGGCGGCGGATCGTCTGCAGTTGTTGGTAGTCCTTTTCGCCGAACACCGCCACGTCAGGCTTGGCCTGAATGAGCAGCTTGGCGACCACCGTCGCCACCCCGGCGAAGTGGCCGGGGCGCATGGCCCCTTCCATATCGGCGGTGACGCCGGCGACACTGACGGTGGTGGCGAATCCCGGCGGATAGATTTCGCCTGGCGCCGGCGCGTAAAGCAGGTCGCAGCCGGCCCCCTCCAGCAGGGCCCCGTCTCGCGCCTCGTCCCTGGGATAGGTGCTGAAATCCTCGCCGGGCCCGAACTGGGCCGGGTTGACGAACAGGCTCGCGACGACCTTGTCCGAGCGGCTACGCGCTAGGCGGACAAGGGACAGGTGCCCCTCGTGAAGGGCGCCCATGGTGGGGACCAGTCCCACCGACGCGTGCGCCGCCCGCCAGGGGGCGAGCGCGGCGCGCAGGTCGCGGCGGTTGCGGACGATGGAGAGAGCGGTCAGGGAACAACCTCCGGTGCGCGGGCGTATGGTCCCCGCCAATAGGCCGGCGGACGCCCTTGCGCGAGGCCCCAGGGCGCCGCATGGACGGTTTGAAGGGTTCGCCGAGCCGAGCCGCGTTTCACCATCGTTCCGGAAGTGGGGACCGCTTGCCGCAAGCGCGCATCATCGTCGTCGGCAATGAGAAGGGCGGGGCGGGGAAGTCCACCATCGCGGTTCACCTCGCCACGGCCCTGATGCACGAGGGCGCCCGGGTCGCCGTAGTGGACCTGGACGTGCGCCAGCAGTCTACCGGACACTTCTTCGCGAACCGTCGGGCCTGGACGCAGGCCAACGGCGCGGTCCTGCCCCAGCCTATGCTGATCGCCGGGGATGAGGGCGTTGGCGTGGACGAGGCGCTCGGCTGTGACGCGGATTTCCTCCTCATGGACACCCCCGGCGCCGACACGGCGCTGTCGCGCGCCGCCCACCAGGCGGCCGACCTGATCGTCACCCCCATGAACGACAGCTTCGTCGACTTCGACATGTTGGGCGTGGTCGATCCGGTGAGCCTGACCGTGTTGAGGCCGAGCCTCTATGCGGAAACGGTGTGGGAGGCGCGCAAAACGCGGGCCGCCCAACGCGGCCGGTCTATCGACTGGGTGGTCCTGCGCAACCGTCTCGCTTCCGTCGAACCGCGCAATCGCAAGCGGGTGGACGATCGGCTCGCGGCCCTGGCCCGCCGCGCCGGCTTCAGGGCCATCGCCGGGCTGCGTGACCGGGTGATTTATCGCGAGCTGTTTCCCTTCGGACTGACGGTCAACGACCTGTCGACCAAGGTGCGGCCGGTGCAGGTGTCGCTCGCCCATGTCGCCGCCCGCCAGGAGCTGCGGGTGCTGATGAGCGATCTGGGGCTGATCGAGTTGGCCGCCGTCGGTTGAACCCTCCATGTCGATCCTAGTCCTGCTCGCGGGCGCTCTCCTGGTCCTGCTGGTGTGGGTCGGGCGCAAGCCGGTGCGAGTCACGGGCGTTCCGCGGCTGTGGCGCGCCCTCATGGCCGCGCTGGTCGCGGTGGCGGCCGTTGTCAGCGCCCTGCGTGGCGGCTGGATACCCAGCCTGATCTGCATCGGGCTGTCGGCGTGGTTGGCCCAGACCGCCCGTCCGGCCAGGTCCTCGTCCGAGGCGGCGGAGCGGGGCATGAGCCTACGGGAAGCCCGGGAGATTCTGGGTGTCGACGAGAACGCCGGCAGGTCCGAAATCGACGCGGCCTACCGCCGCCTGATGCGGCGGGCGCATCCCGATCACGGCGGATCGACAGGCCTTGCCGCTCAGTTGAACGCCGCGCGCGACCGCCTGCTGGGCAAGGGAAGGCGGTTGTTCAGTGCTTGAACATGATGGCGAGGCGGAGCTGCCGCCTCAGGCGCGCTCGCCCGTCACGCAGGGGACGCCATGGGGCCGCACGGCCGAGCAGGCTTCCCGGGCGGCCGTCTCGGTCAGGCCGGAGAACCGCGCGCGATAGGCGTGGCGGCCGCCGTCGACGGTCCCCGCGGCGTTCTCGAACACGTTGGCGAACTTGCGCGACACCGTCTCGATCTGGGCGCGCGCCGCCTGCCGGCTGCGGAACTGCCCGACCTGCACCCACCAGTTGCGCGCCTCGCGGGCCGGCGCCGGCTTGGGCATGGCGCTGGCGACGGCCAGGGGGCCGGGCTGGGCGGTAGTGCGGGTCAGGACCACATCGATGGGATCGCCCTGCGGTTGGGTCCTGTAGATGGCGTGGGCCGCGGCCGGGCCCTTTTCGAAGTAGGTCTGGGTGGCGAGGATCCGCTCTCCGCGGTCACGCCGGTCCTCGATGTCGAAGCCGGTCAGCAGCAGGCCCTCGACGTTGGCGTTGCGCACCGCGCCCGAGGAACTGCCCATCACCACGGCGATCAGCCGGTGGCCGTTGCGCATGGCCGAGGCGCACAGGTTGAACCCGGCGGCGTTGGTGAAGCCGGTCTTCAGGCCATCCACCCCCGGCATCTTACCCAGCAGATGGTTGGTGTTGTACATGGTGTGCCCGCGGTAGGTGAACTCTTCCTGGCTGAAGAAGTAGTAGTACTGCGGGTAGTCCCGCAACACCGCCCGCGCCAGGACGGCGATGTCATGGGCGCTGGTCAGCTGGCGATTATCCGGCAGGCCGTTGGGATTGACGTAGCGGGTGTTGACCATGCCCAGCTGCTGGGCCTTCAGGGTCATCATGTCGGCGAAGCGGGAATCGGTGCCGCCGATCTTCTCGGCGATGGCCACCGCCATGTCGTTGGCCGAATGCACCGCCATCGCATGCAGCGCGTTCTCCACGGTGATCGTCTCGCCGGCGCGCAGGCCCAGTTTGGTGGCGGGCTGGGCGGCGGCCAAAGGCGACACCACGACCGTATCATTCAGATGCAGCCGGCCCGAGGCGAGGGCCTGGAAGGCAAGGTACATGGTCATGACCTTGGTTACCGAGGCGGGATAGCGGACGCTGTCGGCGCGGGCGGCGTAGAGGATCTCTCCGGTGCCGGCGTCCATCACGATGGCCGTGTCCTTGGGTTCGCCGTAGCTGATGTTGCTGACCTGAACCCGGCTGCGCCCTTGCCAATGGCCCTGAATGCGCGGTTGCGCGTGCCGGTGGCCGTGAGCCATGGCGCTCGTCGCCGGAGCTGCCGCGCAGACGACAGCGATGGCGGCGAGGACGTTGGAGGCGAAGCGACGGATGGGCTCTGGCATGGGCGGGCTCCAGAAACAGCGAAGGCGACGGGACTCAGCGCGCTGACGCAGGGGACGATTCATTATGGGTCTATCGTCCTTTCGCGAAGGTAAACAAGTGCTAAGGACGTCGCACCCTTGATCGTGCGTCTTCGAGCGCCGAGCAAATGGTGCAGTGCACAATTTTTGCTTTGACTTTTGCGTCGCACCATGGGATGAGGTTTGCCATTGCGCTGAACCAGGACTCCTGGGGCGCATGAGTTTCGAAGTCGTATTTCTCCGCCTCCCGAACCGACCCACACACCCCTCACAAGGACTCTCTCATGGAAGCCTCGGCCCAACCCGCCAAGACCGCCTACGAATATTTCACTGTCGGCAATCAGGCGTTCAAGGAAAACCTCGAACGGTCCATCGCCGCGATGAGCGAGCTGAACGCCTATTCGAAGAAGAACCTCGAAGCCGTGATCGCCTCGGCCACCGCCGCCGCCAAGGGCGTCGAGACCGTCGGCGCCCGCGCCATGGCCTTTTCCAAGAAGTCGATCGAAGGTCAGATCGCCGCCGCCAAGGCGCTGGCCTCCGCCAAGAGCATCCAGGAAGCCGTCGAACTGCAGACCGGCTTCGCCAAGAACGCCTTCGAAACCTATGTGGCCGAGGTCAACGAAATCTCCGAGATCACCTCCGCCTCGGTGAAGGAGGCCCTCTCGCCGATCAACGAGCGCGTGACCGCGATGGTCGAACGCGTCCAGGCGCCCCGTTAGGACGCCAGGCGCCGCCGCCCGGCGCCACGCCGGACTGCAGGCTGATTTTGGGCCCGGACAGAGACGCCTCTGTCCGGGCCCAACTGTTTTTGGAACGCACCCAACCGGCCGCCCGCCGCTTCCCCGACGCCGGGCGACGCGCTAAGACCCGGGCATGTCGACGCCCACCGCCCGCATCGCCGCCCTCGATATCGTGCTGCCGACACCCGTGGCGCCGGTGGCCAACTACACGCCCTTCGTTCGCAGCGGGAACCTGATCCACATCTCGGGCCAGGTGTCGGTCGACGCGACCGGCGGCATCCGCGGCGTCGTCGGAGAGGATGTGGATCTCGAGCGCGCCATGGCCGCGGCGCGGCTCTGCGGCCTGAACCTGATCGCCCAGATGAAGGCCGCCTGCGAGGGCGACCTGGATCGCGTTCGCCGGGTGGTGAAGCTTGGCGGCTTCGTCCAGGCTGGTCCGGGCTTCTTCGATATTCCCAAGGTCGTCAACGGCGCGTCCGACCTGATGGTCGAGGTGTTCGGCGACGCAGGCCGCCACGCGCGCTCGGCGGTGGGCGTGTACCGACTGCCCCTGAACTTCGCCGTCGAAGTCGACGCGATCATTGAAGCCTCATGAAGGACGTCTTCGGCGAGGCCTGGGAGAGGCTGTTCGGGCCGCCCATCGCTCATCGCGGTCTGTGGTCGCCCGAGGGACCGCCGGAGAATTCCCTCGGCGCCTTCCAGGCCGCCTGCGCCGCCGGCTACGGCATCGAGCTCGACGTCCAGCTCAGCGCCGATGGCGAGGCCATGGTGTTCCATGACGCCCAGCTCAAGCGAATGACCGGGCGTGAGGGACGCGTTTCAGACCACACCGCCGCCGATCTTCGCCAGATGCGCCTCGCCGGCGGCGACGAGACCGTTCCGACCCTCCCCGAAGCCCTGACCGAGGTCGGTCGCCGGGCCATGGTCCATATCGAAATCAAGATTCCGTACGGCGAAGTCGGTCCGCTGGAGCGGAGGGTGTGTGAAATCCTCATCGATCATGCCGGTCCAACCTGCGTAATCGGCTTTAATCCGTATTCCCACGCTTGGTTCGCCGACCATCATCCCCGGGTGCTGCGCGGCCTGGACAGCTACAGCTACAAGGGCCCGGACGCCCGCCACCTCTCGCCGGACGTGCGCAAGCGCTATGCGACATTGGGCCATGTCTCGATCGCCAGGCCGCATTTCCTTGCGCTCAGCCTGGACATGCTGCCCAGCGCCAAGGCCGATGCGTTCCGTAGGACGGGGATGCCGGTGATCGCCTGGACGGTGCGCGACCCGAGGGAATGGGAGACGGTGCGGAGCCACTGCGACAACCTCATCTTCGAGGGCTTCGCGGCGTGACGGGCCTGAAGGCCACTGTCACCGTACATCGCCGGGTCGCCGAGATCGGCAAGGCGGCTTGGGATGCCTGCGCGACCCATCCCGACCACGCCGCGAACCCCTTCGTCGCCTACGACTTCCTCGACTGCCTCGAGGAGTCGGGCTGCGCCGTCGAACGGGCGGGCTGGGGACCCCAGCACCTTGCGGTGCGGGACGACTGCGGCGCCGTCGCCGCAGTGGCGCCGCTCTACCTGAAATCGCACAGCCAGGGCGAATACATCTTCGACCACGCCTGGGCCGATGCCTACGAGCGCGCTGGCGGCCGCTATTATCCAAAGCTGGTTTCTG
>JAQGIW010000140.1 GCA_028290905.1 Caulobacteraceae bacterium | reverse complement strand
CGGCCCAGCGCCGACTGCGGACAGAAGCAAGACACCGGCGATAGGATTAAGCTCGGCAGGGATTGACACTGGAGGGCCCGTTACAGAAGCGCAAATCATCACCATCCAGGTGATTCCACCTGGATGGTGTTTGCGCTAGTGCGCCGCGCGCAGCAGCGCCATCAGGCGCGCCCGCGTCTCGCCGTCGGCGACCCCATCCACTTGGCTGGGCCGCCAGTGTCGCTGGAACGCCCGTATGATGACACCGAGGTCCGCGTCGAAGGACCCGATCCTCGGGCAGTCATAGCCCAGCCGCGCCAGGCCGGATCGCAGGGTCAGGACCCCCAGGCCCTCGTCGCCTTCGGCGAGCGGCGCGCCGGGGGCGGGCGTGGGCTCCACCCACAGGCCGTGCCCGGCCTCGGCCAAGCGCTTCCAGGGGAAGAGTTCCCCCGGGTCCGTCTTGCGGTGGGGGGCGACATCGGAGTGCGCCAGGATCAGGTCGTCAGGGATCGTCCAGCGCGAGCGGATATCGGCGAGGAGGTCGATCACCGTCTCGATCTGCGGCTCGGGAAACGGCCGGTAGCCTAGGTCGTGGCCGGGATTGACGATCTCGACGCCGACCGAGGCGGCATTGATGTCGGTCTCGCCGCGCCAGAAGCTCTTCCCCGCGTGCCAAGCCCGCCGCGCCTCCGGCACGAGGGCGAAGAGGCGACCGTCCTCCTCGACCAGGTAGTGCGCCGAGACCTTGGCCTCGGGGTCCGTGAGGCGCGCCAGGGCCGCTCGACCGTCGGCCATGCCGGTGTAGTGCAGGACGATCATGTCCGGAGGGCCGAGGCGGGCGTCGAAGTTCGGGGACGGGACGAGGATCGGCGTCACGGCATGGCCCGGCGCATGAGGGCCAGCGGCGCGAGCACGTGGTTGCGGCGCAGGGCGATGATCATCACCCCGGTGAGCGCGACCGCCGTGCCCAAGGCCATGCGCGGGCCGAAGGCGTCGTGGGTGAGAAGCACGCCCAGGGCTATGGTCGCCAGCGGCGTCATCAGGGTCAGGGGCTGCAGCAGGTTGACCTCGTATTTCTGGATCAGGCCGTAGAACGCGGTATGGGCGACGACGGACACCACCAGGCTCGAAAAGAGGACGCCGCCGACGAACGGCCACAGGGCATGGGAGAGCACGGCCCGCTGGCCGGTCTCGGTCAACGCGCTGAGCAGGGCGACGGGCCACAGGGAGGAAAAGCCCACCCAGGCCTGGAACCGCCGGGGGCTGACGCCCGCGATCTGCTTCATCATCACCGCGCCCAGAGCCCCGGTGAAGGCCGAGGCCGCTATGAACAGCATGCCGGGGCTGGGCGCGAGTCCGGCCGGATCCCACATGACGATCAGGGCGCCGGCGAGGGTGAGCACGATCCCCAGGCCCCGTCGCCAGCGGATGCGCTCGCCCAGCATGATCATCGACAGGATGGTGGAGATCGGCACGCCCAGTTGGGTGACGACGGCGAAGGCCGAGGGGGTGGTGGTCTTCAGGCCCACGAAGGTGAGGGCGAAGGTCCCTCCGCCCATCAGCAGCCCGACGACGATCATCCGCCACAGCGGGCGGGGGGCCGGCAGCAGCCAGGGCAGGGTCGCGATCACCACCACCGCGAAACGCGCCGCCGCGTAGAACAGCGGCGGCGCGCCGAACTGGGAGATCAGCACCTTCGACATCACGCTGTTGCCGGCCCACACCAGGCAGATGGCGATGAGCACGGCGAGGTCGCGAAGGGACATGGGGCCGCCCTTAGGGTGGTGCGGGAGCGGTGGCAATCGCGCGGGCGCCCGGCCGCCCCCTCCACCCCTTCGGGGTCCCCCTCCCCCAGCGGGGGAGGAGAGGTGCGTCTCTCTTCCCCCGCTGGGGGAAGTACCGCCGAAGGCGGGGAAGGGGGCGCTACACCGCCGCGTCCAGGGACAGGGTCTCGTAGCGCTTGAGGTGGTGGTCCACCGAGCCGAACTCGCCTTCGATGATGGTGGCGCGCTTGAAGTAGTGCCCCACGGCCATCTCGTCGGTCATGCCCATGCCGCCGTGCAGCTGGATGGCGTTCTGGCCGACGAAGCGGCAGGCGCGGCCGATCTGCACCTTGGCGGCCGACAGGGATTTGGCCCGCTCGGCCGCCGGCTCGGAGAGCTTGATGTGGGCCATGTAGGTCATGGAGACGGCCTGCTCGACGTGGATGAACATGTCGACCATGCGGTGCTGCAGGACCTGGAACGAGGCGATCGGCACGCCGAACTGCTTTCGCTGCTTGGTGTACTCGAGGGTGCTCTCGTGGGCCTTGCGCAATACGCCGCACGCCTCGGCACAGGTGGCGGCGATGGCCTCGTCGACCACCTGTTCGATGAGCGGCAGGGCGGCGCCGTCCGGGCCGATCAGGGCTTCCGGCCCGACGCGAACGTTTTCGAAGAACACCTCCGAGGCGCGGCGGCCGTCGACGGTGGGATAGTCGCGGGTCACCACGCCGGGCGCCGATTTGTCGACCAAGAATACCGAGATCCCGTCGCGGTCGCGCTGGCCTCCGCCGGTGCGGGCCGTCACGATCAGGTGGGTCGCCCAGGGCGCGCCGATCACCACCGCCTTGTGGCCGTTGATCACATAGCCCTCGCCGTCCTTGCGGGCGACCGTGACCAAGTTGGCGAGGTTGTAGCGCCCCTGGGGCTCGGCGTAGGCGAAGGCGATGATCGCATCGCCGGCGATGATCTTGCCGATCAGCTCGGCCGCGCCCGGGGGGTTGGCATGCTTGAGGAAGCCGCCGCCGATCACCACCGTCGGCAGATAGGGCTCGACCACCAGGGCTTTGCCGAACTCCTCCATCAGCACCATGTTCTCGGTGGCGCCGCCGCCCAGGCCGCCCATCTCTTCCGGAAAGGACGCGCCCAGGATGCCCAGCTCCTCGGCGAATGCCTTCCACACCTCCGGGCGCCAGCCGGCTGCCGACTTGATGGCCGCGCGGCGCTTGTCGAAGTCGTAGTGGTCGGCCAAGTAGCTGGCGACCGTGTCGCGCAGCATGGTCTGTTCTTCGGTGAAGCTGAAATCCATGGCTGAGAAGGGGTCCTTGGGCGGTCTTGGGGCGTGTTTCGTTGGCGGGTGGGGCGGGGGCGCGGGGCTAGAGGCCCAGCACGGCCTTGGCGATGATATTGCGCTGGATCTCGTTGGAGCCGCCATAGATCGAGGTCTTGCGGGTGTTGAAGTAGGCCCCGGCGACACCGTGCGCCTCGTCCGGCCCGATCGCCCCGATGTTGTGCGGCAGGCCGCGCAGGTACGGCGCGCCGTAGTGGCCGGCGGCCTCGAGCGCCAGTTCGGTGAGGCGCTGCTGGATTTCCGTGCCCTTGATCTTCAGGATCGAGGACTCCGGCCCGGGACCCTTGCCGGAACTCTCCCCGGCCAGGGTGCGCAGTTCGGTGAACTCCAGGGCCGTCAGGTCGATCTCCAGCTCGGCGACCTTGCGCTTGAAGGCGGGGTCGGCCAGCAGCGGTCCCGCGTCGTCGGACAGCTGGGTGCGGGACATCTGGCGCAGCTTCTCGAGACCGCGCTTGGAGCGGGCCACGCCCGCGATGCCGGAGCGCTCGTGGAGCAGCAGGGCCTTGGCGCAGGTCCAGCCCTGGTTCTCATGATAGATGCGGTTCTCGACCGGCACCTTGACGTTGTCGAGGAAGACGTCATTGACCTCGTGCCCGCCCTCCAGAGTGATGATGGGCCGCACGGTGACGCCGGGGGATTTCATGTCGATCAGCAGAAAGCTGATCCCCGCCTGGGGCTTGGCGTTCGGATCGGTGCGAACCAGGAAGAACCCCCAGTCGGCGAACTGGGCCAGGGTGGTCCAGGTCTTCTGGCCGTTGACGATGTAGTATTCCTTGCCGTCGTCGCCGGTGATGCGCTCGGCCTTGGCCTTCAGCGAGGCGAGATCCGACCCCGAGCCGGGCTCCGAATAGCCCTGGCACCACCAGACCTCGCCATCGCGGATTCCGGGCAGGAAGCGCGCCTTCTGCTCCTCCGTGCCGAAGGTGTAGATCACCGGAGCGAGCATGTTCACGCCGAACGGAAGGATGCCGATGGTGTCCGCCCGCGCCTGCTCCTCGGACCAGATGTATTTCTGGGTGGGGGTCCAGCCTGGGCCGCCCCACTCCTTGGGCCAGGAGGGGGCCGACCAGCCCTTGCGGGCGAGGATCTGATGCCAGGAGAGGTAGTCTTCCCTGGCCAGGGCCTCTTCGTCGCGCTGCTTCTCGCGGAGGGCCTGGGGATAGTTCTCGGCGATGAAGGCCCGCGCTTCGGCGCGGAAGGCCCCGTCCTGCGGCGAAAAGTCGAGATCCATGACGTGTCCTCCGGCCCCGCCCTTGAGAAGGCGCCAGAAGGCTGTAGTCGCCCCCGCCCCCGGGAGTCCAGCGGCCGCCGAACCCGGGGCGGGCAACTCGAAAAAAAGCGGCCCGGAGCAGGG
>JAQGIW010000134.1 GCA_028290905.1 Caulobacteraceae bacterium | reverse complement strand
CACACGAGCCGGTGGGACTACGACTACACCGGCGGCGATACGGCCGGGAACCTGCACAAGCTCGGCGACAAGCGCGTCGCCGTGATCGGGACCGGCGCGTCGGCGATCCAGTGCGTCCCCTACGTGGGCATGCATGCCAAGCATCTCTACGTCTTCCAGCGCACGCCCTCGAGCGTCGACCTGCGCGGGAACAAGCCCACCGACTATGAATGGGCCAAGACCCTGCAGCCGGGCTGGCAGCGCGCGCGGCGAAAGAACTTCGCCGACATCGTCGAGGGACGTCCCTTCGAGGTGGATCTGGTCAACGACGGCTGGACGGACATCTTCCGCAGCCTGGCGGCGGGTTTTTCGCTCAGCGCCGGCAAGGCAAGCGGCGCGGACGCGGCGCGAATGGCCGAGCTCGCCGATTTCGTCAAGATGAACAAGGTCCGCAAGCGGGTCGACGACACGGTTCAGGATCCGGTCGCGGCCGAGGCCTTGAAGCCCTGGTACCGGCAGTTCTGCAAGCGCCCGACCTTCAACGATGAATTTCTGCCCACGTTCAACCGGCCGAACGTCACCCTGGTGGACGTCAGCGAGGCCAGGGGCGTCGAGCGGATCACCCGGACCGGGGTGGTCGCCAACGGCGTCGAATATCCGGTCGACTGCATCGTCTACGCGTCCGGATTCGAGATCTCGACGGCGTTCCGCCGCCGGATCGGCTTCGAGATATTCGGCAGGAACGGCCTCTCCATCTATGACTACTACAAGGATGGTTTCCGCACCCTGCACGGTCACTCCAGCCGCAACTTCCCGAACTGGTTCTATATTGGGGTCGGCCAAAACGGGCTGTCGGTGAACATGACCGCCATGTTCGATGACCAGGCGCGGCACATCGCCTACATCATCAAGGAAGCGAAGGATCGCGGCGCCATCGCCGTAGAGCCCACCCAGGAGGCCGAGGACGCCTGGGTCGACGTCATCCGCTCGGTGGCCATCCTGAACCGGGACTTCCAGAACGCCTGCACGCCCGGCTACTACAACAATGAGGGCGGCGAGCGGTCGGGCGGCCTCACGGGACAGACCTATACGCCCGGCATCAACGAGTTCAACGCGCTACTGGCGGAGTGGCGGGAGCGAGGCGACCTGGAGGGGGTCGAGCTGCACTACGAATGATACGGTGGCGGCGCTCAGATTTCGAACCAAGCGGCGCATCGAGGATCGATATGAATGGCTGAGGAAGTCAGGCTGGCCACGCGGCGCGAGCGTCACAAGGAGCAGACGCGAGCCCGGATCATCGACGCGGCCTACGCCCTTCTGCGGGAGGTGGGCGTTGACGACCTGTCCGTGAAGATGATCGCCGACCGCGCCGATGTAAGCGCCGCGACGGTCTACAATCTCTTCGGCGCCAAGGGCGCGGTGTTGCAGAAGGTCTACGACCGGGACTTCGAAGGCTTCGCCCAGAAGCTGGCGGCCATCGGATCGCCCAGCGCGCTCGACGCCATCTTCGACGGCATGGAGATCGCCGCCGACCTCTACCGCAGCGATCCGAGCTTCTATCGCGGAATGTCGATCGGAAACCCGCGCGCCGAGCCCGAGCTGGTGGTGTCGGTGCAGGGACCACGCCGGGACCTCTCCCGAGACTTGCTGGAACGGGCCGTCCAGGAAGGAGACCTGGTCGCCGGCGCCCGACTAGACCTCGTCAACATGGTCATGCAGCAGCTGGTGGGCGGCGCCTTCGCCGCTTGGTGCGCGGAGCTGATCACCATCGACGAGATGGAGGCTCAGACCTGCTACGGCCTTGCCCGCCTGCTTCTGGGCGTGGCCCGTCCGGCGGCCCGCGGCAGGCTGCGGGCCAGGATCGCCGCGGCCGAGGCGGCCCTCCCGCCGGTTAAGCTGAAGGCGCCGGCCGCGGCGCCCGGATCTTAGGGGCGTTCCTCGGTCCCGGCGTGCCGGAATTGATCATCGGCCGCCTTGACCGCTATCCAGGTTTGGAGTGACATCCAGGAAACGGCCGCGCCGGACCTCAGGGTCAGCGATCGAAAACGGCCCTTCAAGAGGAGGAGACTGACGATGTCCGTTCGCGACGGCCAGGAGGGCATGGACAAGATCACCCTGCCCCACCACGTGGAGTTCCTGTCCGACCGCTGGCTGGAGGAAGTCGAGCGCTTCCTGGGCGAGGCGCTGCCGGCCAGGAAGGCGCAGCTGGGCGGCCGCCCGTTCTCGCTGAGCGAGCGGTTCACCGACGCCCCGCCGCACCTGAAGCTGCCGGGGAACGTGGCGTGCTGGTCGCTGCGCTTCGATGGGGAGAGGGCGGCGATTTCCCGGGAGTTCGACGCCGGTTCGGATCTGACCGTGGAAGCGGACTACCAGGCGGCGTTGCACCTCGCGCAGTTCGTGGGCGTCCTGGCCGAGGGCGGGGCCGAGCAGATGTGGCGCGAGGCGCGGCACATGTCCGGCGCGGACGCGTTTCGCGTGCGCGGACGCCTGGCGGACGACGCGGCCGGCCGTCTGCTCGGCCTGCTCCACGACCACTTGGCGCGCCGCACGGTGGAGAACCCCGATCTCGCCCACCGCGCGCGCAGGCTCGGCCTCGTCGGCAAGATCGGCGAGATGGAGGCGCAGGGCTTCGCCGTCATCGAGCGGGCGATCACCGACGACTTCGCCGACCAGTTGCGCGCGGCGACCAGGGCGGCGCTGCCGCCGGAGCAGGGCCTGCTGGATTCGTGGCTGTATCTCGGCCGCCCGTTCGAGCGGGTCATTCTCAATCCGCTGCTGATGACCCTGATCGACGCCTCGCTCGGCCGTTGCGCCCAGATCGCCACGACAGGCGGCCTGCTGCGCGGCCCGGGCCCCGGCGGGATCGAGATCCACACCGACTACGTCGACGTTCCCGAGCCCTATCCGGAATATGCGATGAGCGGGGTCGCGGTTTGGGCGCTCGAGGACTGGACGGTGGCGTCCGGCCCGACCTGGATCGTGCCGGGAAGCCACCGCTTCCGCCGCGCGCCGCGCGCCGGCGAAGGGCTGGACGCCGGCGTTCCCATCGAGATGCCCAAGGGCTCGGTGGTGTTCTTCACGCAAGGAACCTGGCACTGGCAGGGCCCGCGCACCGACCCCGGCGAGAGGGTGACGCTGCATCCCCACTTCAACCGCAACTTCCTGCGCTCGATCGACATCAAGCGGCCGGACGTATCGCTCCTGGCGCGCAATCCGCCCCGACTCGGGGAGATGCTGGGCGTGGACGACGGCTTCGACAAGCTGACGCCGGCGGGAGGCCGCGACTATCTGCGGCTGGAGCACACCCGCCAGCTGCACGCCTTCACGCGCCGGCAGATGAAGGAAATCCTGAGGGAGCCCGCGGCCGCGGCCGCCTGAGCCCAGATCCCTGACCCGCTGCGGCGTAGGAGTTCCTTCCATGAGACTTGCGAACAAGGTCGCGCTGATCAGCGGCGCGGCGTCCGGCATCGGCGAGGCCACCGCCCGCACCTTCGCTCGCGAGGGCGCCAAGGTCGTCCTCGCCGACGTCAACGCCGAGGGGGGAGAGCGGGTCGCCGAGGCGATCCGCCTCGCCAACGGCGACGCCGCCTTCGTTCGCGCCGACGTGCTCGACACGGCCAGCATCGAGCAGATGATCGCGTTCACCATCGAGACGTACGGCCGGATCGACATCCTCCACAACAACGCCCAGGTCACCTCGGCCGGGCGGATCGGCGAGCTGGAGCTCGAGGCCTGGAAACGCGGCATAGATGGAGGCCTGACGTCCTACTGGTACGCCTCGAAGCTCGCGGTGAAGCACATGCTGGACCAGGGCGGCGGCGCGATCGTGAACACGGCGTCGGTCTCGGGGCTCGCCGGCGACTTCGGCCTGGGAACCTACAACGCCGCCAAGGCCGCCGTGGTGAACATGTCCCGTGTCTTCGCCATCGAATATGCGCGCAAGAACATCCGCTGCAACGCCGTTTGCCCCGGCCCCATCGGCACCCCACCGCTCCGTGCGATGGAGACGAGGGCGCCACAGGTGATCGATCCGATCAAGGAGGCGATTCCCATGGGCCGCCTGGGCGAGCCGCAGGAGATCGCCAACGTCGTCCTGTTCCTGGCCTCCGACGAGGCATCCTTCGTGACCGGCGCGGTCTTCGTCGCCGACGGCGGCCTCTACGCCCACTCGGGCATGCCGAGCCTTACCGGGATCACCCCGGGCGGCTGGTGAAATCATTGCCGCGCCACATGTGGCGCGGGTCATCATTCCAAGGAGCAGTCTATGGCGAGAGCGGCGGAGAACCTGGGTGCGGTGGGGATCGGGGTCAGCGATATCGTCAGATCCGAGGACTTCTACACCCGCGTGCTTGGCATGAGCGTGCAACAAAGGATCGACCTGCCGCACCTGAAAGAAGTCGTGGTCGGCTACGAAGGCCGCACCTCGGTTGTACTGATGCACTGGCTCGACGGCTCCGAACGAAACTACAAGGCCAACGCCGTCAAGCTCGTGTTTTTCGTGCCCGATCCCAAGGCGGTGATCGCGGGTATCCGCGCCGAGGGGTTGCCGATCCAGCGCGAGGCCGAGGTCATGCCGGAGTTCCACAACATGGTGATCGGGCTGGCCGAGGATCCCGACGGCTACGTGGTGGAGCTCCTGGAACTCCCTCGACCGGCCGAAGTCTCAACCGGCGCCGCCCCCGGCCTTTCGGCCCTGCAGCGCCTGGAGATCGAACAGGCCTGCGCGCGGCTGGCGCTCGACTACGCCTTTCTGGCCGACTCCGCGCGCATGGACGAATGGAGCGAGCTCTTCGCTCACGACGGCGAGATGCACCTCTTCGGCCAGGTCCATAAGGGTCCCGCCGCTATTCGCGCCGCGGTCGGCGCAGGCGCCGAGCCCGGCGCGGTCACCGCGCATGCGATCACCAATCACCGCGTCGACGTGCTGAGCCCGGACGAAGCCGAGGGTGTCGCCTACGTCATCGTCTTCGCGGGTCAAAAGAAGGACGGCGGCCCCCCCGCGGCCCCTCGGATCAGCCCCGTGATCGTCGGCGTCTATCGCGACCGATACCGGCGCACCGACACGGGGTGGAAGTTCGCCTGCCGCGCCTTCGAGCCGACATTCACGACCGCGACGGCTTGAAGAACGGGGTGGTCTGACCACGGAGGACTGGGATGCGAAACGATCTGTTGGCGGAGATCTTCCGTAAGAGCCTGCTGACACGCGTTTTCGAGGACCGGTTTGTGCGCCTTGCCATGGAGGGGGTCGTTCCGCCCCTGCTGCACCCGGGGGCGGGGCAGGAAGTGGCGCAGATAGCGGCCATCGCAGCCCTCCAGGACGACGACCCGGTGCTCTACGCCCATCGCGGAACCGGCTACATGGTCGCCCGCGGCGTCAGCCTGAGCGCCATGCTGGCCGACTGCGCAGGGCGCGCCGGCGGCACGAACAATGGCAAGGGCGGCATCATGCATGTCGTCGACACCGCCAGGGGGATCTTCGGCGAAAGCGGGACGCTGGGCGGCGGCTTCGTCATCTCGGTGGGCATGGGGATGGCCGCGAAGAGGAAGCGGCCCGGCCAGGTCGTCATACACTTCTTCGGGGATGGAGGGTCCAACCGCGGGACGTTTCACGAGGCCCTGAACTGGGCGGCCGTCCAGAAGCTGCCGTGCGTCTACGTCTGCGAGAACAACGGCTGGGCGGTCTCCGTCCCCGTCAGCGAGAGCACGGCGGTGGAGAACATCGCCGACCGCGCTCATGGCTACGGCATTCCGGGCGTCGTCGTGGACGGGGTCGATCCAGACGCCGTGCTGGACGCGGTGCGGGTCGCCGCCGAGCGCGCCCGTCGCGGCGACGGTCCCAGTCTCATCGAGATCAAGGCCGTGCGCCTGCGCGGCCATTACGCCACCGATCCCCAGGACTACCGGCCGGACGCGGCGGAGGCGGCCAGCAAGGATCCGCTCGAGGCCCTGCGCGCCCGGATCATCAGTTCGGGCTTGATGAGCGAAGCCGAGGTCGCCAGCCTCCAGGCGGCGTGCGAGGCCGAGGTCGAGGCGGCGGTCGTGGAGATGCAGGCCCAGCCCCTGCTTTCGGCTGAAGCGGCCTTCGAAGATCTGTTGGTCCAGGGGGCCTGAAGCGTGCGCGAGATCACCTATTCGAAGGCGCTCAACGAGGCGCTGGACGAGGCCCTCGCCGAAGACGAGGACGTCATCGTCTACGGCTGCGATGTCGGACGCTGGGGCGGCATCTTCAACATCACCACCGGGCTGCAGGCGAAATACGGGGCGGACCGCGTCTTCGATTCCCCCATTTCGGAGAATGTGCTGGTGGGCGCGGGCGTGGGCGCGGCGGTCGGGGGGCTTCGGCCGGTGGTGGAGCTGCAGTTCGCGGATTTTCTGCTTACCGCCGGTGATGAGATATTCTTCAAAGCCGGCATGTGGCGATTCATGCACGGGGGCGCGTTCACGGTTCCCCTGGTCGTGCGCCTGCCCTCCGGAGCGACCGGAGCGGGGCCGGAGCACTCCACCTGTCCGGAAGCGTACGTCATGCACTCGCCGGGGCTGCTGTGCTGCGTCCCCTCCACGCCGGCGGACGCCAAGGGTCTCCTGAAGCTCGCGATCCGCTCGGACAATCCGGTCATGTTCTTCGAGCATCGGCGGCTCTACCAGACCCGCGGCCCGATCGACGACGCGGCGGCCGTGGCCCCGTTCGGCAAGGCGGCCGTGCGACGCGAGGGGCGCCACGCCACGATCGTCGCCTGGCAGGTGATGCTGAACCGCGCGCTCAAGGCTGCCGAGACCCTCGCCGCCGAGGGCCTCGACGTCGAGGTCATCGATCCGCGCACCCTGGCGCCGTTCGACTTCGAGACCATTCTCGCCTCGGTGAAGAAGACGGGCGCCTGCCTTGTCGTCGAGGAAGGCTATCGCCGCCTGGGCGTCGGCGCCGAGATCGGCGCGCGGCTCTTCGAGGAGGCCTTGCCCTATCTCGATCGCCCGTTCCGCCGGCTGGCGATCCCGGACGTGCCGATCGGCTCGGCGCCGGCGCTGGTCAACCGGATCCTGCCGTCGGAGGACGAGATCGTCGCCGCGGTGCGCGAGATGACGCGATGAGCGAGCGTCCGTTGATCATGCCCAGGCTCGGGCAGGCGATGGAATTTGGGACCGTCGCGGAATGGCTGACGGAGGATGGCGCGGCGGTCCAGGCTGGCCAGCCCGTCGCGTCGGTCGAGTCGGACAAGGCCACCTATGAGATCGAGGCGACGCAGGCGGGCGTGATCCGGCGCCTCGCCGCGGTCGGCGCCGAGATCCCGGTCGGGGAGCCCATCGCCACGATCAGCTCGGGGATCGACCACGAGACGGCAGGCGCCGCATCCGGGATTGGCGCCGTCGCTCCCTCGCCGACGAGAGGGGAGGCCGATCGGCGCCCGGCCCGCGCGTTTGCGCACACCAGCGCGCGCCCGCTCGCCTCGCCCCGGGCCAAGGCCCTCGCCCGGTCGCTGACCGTCGACCTCGGCGCGGTCTCGTCACACCGCCCGGACGGACTGATCGTCGCCGCGGACGTCGAGGCCGCCGCCGCCGCGCGCAAGGCGGGGCGGGCCGATGACGCTCCGGCGGCCGCGGACGGCGTGCCGTTGACGCCGACCCAGAGGACTGCGGCCGAGCGGCTGGCCCGATCCTGGCGCCAGGCGCCGCATATCGTCCAGATGGTGGAGGTCGACGCCGATCAGCTGGCCGCGGCCGCGGCCGCCATGCGCGAGGGCCGTGTGCCCGGCACGCTCAACGACCTTTTGATCAAGGCGGCCGCCGACTGCCTTGCGCAGTTCCCCAGGCTGAACGCCCGGTTCGGGGGCGACCGCCTGATCCCCCTGCCCGAAGTGAGCGTGGGCCTGGCCGTCGCCGCCGAGACGGGCCTGACGGTCCCGGTGGTGCGCGCCGCCGATCGTCTGAGCGTCGCGGAGATCGCCGAGGCAACGCAGGCCCTCATCGCCGCGGCCCGCGCCGGACGCCTGAGGCCGGGCCAGCTGGGCGGCGCGAGCCTCACGATCTCGAACCTGGGCGCCTACGGAATCGCGTTCGGCACGCCCGTCCTGAACCTGGACGAGCCGATCCTCGTCTTCGTCGGCGCGCTCGAGGAGCGCCCGGTCGTGCGGGCGGGGCGGATCGTGGTTGGACGTCGCGTGATGCTCAGCATCGCCTATGATCACCGCGTGATCGACGGCCTGGAGGCCGCCCGGTTCTCCCAGGCGCTCAAGAGGCGGCTGGAGACCGCCGCCGAGTTGCTCCCGGGCGCCGCCGACGTCTCCGCGCCGAGGCTGGGCGCGCGCGAGCTGGACGCGACCTCGCCGGCCGGCGCGCTCGAGGTTCAGGTGCGCGACGCCCGCCACGCCTGGACCGTCGACGAGCCGTCGAATGCCGGCGGGACCGACACCGGCCCGGATCCCGTGAACCTCGTCCTTGGCGCCCTGGCCTCATGCATGGTCATCGCCCTGAAGCTGGCCGCGCGCCGCCGCCGGATTGCCCTGGGCGAAGTCCGGGCGCACCTGGCGGCGACTCCGCAGGGCAAGGTGAAGGAGGCGGTGCTGCGGCTGGAGGTCTGGAGCACGGCGCACGAGGCCGAGGTGTTAAGCCTGCTCGCGCCCGCCAAGGCCACCTGCCTCGTGCATGACATGCTGCGGCCCGACCTGCCCGTCACGGTGGAGCTCACCGTCCACCCAGCCGACGCATAAAAAGCGCCGCGGCGGTCAGGCGGTGACGCCGCCGTCTATCGCGATGGCCTGGCCCGTCATGAAGCCGGATGCGTCGCTGGCGAGGTAGAGCGCGAGCTGGGCGATGTCGTCGGCCGTGCCGATCCTCCCCACCGGCGTCCGATGGCTGATCGCCTCGCGGGCGCCTTGGGCATTGAGCATATGGCTCTGGATCATCTCGGTGTCGATGACGCCCGGGCAGATGCAGTTGGCCCTCACGCCCTTGTGGCCATAAGTGACCGCGACCGACTTCGTCAGCTGGATGACGCCCGCCTTGCTGGCAGCGTAGGCGTGAGCGCTCGGGCCGCCGCGCAGTCCGCCGATCGAGGCCGTGTTGATCACCACTCCGCCGCCGCGTTCGATCAGCATCGGAACGCCGTACTTGCAGAACAGGAAGACGCCGGTGAGATTGATGTCGAGGATGCGCCGCCAGTCGGCCTCGGTGCAATTGACGATATCGTCCATCAGGATGCCCATCCGCTCCTTGGCGGAAAAGCCGATGCCGGCGTTGTTGTAGAGGATGTCGACGCCGCCGAAGACGTCGCTGGCCCGCGCGAGGACGTCGCGCACCTGCTCCCCGTCGGAGGCGTCCCCGCGCGCGCCGAGCGCCTGGCCGCCCGCCTCGTTGATCGACTCGACCGCCGCGTCCACCGAGGCCTGGTCGAGGTCGTTGATGACGACCCGGGCGCCCTCGCTCACGAACAGCTTCGCGGCCGCCAGACCCTGCCCGCGCGCTGCGCCGGTGATGACGGCGACCCGCCTCTCCAGGAGATTGGCCATGGGCGGTTCTGTCCTCCCCGACGACACCCCTCCCGCACTCGGGAGCCGGGCCGCGTGTTAGCTTCCGCTCGGTTTTTCGGGTCGTGCTCCAAGGATGTCAAGGCGGGATGCTTGATGAGGGCATGAACTTAGAGTAGCCTCTGAATTCAGAGGGCGGTGCAGACATCGCGCCGCGCCGGGGCCGGGAGCCCAGTGGGAGGAACGACATGCCTGACGGGTTCGTCATCGAGATTCCCGAGATGGTGGGCATTCCGCTGGCGGCCAAACGGCAGGCCCAAGCCGCGTCGCGGCCCTGGCCCGAAGGCACGGTCATCGTCTCGGCGGACAGCCACATGATCGAGCGCGACTGCTGGTACGAACGTTTCCCCAGGCGCCTGAGGTCGAAGGCGCCGCGCATCGAATTCAAGGAGGGCGGCTACCATTTTTCGCTCGGTGGCACGCCCATGATTCCCGTCGAGCTCGCGGCCGGGCTTTGCGAGGCGATGGAGTGCAATCCGGGCATGTCCAACGTCGTGGCGCGACTGAAGGATCTCGACGTCGAAGGGGTGGAGAAGGAGCTGATCTTCCCTCAGCGGCTCTTCGGCCTCTACATCATGGGCCATGAGGAGATGCGCGACGAGATCTTCTCGATCTACAACGAGGACATTGCCGTGCGCTGCGCCGAGGCCGGAGGCAGGCTCTATCCGGTGATGATCCCCAACTTTTGGGACCGCTCCAAGACCCAGGCCTCGTTGGAGCGGATCAAGGAGCTGGGCGGGCGCGCGGTGATGCTGCCGAACAAGCCCGGCAAGGACGTCGCCGGCAAGCCGATCTTCTACAACGACCCGGCGCAGGACCCGCTCTGGGCGGCGCTCGAGGCGTCGGGCCTGCCGATCTGCTTCCACATCGGCGAGGCGGTGCTGCAGGCCCAGCACGGCGCCGCCGGCACCGCCCTGATCGTGCAGATGCAGGGCTTCCGCCACCAGTGGGGAATGCTCACCTTCGGCGGCGTCTTCGACCGTTTTCCCCGCCTGAAGGTGGTGTTCGTGGAAGCCGGGCTCTGCTGGGTCGCCTCGATGCTGCACGATGCGGACATGGGCTACAACTCGTTCCCGAACTTCATCAAGCCCGAGTTGGCGCATGCGCCCAGCTGGTACTGGCGCAACCATTGCTACGCCACCTTCATGACCGACCCGGCCGGATTGAAGCTGATCGACCGTATCGGCTCCGAGACGGCCATGTGGTCTTCCGACTATCCACACCAGGAGAGCACCTTCGGCTACACCCGAAGCGCGATCCAGGCGGTGTTCGACAGCGTGGCGAGCGTTGAGGATGCGCAGAAGATCCTCGGCAAGACCGCCCTCGACGTCTTCGACATGCACGAGCCCTACCGCATTCGCGTCCCCGCCAAGCCGAAGCGCGCGAGACGCTCCAAGGCCGCCGCCATCGCCGCGACCGCTTGAGCCGAGGAGGAAAACATGGCCGATCGCAGCGTCGCTGACTTGCTCACCTTGCCCCATCACGTCGAGTTCCTATCTGACCGCTGGCTGGAGGAGGCCGGGCGCTACTTTCGCGAGACAGTCCCGGCGGCGGGCAAGGGACGCTACGCCGGCCTCTCCTTCACCGTCAGCGAGCGCTTTACCGACGCGCCGCCGCACCTGAAGCTCCCCGGCGACGTCGCGTGCTGGTCGCTCCGCTTCGACGGCGAGGACGTGACGATCTCGCGCGACTTCGGTGCGGACGCGGACGTGACCGTGGAGGGAGACTACCAGGCGGGGCTCTACCTCGCCCAGTTCGTCGGCGTTGTAGCCCACGGCGGCGCGGAGGATATGTGGCGCGAGGCGCGGCGCCTGTTCGGCGGCGACGCCGTCCGGGTGTGTGGGCGATTGACGGACGAGCGGGCGAGCCGCCTTCTTGGGCTGTTCCACGACCACATGGCGCGCCGAACGGTCGAAAACCCCGACCTGGAGCACCGCGCGCGGCGCCTCGGCCTGACGGCAAAGATCCGTGAGATGGACGAGCAGGGATTCACGGTCATCGAGCGGGCCATCAGCGACGACTTCGCTGACGAGGTTCGCGCCGCTGTCATAAGATCAGTCGTCCCCGAACAGGGGGCCTCGATGTTCTGGATGGTTTATCAGGGGCGGCCGTTCGAGCGCCTCGCGCTCAATCCGCTCGCCATGACCCTGATCGACGCGTCCCTCGGGCGTGGCGCGCAGCTGGCCAGCATGGCGGCGGTCATTCGCGGTCCGGGCCCGGGCCAGATCGACGCCCATACCGACTACCTCGATGTACCCGAGCCCTATCCCGAGTACGCTATGACCGGCGTCGCCGTCTGGGCGTTCGAGGACTGGACCGAGGCCGCGGGCCCCACCTGGATCGTGCCGGGGAGCCACCGTCTGCGCCGGGGACCGCGGCGGGGCGAAGCGCTGGACGGGGGCGTGCCGATCGAGATGCCGAAGGGGTCGGTGGTGTACTTCACTCAGGGCGTCTGGCACTGGCAGGGCCATCGGACCGACCCCGGTGAACGGGTCACGCTGCACCCGCACTTCAACCGCGGCATCCTGCGGGGGCTGGAGCCGCTTCGGGCGGACGTCCAGCTTCTCGCGCGCAATCCGCCCAGGATGGGCGAGATGCTGGGCGAGGACGACGGCCTGCAGAAGATGACGCCCACCGGTCGCGACTACTTGCGGCTGGAACACATGCGCCAGCTGCACGCCTTCACCCGGCGCAAGACGAAGGAGATCCTGGGCGAACCCGAGGCCGTCGCCGCATGACGGAGGCCTCGGAACTTCAAGGACTGACCGCCCTGGTGACCGGCGCGCCGTAGGGGACGCTTTCCGGTCGGTCGGTACGCCTGCCGGCGCCCCTCATTACCGGTGAGGGGCCTTGAGCCGGCGCTTGTTGACGTGATCGGTGGGCTTGGCATCGACCACGTCGGGCACTTCGCCGCGGAAGTAGAAGCGCTGCCACGATTCCTTCATGGCGCTGGGGTCGCCGCGAAACAGCCGGGCGTTGAACTGGGTGCGCGCGCTCTTCCAGGCGTCGTACTGGGCCTTGAGGTCTGGATTGGCGTCGAGAGAGCGGAAGACGACGTCGACATCCTCGAGCTTCTTGTCCTCCACCAGGGTGAAGAAGCAGAACGGCTCGCCCTGTTCGAAGCGCACGCGGCCGGGCTGGGTGAAGCGCCAGTTCATGGCGAACGGAAAAGGCAGCCAATCGGTCTCGACCAGCCCCACCAGAGGCTGGATGCCGTTCTTGAGATGGTTCGGCGGACCGCCGCACAGAATCGACCAACCGGGCGGCGTGCGGAACATGTAGCCCGTCGGGAAGGTCACCACCCCGTGGGAGAAGTGCGACAGGGCGAAGTTGTGGAAGTCCGGATGCGGCTTTTCCGGAATGAAGGTGATGTCCTGAAGACGGGCGCCGCCGTTCCACGTCGCCGTGAACCCCATCGGGCACAGGAGCTCCCAGCCCGAGGTGTTGGCCATCGACAGGGGAAGGCACCGATAGGGGTGGCGGCCGGCGAAGCTGTCCATCCAGTCGCGAAGCGGCCGCCCGGGCACGAGTTCGGGCGGGTGGCTGACCAACGGGTAACATTCGAGCTTCATCGGTATCGATCTCCCTGCGACGGCGCGATCATCGGCCAAGCGCTCGCGTTGGCAAGCGGGCGCGTCCTCCGCGCGAGCGAACTTGCTGGAGCGGTGTAAAAAAATAGAGACGCGTTATATTCATCCTTGACAAGATTAGAGCCGTCATCAAAGTTTGGCCCAACCCCCCGGCTAGTGGGGGCACATATATAACGAGGGATGGAAATGCGCACTTCAGAGAAGGCGCGCGCGCTGTGCGCTACCGCCAGCACGCTTGCTCTCATCACGAGCCTCGTTTCGCTGCCCCAGGCCGTACGCGCGGCCGCCTCGGACAGTTCGAAGGAGAGCAGCAGCGGCACGATGATCGGTGAGATCGTCGTCACCGCGCAGAAACGCGAGGAAAACCTGCAGACGGTTCCCGTCGCGATCACCGCCTTCACGGCGGGCGAGCGCGACCGCGCGGGCATCGTGTCGGCGCAGGATCAGATGAACTTCACTCCCGGCGTGACCTACGATCCGCAATCGGACCACCTGGACGTTCGCGGGATCGGCCGGGTGACGACCTACATCGGCACCGACCCCGGCGTCGCCGTCTATACGGACGGCTTCTATGTGGGCTCGGCCAGCAACCTGAACACGACGACGCTGGAAACCGAGCGGGTCGAAGTTCTGCGGGGTCCGCAGGGCACCCTGTACGGCCGCAACTCGATCGGCGGCGCGGTCAACCAGATCTCGCGCCGGCCCGACAACGAGTTCACCGGCGAAATCCGCGCCACCGCGAACGACTACCTCGGCGAGACGATCGAGGCCCGCATTTCCGGCCCGGTCACCGACGGGCTGAAGCTGTCGGGCTACTTCGAGGGGAACGACCAGGCGCACAGCTTCATGCGCGTGGCTCCGCCGCATCCCGTCCCGGCCGCCCCCGCGATGGCCGGCGACGCGACCCGCCCGGCCACGCCGGCCTACCCGGCCGCGACCTGCGACAGCCTCAACTTCGCCAGCGTCCAGCCGATGACCTGCAACTCGACGGTCGCTGGCCACCCGGGCACAGGCGGCATCGGCAACGGCCTTATCGGCGATTTCCAGGCGTCGTTCAACATCGGCTCGTCGTTCGACGGCTGGATCGACGCCCGGGTCACGCGGCAGTTCAGCCGGCCGGGCCAGGCGGGCATCACCACGGCCTGGAACCCGATCGCGCTCACCGTCCCGAGCGTGTTCTACGGCTTCCAAGGCATCCAGCAGCCGGGCCTCTACGACCCGCGCGCCCAGGTCGGCGGCCCCAATCTGACGACGGACTACTACGACAGCAAGAAATTCGTCACCCAGGACACCTGGCACGGCCCGGGTGTCGACGTGAAGTTCATCGGCGGCTACTGGGACTATACCGACGACTTCATCCAGAACGGCACCGCCGTTCCCGATCCGGTCTCGGGCGTCTACGAGCCGACCTTCGCCGCCTTGAACGGCGCCGCGCCATACCCCTTCCCGACAATCAATCCGAAGGATCCCTTAAGCACGGTTATCAGTGCCAACCAGCTCAACAACGGCTACCAGCGGCAATTCCGCGCCTGGAGCGCCGAGCTGAACTTTACCTCGACCGGGCAGGGCCCGCTGCAATACGTGTTGGGCGCCTATTACTACAACGAGCATAACAACACAGAGACCGGCTACCAGGAAATCAACACACCGCAGTACGACAACGTCACCGACTATCTGTTCAACAGCCAGGGCTGCCTTCCCTTCGCCGGAAACGTTGCGAAGCCCGGGGGTGGCTGCGCTGTCGGCGTCCCCGTTTCGGTGCTCGGCCATAACGCGCTTGGCCCTGGCCCGTCGACCATCAACAATGACCCCGGCGGCGCGCTCGACCAGGCCATGAGTGCGGTTGGCCCGCATCGCCAGGCGGTGTCCGGCTCGGGCTGCCTGTACTGCACCGTCGCCTATCTGCGGACTCAGTCAGAAGCGCTGTTCGCCCAGTTCGACTACAAGCCGAGTTCCCAATGGCACTTCACCGCCGGCGTCCGCTATTCGTGGGATCAAAGGCAAGGCTACGAACAGGAAATCGACGTTTACTGGATCCCCCTGGTCGCGACCCAGGCCCAGGCGGCGCAGTTCGGCTTCCCCGTCTACCCGGCCGACTGGCCGGTGGTCAACCAGCGCGGCCAGTATGTGCAGGACTTCGTCGGCACCAGTTGCTCGGCGTCGGGCAGCTTTGGCATCCAGCCCTACAATGCCACCACGCCTTGCCCGGCGCACCGCGACCTCAGGCAGCATTGGTCGGCCCCGACGGGCACGGCCGGTGTCGAATGGACGCCAAACTCGGACACCAACGTCTACGCCCGATATAACCGAGGCTACAAGTCGGGCGGGTTCAACCTGGGCGCCCTGGTGTCCGGCAGCGGTGAGGTCGACCCCGAATATATCGACGACATCGAAGGCGGCTGGAAGCAGAACTTTGGCCACGCGCTGCAATTCGACGTGGCGGGGTTCTACTATTTCTACCACGGTCTGCAGGCGAACAACGCAACGATCCAGAACTCGTCGCCGCCGATCGTCATCAACGAACTCGTCAACATCCAGGAGTCCCACGCGTATGGGATCGAGCTGGAAACCAAGTGGGCGCCGATCGACAACCTGCTGGTCCTGTTCAACTACAGCTATTTGAAGGCGATCAACGATACGTCGTGCGTCGTCACCGGCTCTGTCGCTAGCAAAAACCTTGTCGAAACCAACTGCTTCATCGACGCGGCCAACCCGCTTGCCGCCAGCGTCGTGAACGGCCAGGCGCTGACCGGCGTTCACCCCGTCGGTCCGGTGATCGCCGGCAACCAGCCGCAAAGCTTGAAGGGCAACCCGCTACCCTACTCGCCGCAGGCCAAGATCTCCGCGAATATCAGCTACACGTTCAAATTCGGACCTGGCGACCTGACCCTGTCGGGGGTGGAGAACTACCACTCCAGCTTCTACGACAATCTGTTCTCGACGCAGGAATGGAAGGTCCCGCCCGGAGAGACCACCGATTTCCGTGTTACCTGGGCGGCGCACAGCGGCCGGTATCAGATCATCGGGACCGTCTCCAACGCGTTCAACAACACAGTGCTGACGGCTTACACGACCCTGCCGCCGAGCAACGCGTACTACGCCTACAACAACCTGGAGAATCCGCGGATCTTCACCCTGGAAATGCGCTACCACTTCTGACTATCGGCGGCCAGAGGGCCGAACGACGTTACTTGGGCGGCGGCGCCATGTCGGTGGCTGAGGATATGGCGGCCTTGACCCTGGCGACGGCAGTCCTGAATTCATCGACCTGTGCGCAAGATCCGCCGCAGGCGTCGGCGCGTAGTTTCAGCATGCCCAGCTCCGCCTGCGCCTTATCGGTCCGGGCAAGCCGGGCCAGCGTAACGGCATATTCGCGGCGGACGGCGATCTGCTCGGAATCAACCTTCAACGCCTTCTCGAACGCCGCGAGGGCCCCCTTGAGGTCGCCTTCTCCGGATCTGGCCATGCCGAGCATGAACAGGCTCCTCATGTCGTTCGGTCGGACTTTCAGCACGTGGCGGAATTCGCCCTCGGCTTCGTGGAACTTGCCGGCCTGCAGATCCACGAACCCGCGGGCATACTCCACCCTCCAGTCGTAGACGCCCACGCTCAGAGTGGATTCCTTGGGTGCGTCCTGCGCGTTCGGACCAAATTCAGGATTGAACGGGCCGGCGGCCATGCCGCCCGCGATAGGATCGCCGGACTTGATCCCGCCCTCAGAGATCACGGCCTGGGCGTCGGCCCATGCTGGCGCAAGGAGCAGGGCTGACATCAACGCCACCGCGCCGGCCTGGGCGACCTTGCTGGTCTGGCCCACCGTTTTGGTCTGGATCGTCGATCGCATCAGTTGGCGGCGGTGGGCGACGGCCCCAGCGCCGCCTGGACCACGGCCACCGCGTCCTTGAGCGCTGAAGCCTGGGGGCAGGTCCCGCCACAGGCGGTGTTGCTCGTCTTCAGGACGGCGAGCCGCGCTTGCGCCTTGTCCGCCTGGCCGAGCTTGGCCAGCGTCAGCGCGGATTCACGCAACGCGGGGATCTTCAAGGCGTCGACCCCGAGCGCCTTTTCGTAAAGCCGCTCCGCCCCCTTCAGGTCGCCTTCTCCGGTCTTGGCCTTGCCCCGCATGTAGAGGGTGTCGGCGTTGGCGGGATCGGCCTGCAGCGCATGACCGAATTCGTTGTCCGCCCGGGCGAACTTGCCGGCCTGAAGGTCCGCGAGCCCGTGTTTATATTCGGCGACGGGGTCGTAACGCATGGCGTCCACGGAACCGGGCAGTTCGTCGCCCCCCGCCCCGCCCATGCCGCGCCCGCCCACGCCGCCGCCGGCCGCGCCTTGGCCGATGTCGAGGCCCTGGGCGAGCGACACCGCAGGCGGGGTCGCCAGCGCCCCAACCAGCACCATTGCGGCGCCGAAGTGTCCCAGCCGCATGATCATCACGACGATTCCTCCTATACTGCTTTATCCAGAGCCAATTTTGTTGACATCGCGTCATATTCCATTCAAATAACATGAGTGTCAATAATGCCGTGCGTGCGAATCCTGTTCGGCCGTCCGCACCTCAGGAGTCACCGGCGATGGCTTATCCGGGTTTTGCCTCCGGTATGCTCGACATCCGTGATCGCCGCCTGGATCGGCACGCCATGGTTCTACGCTGTGGGATCGCCGCCGGCTTGGTGAGTCTGGCCGTGGTTGGTCTGGCGGGGCGTCCGGCGCGGGCGGCGGTGTCTGTCTATACCAACAACCAGGCGCGCGATTGCTACATCGCGGCCAAGTTCGGCGACAAGCAGCATCGCGGCGTGGCCGACTGCACGGCGGCGATGGTCATGGGACTGTCCAAGCACGACGTCGCGGGGATGCTGGTCAATCGCGGGGTCATCTACCTCGGCTATGCGACCTATGGGCTCGCGATCGACGATTTCAACGCCTCGATCAAGCTCGACGCCACGATCGGCGACGCCTACGTCAATCGCGGCGCGGCCCTGATCGCCCAGAAGAAATACGCGGAGGGCCGTGCCGACATCGACAAGGGCCTGCCGCTCGGTCCCGACGAACCGCAGAAGGCCTACTACAATCGTGGCCTGGCCGACGACTATCTGGACGACGAGAAGGCGGCCTACTTCGACTACCTCAAGGCCTCGCAACTAGACCCCGATTGGGACGCGCCAAAGAAAGAACTCACCCGCTTCAGCGTGAGCGCGAAGTAACCTCCCGGGCACTGTCAGAAAGTGGTTTGTCAGGAGGACAGCGGTCCGTCTCCTGGTCTTCCGCCCGCGCTCTGCGTTCGCCGTTCGCATGTCTCCCATTCGGAAGCGCAACCGCAGAGAAGTTCGCCCGATCACACGACACCGGTGTGAATTTGGAACGAACTCAAAAAATATATTGCTCTCGCCGCTCGAGGGCGCTTAACTCCGCGGGGAGGTACTCCTAGACCTCCGAACGGAGGAGCCCAAATCATGGCCATGACACAACAGGCGGAGAAGCCAGCCTATCTCGGCCTTCTGAATGCGATCTCGGTGGGTGAAAGCCACGCCGGGGTATACCTCGAGGCGTGGGCGGACGCGACGCCGGACGAGGATCTCGCCTGCACGCTGCGGTTTGTGGCGGCGCGCGAGACGAGTCACGGCGACGTCTTCTGCCGCCGCATCGCCGAGCTCGGCCACACCCTGCAGCCCAAGCGGGATTCCGAAGCCGCCGCGCGCCTCGCCAAGTTCGCCGATCCGGCCATCAGCGATCTGGAGAAGATCGGACCCGAGCGTGAAGCCCAAGATTTCTTCAGCGAGATCAAGAAGGCGATGGCGGCGGGCGACTACGACCCGATGACCTGCAATCTCATGGAGTGGTACATCGCCGAGGAGGAAGATTCCGGCCGGCGGCTGCGCGACGCCTACGCCTGCGTCCGGGAGAAAGCGGCTGGTGGGCGCCGGGCCAAGACCAACGACGCGGCCGGCAACGGTGTCAGCGGCGACGCCGACGCTATGATGGCCTGCATGACGCAGGGCTTCGGCCGTCTCGAGAAGTCGATCGAGAAGCTGGCCAAGGCGATGAAATAACGGCGTTGCAGTCGTCCAGGAGGGTTTCCGTGCCACTTTCGAGACAGCGCCGGTTCGTTACGCCGGGGCCGGAGGAGACGCTCGAGGCCCTCGCCGCCCGCGCCTTGCCGGAAGAGCCGCTCGAGGCGGCCCTCGAGCGCGTGCGGGGCTGGAATCTTCACATCTTCGGCATGCGCCAGCCGCGCGGCCTGCTGCTCGGCAGCGACGTCGTCTTCGTGGAACCGCCGCTGGCATGAGCCTCGTGCTCGCCGCCCCCGCCGCGGCCCGCCTCGAGTGCGCCATGGTGGTCGGCGCCGAGATCGTCGCCGGTCACGACGGCGCCGCCGAGCTGCTGGTGCGGCTGCGCCACGAAAATGGCGTCGAGGCGCCCGTCGTTCTGGACCCGGCGACCGGGTTCGGGGTCATGGAGGCCGCTGGGGTCTCCAGGCTGGATGATCTCGTCGGCCGTCGCTGGCTCGACATACTGAGGGAGCTTTGAATGTTTGACGTTCTCATCCGAGGCGGACTCGTCGTCGACGGCTCCGGGGCTCCTGGCCGGGTGGCGGACGTCGCCGTCAACGAGGGTCGGATCGTGGCCGTCGAGCCTCATATCGACGGCGGCGCCCGGCGCACTCTCGAAGCCGCCGGGCGTGTGGTGTCGCCGGGCTTCATCGATCCCCACACCCACTTCGATGTGCAGCTGCTCTGGGACGGTGCGGCCAAGCCCGCCCTGGAACATGGCGTCACCGCCGTTGTTCCCGGCAACTGCTCGCTCTCCCTCGCGCCCCTGAAGGCGAAGGACCGCGCCGCCCTGGTCGGAATGTTCCAGCAGATCGAGGAGCTGCCGCCGGCGGCGTTCACCGAGGCCTTCGAATGGACCTGGGAGGACTTCGCAGGCTACCGCGCGGCGGTCGAGCCGGGCCTCCAAGTCAACGTCGCGCCCTTGGTCGGCCACAGCCTGATCCGGCTCTGGGTGATGGGCGCCGATGCGAACCGGCGCGCCGCGACGGCGGACGAGATCTCGGCGATGCAGGATCTGCTGCGCGCCTCGCTCGACGCCGGCGCCGTCGGCCTTTCGACCAGTTTCATCGACGTGGACGAGAACGGTCGTCCGGTGCCGAGCCGTTTCGCGCCGTTCTCGGAGCTCGACGCTCTGGCGGCGGTGCTGGGTGAGCGCGGCGAGCGCATGCTGCAGGTGGTGCCCGAGTTCTACGACACCGACATCACCATCGCGCGCATCGACCAGCTCGCCGATCTGTCGCTGCGCCACGGCATTCCGACCACCTTCTCGCCGGTGTTCGACAGCCGCCTGACGCCCGACAACGTGCCGCGCACGATGGCGCGGGTGGAGGAGCAGTTCGCCCGCGGCGCCCGCGTCTGGCCGCAGATGCAGACCCGGCCGATCGACATCAGCTTCTCCCTTCTGCGGCCCAGCCTCTTCTTCGGCCGCCTGCCGCGGTGGGTGCGCGTGCTGCGCCAGCCGCTCGAAACGCGCCTGGCGTCGCTGCGCGACCCGAGTGTTACGGACCGGATGCTGGCCGACTGCGGGCCCGACGGTGGGGCGGCGATGATGAGCGAGCTGGTGGTCCGTGGCGGCGACGCCGCGCCCGCGGCGCTGGTCGGCATGACGCTGGGTGAGATCGCCCGGCAGCGGGATGAATCCTGCGCCCGCGCGCTGATCAACCTCTCGCTCGAGCACGGGCTCGACGTGGCCTTCGTCGCCGCCAGCCGCGGGCACGACGACACCGGACGGATCGGGCCCATGCTCGCCCACCCGCTGATGCACATCGGCGCCAGCGACGGCGGCGCCCACCTCGCATCCTTCGCCACCTACGGCGACACCGGCTATCTGTTCAGCGAGTTCGTGCGGAAGGCCGGGGCGCTGACGCTGGAAGCCGCGGTGAAGAAGATCACCTCGGACACGGCGCAGATCTGGGGCTTGAAGGACCGCGGGCGGCTGGCCCGGGGCCAGGCGGCGGACGTGGTCGTGTTCGATCCGGCGACGATCGGACGGGGCGAGGAGCGGCCGGAATTCGACATGCCGGGCGACGGCATGCGCTACGTGCGCGACGCGATCGGTGTCGACGCCGTCGTCGTGAACGGCCAGATCGTCCGCGAAGGCGGGCGATACACCGACGCCAGGCCCGGCGAGTTCTGCGGGGTGAGCTGACCGGTCCGGCCGTCCTGCATCGTCGTCCCGCGCCAGCCAGTCGGTCGAGGCCTTCGAAGCGCTGTCCTGAAGCACCCGGTGGAATTTTGTCGAGCTGCAGGCTCACGCCTCGACTCTCTGCTGCAGGCGCCGGAGGTTCTCCTCGTGGGTGGTTTGGTCGATCTTGTAGAAGCCGAGGGCGATCAGCGAGCCGACGCCGAGTACGACCGAGAACGGCAGATAGGCCAAGGCCAGGTGCAGCATCACCTCGGGACGGGGGGCGGCTCCGCCGCCGGCCCTGGCCGAGATACCGACCACCGCGATCAGGACGCCGCCAAGGAAGGCGCCGACGCCGGCGCTGAGCTTCGGCAGGAGGCCGTTGGCGGCGAACAGCAGCCCCTCCGAGCGCTTGCCGGTCCTGACCGCGACATCCTCGACCACATCGGCGATCATCGAGGAAATGATGATGTAGCCCATGACGCCCAGCGTGGCGGCGAAGAACAGATCGGCGCACAGCAGGACTGACGTCGCCAGCGAGCCGTTCGGCGGAGCCAGACCGAGAAGCTTCAGCGTCAACGGGATCGCGCCGATGAAGATGGACAGGCTGAACAGCGTCAGCATCGAGCGCTTCTTGCCAAATCGTCTGGAGACCCCCGGGGCGAGTCCGACCGCCAGGATCGATGACAAGCCTGCGAAGAACGTGATCGCCGAGATCTGCGTGTTCTTCATGCCCCACAGATAGATGTAGAAATAGCCGCTGAGCGTGAGGTTCAGGCCGTTGGTGACGCCGCCGATCAGCCCCGCGACCATCACCGCGACCAACGACGGATTGGTCACCGTCGAGGCCACCTGCCGGATCGTCTCTCGCAGGCTGACAGTCTGGGACGGCAGCCGGGGTAGCTCGGGAATTCGGGACAGCGTCCCGACGCAGCAGATGAGGATGGAGACCGCGATCACGACCGCCGCCAAGGCCCCCCACTGGGCATAGCCGGCGGCGTTCAGAAGGCCGCCGTTGGCGGGACGCAGGAACCAGAGATAGAGCACGGCATTCATCGCCAGACCGCCGATGATGATGAAGAACCAGCGATAGCCGAAGAGCGTCGTGCGCTCGTGGTAGTCGGGGGTCAGCTCCGGCGCGAGGGCGGAGCTCGGTATCTCATAGAGGCTGACGGCGAGCCGCAGCATGACCAGCAGCGTCATCATGTAGGCGAAGGTCGCCGACACGCTAAGGCCGCCCGGCGGACGCCAGAAGAAGAAGCCCGCGGTCATGGCCAACGGCGCGGAGGCGAACATAAACGGGTGGCGTCGCCCAAGCCGCGTGCGCACCCCATCCGACCACTGACCGACCAGTGGGTCGAACACGGCGTCGATGGCGACGCCCGCCATGAGAGCCGCGCCGACCCAGATGGCGGGCACGCCCATCACCTGGTTCATGAAGAACGTCACCAAGCCGGTGGAGAGCCCGAGGCCGGCGACGCCCAGCGACGTGGAGCCCACGCCGTAGGCCAGCTTCTGGCCGAAGGTGAGCGGCGAGACGCCCGCGAGGACGGCGGCTTGCGGAGGCTTCGCCTCGGCAAGGTCGATCTTCGGCCGCCGCGGCTGGGCCGCCCCCTCCATGGCTTTCCTCCGCGTGTGTCTTTTTTGACTAACGACTAACTTAATAGCGGAGTCTAATCAACTGCGGCGCGGGCGCCACCCTCCACGTCTCAAAGCGGCGATGCGTTCGCGGGCGCCCTCGCTGGTCGTAACGGCGAATTTGAGTTATGGGGGATGAGCTGAAGAAGTGGCGCCGAGCTGGGTGATTCCCGGCATCCTGGCCGCCCGCGCCGGTTTGGAGCGGCTTCCGCGGCAAAATCTACAAGGAGGCGTAAATGCGCGATGACACAAGGCTGACGTCGCGCCGAGAGCGGCACAAGGATCAGCGGCGGGTAAAGATCATCGACGCCGCTTACTCTCTCTTGCGGGAGGTGGGCGTTGACGAGATTTCCGTGAAGATGATCGCCGACCGCGCCGACGTGAGCGCGGCCACGGTCTACAATCTCTTTGGCTCTAAGGGCGCGGTGCTGGCCAAGGTATATGAGCGGGACTTCGAGGGGTTCGCCGCCGAGGTGGCGGCCGCCGGCGCGCCAAGCGCGATCGACGCCATCTTCGATTCGATCCGTATCGCCGGTGACCTCTACCGCAACGACCCGAGCTTTTACCGAGGCATGTCGATCCGCAACCCGCGTGCAGAGCCGGAGCTCGTCGTATCGGTCCAAAGTCCGCGCCGAGCGTTCTGGCAGACGCTGCTGGAACTCGCCATCGGCCAGGGCGATCTAGCCGCGGACGCCAGAACCGACCTCGTCAGCATGGCAATGCTCCAGCTGGTTGGCGGCGCCTTCGGCCATTGGTGCGCCGACCTCATCACGGTCGATGAGATGGAGTTGCAGACTGGGTACGGCATAGCGCGCCTGCTCCTCGGCATGGCGCGGCCCTCGGGCCGAGCCAAGCTGCAGCGGCGGATCGCCGCCATAGAAGCCTCGCTCTCACCGGGTCGGGCCGCCCCTCCGGCCGCCCGCGCCGCCACTTGCGGTCCGCGGAATGAGCGGACGGTGGGCCTTATCCCCGCCCGGCCAGATAGGGGCTGACGAGGGCGAGGGGCACGGCGGTGCTGTTCTTCACCGAGCGCACGACGATCCGGCTTTCGATGTTGGAGACCAGGCCCAGCGACAGGATCCGGTCGCGCAGGAAGTCGTCGAAGGCGTGCATGTCGCGGGTGACGATGCGCAATTCATAGTCGGCGGCGCCTGTGACGGTGGCGCATTGCACGACTTCCGACCAGCGCAGCACGGCCTGCTCGAAGGTCTCCAGATTCTGCTTGGTCGGGAGAGAGAGTTTCACCGTACAATAGACCTCGAACGTCAGGCCGAGCTTTTCCCGGTCCAGGATGGTCACCCGGCGCTGGATCACGCCGTCGTCCTCGAGCTTCTTGATCCGCCGCCAGCAGGGACTGGACGACAGCCCCACCTGTTCGGCGATCTCGGCCACCGAAAGGGCGGCGTCGTGCTGGATAAGGTCCAGGATGCGGGCGCCGACGGCGTCCAAGGGTTCTGACATTTTCTACCCCGACTTATGGAACGCCTGACAAAGCCACCCCACATATCCTGATATCTGGGCACGTTTTTGGCAAGCTTTGCCTGGATATCCGTATAGTCTTGCCGAAAGCCCAAACCGGCGGTGGGGGCGGGGCGTGGGAAGGAAACGAGTATCATGCGGCACGCCAACGTAACCCTCGACGACAAATACGCCCTCGAGCGGGGCCGGGTGTTCATCACCGGCGTTCAGGCCCTGTTGCGGATCATGCTCGACCAGGGCAGGCGGGACGAACGGGAGGGCCTGAAGACCGCCGGCTTCATCTCGGGCTATCGCGGCTCGCCCCTGGGCGGCCTCGACCAGCAGGCGGCGCGCGCGGTGGGGGCGCTGGCCGAGCGCCATATCCTGTTCAAGGAAGCCATCAACGAGGACCTCGGCGCCACCGCCGTCTGGGGGACGCAGCAGGCCAACCTGTTTCCCGGCGCCCTCTACGATGGCGTCTTCGGCCTTTGGTATGGCAAGGCCCCCGGCGTCGACCGCACCGGCGATGTCTTCAAGCACGCCAACTTCGCCGGGACCTGGGGACGGGGCGGGGTGCTGGCCGTGGCCGGCGACGACCACGCCTGCAAGTCGTCCACCCTGCCGTCGCAGTCGGAATTCGCCTTCCAGGACTTCGAGATGCCGGTCCTGGCGCCCGCCGACGTCCAGGAGGTGCTCGACTACGGCCTGCTCGGCTACGCCCTGTCGCGGTTCTCGGGCCTGTGGGTCGGGCTGATCGCCCTGGCCGACACCATGGATTCGGGCGCCACCATCTCGGTCGGGCCCGAGCGGGGCGCCTATGTGCTGCCTGAGAACTTCCCGTTCCCCGGCGGCGGCGTCGGCATCCGGCTGAAGGACCAGCCGATGGACAAGGAGCGGCGGCTCCGCCTCCACAGGTTGCCCGCCGCCCTGGCCTTCGCGCGCGCCAACGCCATCGACCGGACGGTCCTTCACTCGCATCGCCCGCGCCTGGGCATCGCCGCCCAC
>JAQGIW010000131.1 GCA_028290905.1 Caulobacteraceae bacterium | reverse complement strand
GCTGCACGCTATGGGGAACTCGCCAAGAAGATGGCGGAGGCCGCGACGAGCGAGGCTGAGCGCGTCGCCGCCGCGCGCTGCGCGGAGGTGGCCAAGGCCTACGTCGCCTACGAGACTCTTAAGCGTGACGCCGTCGCCGTGGATTTCGGCGACCTTGTCGCCCTGCCCGTGGACCTCCTCGAGCGCTTTCCCGCGATCCGCGACGAGCTCGCGGACCGCTACAGCCACATCCTCGTGGACGAATACCAGGACGTGAACCGCAGCAGCGTGCGGCTGCTGCAGCTCTTGACCGACAAGGGCCGCAATCTCTGGGCGGTGGGCGACGCCCGCCAATCGATCTACCGGTTCCGGGGTGCCTCTGCGATCAATATGGATCGCTTCGACACAGCGGATTTCCCCGGCGCGAAGCGGGGACGGCTGGAGGTCAATTACCGATCCACCCAGGAGATCGTGGAAGCCTACTCCACCTTCGGGGCGGGGATGATCGCGGGCGGCGGAGACGCCCGGCTCTGCGCCCATCGCGGGCCCTCAGAACATCCGCCCGAGCACCGTATCGTCCTGTCCACGGATGACGAGGCCGCGGGCCTCGCCGAGACGATCTCGTCGATGCGCGCGGCCCACTTCGACTTCCGTGACCAGGCGATCCTCTGCAGCGGAAACGAACGCCTGGCGCGGCTCGGCCGCGAGCTGGAGCAGCGGGGGGTGCCGGTGCTCTTCCTGGGTAGCCTCTTCGAACGGCCCGAGATCAAGGACCTGCTGGCGTGGCTCACCTTGCTGGTCGACCGCCGCGCCATGGGCCTGGGACGGCGCCGGGCGCCCGAGGACCTGAATCCGTCCCTGGGCGATGTCGCCGCCATCCTCGCCGACCTGCGGGCCAGCAATCCCGCTCCGCTGGCCTGGCTGGCGGCCGACCGCTCGATCCCCGGCTTGAGCGCCGCCGGCCAGGCGGTCCTGGCGCGGATCGCTCCGGTGCTCGAGGGGTTCGGCCCCACCTCGCGGCCGTGGGACGTCCTCGCGCGGCTGCTGCTCGATCGCACCCGGCTCGCCGCCGATATTGCGGGCGCCGCGGACGTCGCCGGCCGCGCGCGCGGTCTCGCGATCTGGCAATTCATGAACTTCGTGCGCGTTCAGCCGCCGGCCCAAGGGGCGCCGATCCAGGTCCTCCTCGAGCGGATCCGCCGGCTCATCCAGCTCGCCGACGAGCGTGATCTGCGCCAGCTGCCGCTGGCGGCGAGCGGGATCAACGCGGTGCGCCTGATGACCATCCATGGCAGCAAGGGCCTGGAATTCCCGGTCGTCCACGTGATGGGTCTGAACGCCAACGCCCTACCGCGCACGGCGGCCGACCCGGCCTGCCCGCCGCCCGATGGCCTTATCGAAGGCCCTGAACGCCAGGGCCTCGCGGCGATCCGGGCGGGGCGCATCGAGGAGCAGGAGTGCGTGTTCTACGTCGCGCTCTCGCGGGCGCGCGACCGGCTCTTCATCTATTCTGCTGCGCAGACGGCCAATGGGGGCAGCCGGTCGCCCTCACCCTATTTGACTCGCCTCGGGCCCGGCCTGGTGGAGCGGCGCCTCGGGGCGGCGCCGGCCGGTATGCCCGATCCCGACTTGGCGCCCATCCCGATCCGCTTTCAGGGGCGCCTCTCCTACACAGAGGCTCAGCTCGCGCAGTATGACCGGTGTCCCCGGCGGTTTTTCTACACCTACGTCCTACAGGTGGGTGGGCGTCGCTCCACGACGCCGTTCATGGACATGCACGAGGTCGTGGGGGGCGTCGTGGCGACCCTCGCCACCCGGCCGCCGGGCGAGCTGACAACCGCCGAGGTTGCGGAGACATTCGAGGCGGCCTGGGCCGCCCATCGCGTCTCCGGCCACGGTTACGCCGACGATTTCCAGGCGATCGCGCGCAGCCTTGTCAGCTACTACGTGGACAGCCGCACGGGCCAGCGTTTGGAGCCGCCCGGCCCTTTGCGGCTGGCCGTTCCGGGCGGCGAAGTTGTGGTCACGCCCGACGAGATTCTCGTGGCCCCGGACGGCGCGCGGGCCGTTCGGCGGGTCCGCACAGGCCACAAGCGCTCAAAGGAAGAGACGGGCATCGCCGCGGCGGCCTTCCAGCTTGCGGCCAATGAAGCCTTCCCAGGCTGCCGCGTCGAGTTGGTCTTCCTGGGCGATGGCGAGCCGACACCGGTCAACCTCACCGCCAAGACGCTGATCAACAGACGGGCGACCGTCGCCGAGATGCTCGCCGGAATCTCCGCCGGACGGTTCCAGGCCGAAGAGTCCAGCTTCACCTGTCCCCGTTGCCCGGCTTTCTTCATCTGCGGACCGGTGCCCGCCGGACGCCTCGATAAAAAGTTCTGACGACCCTTACCGGTCGGGTCCACACCCTCGGATTGGTCCTTTGAGCCGGCTGCAATGATGCGACGGCCGACATGGACGTCTCCTCCCTCATGACCCCCTCCGATCTCTCTGCCGCCGACATCGAAGACGTCGGCGAGGCCCTCCGCGAGGGCCGCCCCTTCCGCCCCGCCGCGGGCTTCCGCGTCCTCTACGCCGAGGCCAGCCTCGACTTCGAGCCAATCGTGCTCGACGATCCCGTGCCCCTGGGCCGCCAGCTCCTGACGTCCGCCGGCGTCCGGGCGCTAGAGGCCTACAGCCTCTACGCGATCGTGCAGAACGGCGACTTCGAGGACGTTCGTCTCGACGAACCGTTCGACCTGCGGGCCAAGGGCGCGGAGCGCTTCTTGGCCTTCAAG
>JAQGIW010000121.1 GCA_028290905.1 Caulobacteraceae bacterium | reverse complement strand
GTTGAAGTAGCGCAGCGAAACCGCCTCGAACCCTGGACACGACTCGGACAGCTCCCTCAACAGGGTCTCCGTATCCAGCTTTGAGACCCCGTAGGGGGTGAGCGGCGCGGTGGCGTCATCTTCCCGGAACGGCGTTGGCGCCGCCCCGCCATAGACTGCTGCGCTGGAGGAAAAGATGAACCGGCGGACACCCGCCTCGACGCAGGTCGTCGCCAAGGACCGGGACGCCCCGGTGTTGTTGCGGAAATAGTCGAGCGGCCGTTCGAGGGACTCCGGTAGCGAGACGCTGCCCGCGAAATGCATCACCAGTCCCACGTCGTGGCGTCGGATCACCCGGCGCACCAGCTCGGCGTCGGCTACGTCGCCGCGATGGAAGGTCACCCCGGCCGGAATGGCGGCGATGTCGCCGTTGGAGAGGTTGTCGATCACCACCGCCTCTCGCCCCGCGTCGCAAAGGGCGAGGGCCATGTGGCTGCCGATGTATCCCGCCCCGCCGGTCACCAGCACGGCGCCGGGGTCTGCACCCCGGAACCGGGCCGGCTCACCCCTGTCCATAGTAGGACTTGTACCAGGCGCAGTAGGCGGCGACGCCGACGTCCACCGGAGTAGCGGGGCGATAGCCGGTCAGGGCGTGCAGCAGGTCGGCGCTGGCGAAGGTGGTCGGCGAATCCCCCGGCTGCATGGGCAGCAGGTTGAGCTTCGCGGTCCGGCCCAGCGCTCGCTCGATGGCGGCCACGAAGTCCATCAGGGGGACCGGACGGCCACGGCCGATGTTGACCACCCGCCAGGGCGCGACCGGGCTGAGGGAATCGAGGGCGTCGACCGGACGTCCTTGTTCCGGGACCGCCGCCATCAGGCGAACCAGCCCCTCGACCAGGTCGTCGACGTAGGTGAAGTCCCGCTGCATGTCGCCGCGATTGAACAGGTCGATCGGGCGGTCGGCGAGGATCGCTTCGACGAACTTCCCGAGGGCCATGTCCGGCCGCCCCCACGGCCCATAGACGGTGAAGAAGCGGGCCACGGTGGTCGGGATGTTCCACAGGTGGCTGTAGGAATGGGTCATCGCCTCGCAGGCCTTCTTGCTGGCCGCGTAGAGGGTCAGGGGATGATCGGCGGGGACGGTCTCGACAAACGGCACCGGCTCGTCGGCGCCGTAGACCGAACTGGTGGAGGCAAGCAGAAACTGCCCGACCCCCAGGCGGCGGGCGGCCTCCATGAGGTTGAAGGTCCCCACGAGGTTGGAATCCACGTAGGCGCGCGGGTTCTCCAGGCTGTAGCGGACACCCGCCTGGGCGGCGAGGTGAACGATCGCGTCGGGTCTGGCGGATTCGGCGGCCGTCCCCAGGCCGTCGGCATCCTCCAGCATGAGCTCATGATCGTTGTAGGCCTCATGAGCCATGAGGATGTCGCGGCGCGCCCGCTTGAGGCCGACGTCGTAATAGTCGGTCATGCCGTCGACGCCGGTCACGTCGTGTCCCTCGGCCAGGAGCCGCCTGGCCATGTGGAATCCTATGAATCCGGCCGTCCCGGTGACGAATACGCGCATGAAGGCTTTCCCAGCCGCGAACCTGCCCCTGGTCCAGTCCGACCGTATAGCATAGCTCTTGCGATTTGTGAAGTTATAGCGTCACGGTCGGGCGCACAGGCTACGGGAGGTATCGATCGGAGGAACGGCGGCGACGCCTGCGAGGTCGCCGCCGAAACCTTGGTCCCTCCCCCTACCGGCACACTACGGGGCGGGCGGCTGGTTCTTCTGGTCGGGAGCCTGCTTGCGCGCATTGTCCGGCTTGGCCGCGTGCGCCTGCTGTTCGCGCGCCGCGGCGGCCTGTCTGGCCTGAGCCTGAGCCTGAGCGGCCTGCGCCTGTCGGGCCTGAGCCTGGGCGGCCTGCGCCTGGGCCGCCTGCTGGGCCGCCGCCCGGCGTCCCGCCTCGGCCTGGAGCTGTTGTTGCTGGCCCTGGGCGATACGGGCCTGGCGCGCGGCAGCGGCCTGAGCCTGCTGCGCCTGGGCCACCTGCTGAGCGGCCGCGCGGCGTCCCGCCTCGGCCAGGAGCTGTTGTTGCTGGCCCTGAGCGATCTGGGCCTGGCGCGCGGCAGCGGCCTGAGCCTGCTGCGCCTGGGCGGCCTGGGTCTGAGCGGCCTGCTGGGCCCGGCGAGCGGCTTCCACCTGCGCCAGTTGAGCTTGCTGCGCTTGCTGCGCTTGCTGCGTAGCAGCCAAGCCCGGAGGCGGGAGCGCCGCCGGGTAGGGCGCCGGCTGGGCCGGAGGCGGCCCCGGGGGATAGGCCGGCGCGCCGCGCGGCGCATAGGCCTGGGCGTAGGCGTGGCGGACGTTGGCTTCCTGCTGCCAGGCGTAGGCGTTGGGGGCGTTCTGGGACTGCCAGGCCTGCCAGTCGGCGTTCCGCTGCTGCTCGCGGGCCCATTCCTGCTGCTGGCGCATCAGGTCGTTCTGACCGGCCTGCCAATAGCTGGCGTAGGCGGCTTCGTGGCGGTCACGCTGGGCCGCCTCGTAGAGCGCCCGCGCCCGGGCCAGGTAGCGCCCGGCCTGATAGGCCTGCCCCGAAACCGTGTAGTCGGGCATCGGCCGGCCGTAGGCGTCATAGACGACCGCGAGTTGGCCGTTGTCGTAGCCGTAGGTGTACTGCGGGTCTCGCACCAGGAACGGCTGATCGGCGCCCGGCTCGTAATAATAGTAGCGATCACCCTCTGGGGTAGGCTCGACGACCCGGTAGGCGCCGTTCTGGGCGCGCCAGTACCAGGGGCGCGCGCCCCCATAGTCCACCGCATAGTCGGGCGGGCTGTCGGAGAACCCATTGTTGTACTCCTCCGCCCGCGCCACGTAGCGATAGCGCGCCTCGCGCGATTGGAGGCGGTACACCGGCGCGGGCGGCGCCTGGGGCAAGGCATTGGCGGCCGGCGCATAGGCCGGGGGCGCCGTTGGAGCATTGGGGTCCAGCGGAAGGGCCCCTGGAGGGGGAGAAGCGGCGGCCTGATTGACACCAGGCGTCTTGTTGCAAGCCGCCATCGAGAGCACAGCCACAGACCCGGCGAGAAGCAACGCCGGCCTGGCGAGACAGGTTCTAGGTTTCATGATGCGGTAACCCTTTCGTGACCTGAGCGTTCCCTGGAGTCGCCGACAATCTGAACTATGCAACGTGAACCGGGCTTGAACGCGAGGCGGTCAAATCGGCCGGCCCTGGCTCGTTTTCCACGCCGTATGCATCAGTCCATTGCTGGGAAGCGTCTTGTCGATCACCTTTCGCGCCGATTCCACGCCGGCCACCGGCAGCCCAGCCGGATCGAGAAGCCCGATCTGGACCAGCACCGAGGCCTGGTCCCAGTAGATGTGCTCATGAGCCAGCTTGCCGTCCCGGAACTTCACGATCGCCACCAGGGCAACCTCGACCCGCCTTCCCGTGGGAGCGATGCCGGGCAGCATCCAGTCGATCACCGAGGTGTGGGTGAAGCTGAACAGCATCTCGTCGACGATCTGGTCGACGCCCACGGTGCGGCTGATCGGCGCGAGGGTGGTGTCGGGCGGGTTGCCGCCGATGAAATGGTATTTGTAGAAACGCTTGAGGTCGTTGTGGCCGACGCCGCCGGCCAGGGTCGGCACGTGGTTGACGTAGGGCTCGGCCACCGTGGTGGCCATGGTGGCGTCAACGTCGCGGGTCTCGAATTCGGACCGGGTGTGCTCCTCCCACAGAGCCACTAGGTCGACGCCTGGAACACCGGCATCGGGCAGAGTCGAGTCCGGCACGCGCTACTCCGCCAGCAATCCGTCCAGGTGTTCGACCGCCTCCAGAAACTCGGTCTTGAAGTCCTGCACCACCTGGCCGGCCGAGCGCACGGAGTCGATGAGGCCGACGCCCTGGCCGACGAAATAGGTGACCATCTCGCGGGCCTTGGGGTTGCCGGCGGCGGCGGCGCGGTCGACGGCGTGAAGCGCGTTCTCGCTCACCAGGGTCTGCAGCGGCATAGGCAGGGGGCCGGGGCTGGCGGGGTCGCGCTCCCACGCCTCGGTCCAGGCCGACCGCAGCTGGCGGGCCGGCTTGCCGGTGCGGCTCTTCGAGCGGACGGCGTCCCGCGAGCCGGCCTCGATCATCTTCTCGCGAAAGATCTCGGTGGTCTCGGATTCGGTGGTCGCCAACCAGACCGAGCCGGTCCACACCCCAGCGGCCCCCATGGCCATGCAGGCAGCCATCTGGGCGCCGTTCATGATCCCGCCGGCGGCGAGCACGGGGACGTCGCGGATCGGCCGGATGGCCTTCAGCACCTCGGGCACCAGCACCATGGTGCTGACCTCGCCACAGTGGCCGCCGGCTTCGGTCCCCTGGGCGACGAGGATGTCCACCCCGGCGTTGACCTGCCGGATGGCGTGCTCCCTTGCCCCCACCAGCGCGGCGACGGGCACGCCGTGCTGCCTGCCCATCTCGATCATCGCCGGCGGCGGCACGCCCAGCGCATTGGCGATCAGACGGATGGGAAATTCGAAAGCGGCGTCCAGCACCTCGAGGGCGCGGTCGGGATCGAAGGGCTGCGGGCGGCTGTCCTCCTCCGTCTGTTCGGGCAGGGTGACCCCCGCCTTTTCGAGAAGGTCGCGGGCGAACTGCCGGTGCCGATCGGAGATCCGCGATTTGAGGCTGCTGTAGGTTACGCCGTGCTCGCCGGCCGTGGCCATGTTCTCCGGGATCAGGACGTCGATTCCGAACGGCTTGCCGTCGGCGTGCTCCTGGATCCAGCGCAGCTCCTGGCGCACGGATTTGGGCGAATGGCCGGTGGCTCCCAGCACCCCGAAGCCGCCCGCCCGGCTGACGGCGGCGACGACGTCGCGGCAATGGCTGAAGGCGACCAGGGGGAACTCGATCCCCAGCAAGTCGCAGATGGGCGATTTCATGACGTCGCTCCCAAGGTGGTCCGTTGTGCGGTCGGTTGCGCCGAGGCTTCCCGCAGAGCGGTGTCCTTGGCCCACTTGTAATCGGCCTTGCCGTTGGCGGCGCGCCGGACGGTGTCGACCACGATCAGCCGGCGCGGCGTCTTGTAGCCGGCGATGCGCTGGCGGGCGAAGGCGAGCAGCTCGGCCTCATCGATGACATGGCCCGGGCGGGGCGAGACCAAGGCGGTGACCCGCTCGCCGAAGCGCTCGTCCGGCACTCCCACCACCAGGGCGTCCCAGACGCTGTCATGGGCCTTGAGGGCCTCCTCGACCTCCTCGGGGAAGACCTTCTCGCCGCCGGTGTTGATGCACACCGACCCGCGGCCGAGGAGGACCAGCGAGCCGTCGGCCGCCACCTTGGCGAAGTCGCCGGGAAACGAATAGCGCTGGCCGTTGATCACCCGGAAGGTGCGGGCGCTCTTCTCGGGGTCCTTGTAATAGCCGATCGGGGCGAAGCCGCCGTTGGCGATCATGCCGATCTCGTCGGAGCCCGGCTGGACCTCCTCGTCGCGGTCGTTGAAGACCTTGGTGGTGGGGTTGCTCATGAAACGGGCGGTTTCCCCAGGGGGCGCTTCCCGGGAAACGACGGACGAACCCATGCTGCCTTCGGTCGAGCCCATGGCGTCCATGATGGTGATGTCGGCGAATTCCAGCAGGCCGCGCTTCACCTCGGTGGAGAACATCACTCCGGAAGAGATGATCTGCTTGAGCGAGGAAAGGTCGTAGGGCGTTCCCGCCGCCTGCGCCTCGCGCAGGGCGGCGAGCATCGGCTTGGCGAAGGCGTCGCCGACGATCGCCACCGAGGTGACTCTCTCGCGGGCGATCAGCCGCCACAGGGCGTGGGGGTCGAAGTGCTCGTTGCGGAAGGTGACGGCCGTGCCGCCGAGGAAGTGCGCGATGAACACGCCCAGCCATAGACCGGTGCCGTGCATCAGAGGGCAGGCGGCCAGGCTGACCGGCGCCGCGCCGTCGGCGTGGAGCGCGCGAACGGCGGCGGTCAGCCCCTCCCCCGTCTGCGGCGCGTCGGGGCCGAGACCGGCTGCGCCGAGCCCGAGGGTGAAGTCGCCCTGGCGGTACATAACCCCCTTGGGCATCCCGGTCGTGCCGCCGGTGTAGAGCATGTAGACGTCGTCTTCGCTGTGGTCCTGGCGGGGCAGCCGCCCGTGGCCGCCGATTATCGCCTCGAAATCCGCAGCGCCCGGCAACTGCTGGCCGGAGCCGTCGTCGATCTGCACGAACAGCTTGAGCTTCGGGAGCCGGTCGCGGATGGCGGCCAACCGCGGGGCGAACTGGGCGTCGAAGAAGATCGCCTCCGCGTCCGCGTTCTCCAGCAGGTAGAGCAACTCGTGCTCCACATAGCGGTAGTTGACGTTGACCGGGACGGCCCGCGTCTTGAAGACGCCGAACTGGGCCTCGAGGTATTCGTTGGAGTTGTAGCCGTACAGGCCGACCTTGGAGTCGTGGCCGACCCCGGCCGCGGCCAGGGCCTCGGCGATCCGCGCCGCCCGGTCTTCATATGCCCGCCAGGTCCGGCGGACGTCGCCATTGATCAGGGCGAGGCTGTCGGGAACCAGGGACGCCACGGTCTCGAACACCTCGGCGAAGCACCATTTCATGCTCTGGTCTTCCTCAAGCGGACTCGGCGGGAGAGAAGGCCGTGATAATCGAGCGGCCGTCGGCGTTGCAGGATAGCGTGACCTTCGCGCAGAGCGGGTCGGCGTCGATCATCCGCTGGGCGAGGCCCGGATCGGCCGGGTCGGTCATGGCGACGAAGCGGGCGCCACCCTCGCACAGGCGGCCGATTACCGTGGCGACGGGCGCCGGTCCGCTGTAGTCAACGGTGTAGGTCTTCACCACGCCCTCGCCCTCTCCTGGGGCCAGGGGCGGCGCCGTCCAGGCGTCGATCTCGGCCTGCAGGGCCTTGCTGTCGAAGCCGCGCCAGGGAGCCGGCCGGGTCGAGTAGATCCCCACCGAATATTTCGAGAGGAAGCCGCCGTTGGCCGCCACAAGGCCGACCTCCCCCGGCGCGCGTCGCAGGCGCCGGACCATCGCGGCGATAGCGTGCATGGAGTAGTTGTTCCCGGCGCCGCCGAAATAGGGCAGGCCGCCGGTCACCGTCAGCGGCCGCGGATCGTCGGCCCGCATGCACAGCCCATCGCGGACGTTGAACACGGCGATGGGGAAGCAGCTGTAGAAGTCGAAGGCGTCGATCTCGTCCAGGCCCAGCTCGGCCACGTCCAGGGCCCGGCGGATGGCCAGGACCGAAGCCGGCCCGGCGGACAGGTCCTCGCGCTCGATGGGCGTGCGCTCGCGCGCGTCGGCGCCCCCATGCAGATAGACCAGGCGATCCTCCGGCACGCCCAGCGCCCGCGCCTTTCCGAGCGAGGCCATCAGCACCGCCGCGCCCTGGTTGGCCTGGTCTCGGGCCACCATCCGGCGCGGATAGGGATCGGAGGTGAGGCGGTTGGAACCGGTGACGGTGGCCAGGGCCTCGGCGGAATGGATATCCCGGGACATGGCGTGGGGATTGCCCGCGGCGACCTGGGTGAACGGCGCGAACAGCCGGCCCATCTCCAGTGCGTAGTCGGCGCGATTCATCCCCAGGCGGGCGCGACGGGCGTTCTCGAACAGGGCGTAGACGCTGATCGGCGTGCGCGCGCCGTGGCGGGGCAGATCGGCGCTCATCAGCGCCTCGCCGTAGCCGCGGTCCTCCAGCTCGCCGTCGACGCTCTCCGACCATTCGCGGCTCTCGCCGCGCGCGGTCAGGTGGCGCACGGTGGAGATCGCCTCGGACCCGCAGAGCAGCACCATGTCGGTCTCGCCCGCGCCGATGGCCTGGGCGAACTCGTTGACAAGATGCTGCGGCCCCTGCCCTCCCACGGGCTCCAGGATGGCCCGGCCGGGATCGGCGCCGAGGCGACGGCCGACGGCGCGCGGGAAATTGTCGGCGCGACCGAACGGGGCGACCGCCCTGGGCCCGGAGACCTCGAACTGCCGGATTGCGGCGATGACCCGGACATGGGACGCGAGGTCGCCTGAGCCGCCCGTGTCGGCCAGGGCCGCAGCCGCGGCCCGCCCGGCGAGATCGGCCGGCGACAGGGCCGCGTAGTCGCCGGCGTCGATGCGCTCCGAGGCCTCGCCGACGCCGATGATGACCGGGGTGTTGTCGTCCACCGCGGGGGCTCCCTCACTGTCTGGTCGCGACTACCCTGGCAAGATTGCGAGGCCGGAGTCGAGAGTGACGTTGCGGGAGCGCGCCGCGCCCCCTAATCACGGCCCGAAAGCGCCGCGCGCCGCGGCGAAGCAAGCTGGGAGGAGGGATCATGGCGTCCCATTGCGATCGCGTCAGGGAGTTCATCGGCGCCTGGGAGGCCCGCGACGTGGAGGCCATCCTCTCGCGCATGACGCCGGACGCCACCTATCTGAACGTCGGCCTATCCGAGGCCAAGGGCCGGGAGGCGATCCGCGCCACCATTACGCCGTTCCTGACCACGGCCAGCGAGGTGCGCTGGACGATCACCCACATCGCCCAGACCGAGGACGGCGTGGTGCTCACCGAGCGCGTCGACGTGTTCGTGATCGGCGAGAAGACCCTGTCGGTCCCGGTGATGGGCGCCTTCGAATTCCAGGGCGACCTGATCAGCGCCTGGCGCGACTATTTCGACCTGCCGGGCTTCCAGGCGCAGATGACCTGAGCCCGCCATAGGGGAGCGGTCGCCGGTCATTCCCGGGGGTGCGGCTCGGGCGGGCCAGAGGTGGGCGGCGGGTCGGCGAGAGCGGCGGCCTCTCCCGGCGGCGCACCTCGGCGTGGGGCGGGGTTGGGGCGCCACATTGAGTGCCATTCGCGCCGCGAGGTTCGCGTCTCCGGCGGAAAGCCGTCGTCGGTCCAGCGGCTGCAGTCGGGGGTGAGGCCCAGGTCGGCGCAGATCGCCTCGACGCTCTCGCGCAGGGGGCGAAAGAGGAACGCGTCGTAGCGTTCGCCCTCGGTCATCCGCTCGTGCAGGCTATCGAGGACTTCCTGCGCCGGGTAAGAGCGAGGCGACCTTCGAAGAGGGTGTGCAGAGGTAATGCCACACGTGCCAATCAGCTTGCTTTACCCCCCTCCCCGGCTTCGCCGGTACTTCCCCACGCCAACGGGGAGAGGTGTCAGGCCAGCGGGGACGACTCGTCCTTGAACTTCACCTGGGCGTGGGTCCCGTCGCAGAACGGCTTGTTCTTGGATTCACCGCAGCGGCACAGGGTGACGCGGTTGCGCCGCTCCAAGGCGATGCCGTCAGGCGCGATGATCTCGACGCCGCCGCCGACGAAGATCGGCCCGCTGCACTGTTCGACGGGGTCCTCGATGAGGACTACCGAGAGTTCGAACGCGGGTTCGACGAGGCGATCGGTAGCCTTGTCGCGCGCCGTCAGCCGGCCCGAGGGGCACTGGCCGATCTGGGCGATCAGGGAGTCCTTGGAAGCTCCGGAGGCGGCGGTTTTGACCAGGTTCCAGACCTTGCCGTCACGGTCGCAGAAGCGGGCGAAGGCGCAGAGGTCCGGGGCGTCCCCCATGCTCACGGCCGGACCGTCGAACACCGTCGCCTGGGCGGCGTAGGGATCGCGCGACGCGGTCCTGCTTCCGTCGAAGCCGACCCGGGCGTGGGAGCCGTCGCAGTAGGGCTTGTTGGCCGATTGGCCGCAGCGGCAGAGAAAGTAGCGGTCAGGCGTGGATATCGCCTCCAGATCGATCCAACCGATCGACTCGTTGGCGGCGTTGCCGCCGATGGCCCTGCGCGAGAGCGGCAGGCCGGTGACCACATAGGGGCCGTCCTTGGTGATGCTGATCGACATGGCGCGCGTTCCAGCTGATGGGCGAGAAAGAAGTTGAACACGGAGTCACTGCTCGACCTCGCGCCGGCGGAAACGCCCCGTCAAGGCTTCATCCAACGCCGCGCCGCGAGACTGGCGGCGATCCAGATCGCGCCAGCCAGGACCATCAGCCCGATGGCGACACCCCAGGCGCCGCCGGCGACGGCGTGGGTGATCGAGTCCCCCGCTAGGGCGGTCAGCGCGATCTTGGGCAGGATTCCGATCGCGGTGCCGGCCCCGAAATCAATCACGCCGATGGGGGTCACTCCGGCGGCCATGTTGACGACGATGAAGGGGGCGAAGGGGACGAGGCGGATGACCAGGCTGGCCAGGAAACCGTTGCGGGCAACCAGGGCCATGAAACCGGTCAGGGCCCCCTCCCCCAGCGACGACAGCAGGCCGGCGCCCCAGGTGCGGCCGATCCAGAAGCCGATCAGGGCGGAAACCATGGTCCCGGTCCAGCTGTAGGCCAGCCCCCGCCACGGACCGAAGGCGGCCACGGCGGCGGCGATGAGGACGAACTGCGGCACACCGAGAAACGCGAGGCCGGCGAAGCACGCCACGGCGGCCAGCAAGGCCCACGGACCCGACGCGGCGGCCAACCAGGATCGCGCGGTCGCCGGACCGCTGAGCCCCAGGACTCCGGCTCCGAACAGGAACACCAGCCCGACGCCGCCGAATAGCACGAAGGCTGTGAGCGCGCGGCGCAGCGCGGGGGAAATCCTCACAGCGCTAGAGGTTCAGCTCCGGCAAGGCGCGCGGGGGCAAGGCCGCCAGGGCGGGGCTGGCCGCCGACTTGTCGAAGGCGGCAAGGATGCGCTCGAAGCGGGCCTCCACCATGGGGCGCAGCTCCGGGTGGGTGAAGATGTAGAGGTCGTTGTCGCGCACGCCCTCCAGCACCCGTTCCGCCACGGGCTCGGTCGGCATTCCGGTGAGCACCGGCGAGCTGAGGTCGGCGTCGAAGTCTGGAGGACGCTGGTCCGCGCCGTAGTCGGCGGAACGGTTGCGGCGGCTCTCGTGAATGCGGGTCTTCACGAAGCCGGGGCAGAGGACGGAGACGCCGATGTCGTGCGGCGCGAGCTGGGCCGCCCAGCCCTCGCTCATCGCCACCACCGCGAACTTGGTGGCGCAGTAAGGCTCCATCCCGGGCGGGCTGAGAAAGCCGGCCATGGAGGCGGTGTTCACGAAGTGGCCGCCCTCGCCGTGGCTCATGATCAGGGGACCGAAGGTCTCCATGCCATAGACCACCCCCAGCTGATTGACATCGGTCACCCAGGCCCAGTCCTTGGGCGGCACCGTTCCGAACGGTCCGCCCGAGCCCACGCCGGCGTTGTTGCAGACGAGATGGACCTTGCCGAACTTGGCGATGGTCTCCAGCGCCGCGCCCTTGAGGGACTCGCGGCTGGTGACGTCGGCGACCACGCCCTCGGCCCGCACCTGCAGCCCGCGCAGTTCCTCCACCGCGGCGGCCAGGGCGACGGCCTCGATATCGGCCAGCATGACCTTCATGCCCTCGCGGCCGAACACCTTGGCCATGGCGAGGCCGATGCCGCTGGCCCCGCCGGTGATGAAGGCGACCTTGCCCCGTAAATCCTGCATCCGCGTGGTTCCTCGCCCAAGTGCCGCCGGGTATCACCGCGACGCCATTCTCCGTCAAGCGACGCAACACGCTGCTCTCCTGGGCCCACGCCGTAGCGTCCCGCCAGCCCGTGCCCTGAGAACGACGGCTACGGTTCAGCAGGTCGTAGCTCCGCAAGAGGTTACATATACGCCCTGACAATGCGAGAGACTAAAGATTTCTCCCCAAAAAGGACCTCAGTTCCACCAGCACTTCTTGCGTTTCAGGCAAGTCCGGGCCGAAGAATGGCCAGGCATGAATCAGTCCTTCTTTGATCATGAGTGTGACATCTACACCATCCTGTTCCGCTTTGTTGTGGATGCGGACAGCGTCGTCCAGCAACACTTCACGCGTCCCCACGAAAATCAGCAGGGGTGGCAGCCCGGTGAAGTCCCCGAAGATCGGAGAAACCAAAGGATGCCTCAGCTGGCCCGGCGCGTACATCTCCCCGGCGACAGGGATCGCCGCCGCTGGAATCATCGGATCGTCGACCGCGCCCGGCCTGGCGGAGTCTCCAGAGGCTTCAAAATCCGCCAGCGGTGAAAGGCAGATCCCCGCGGAAGGCAGCGGCCGGCCGTCATCCCTTAGCTTCAACAGAGTAGCGAGCGCCAAGCCGCCGCCGGCCGAATCTCCCATGATGGCGATATCCCTCGGCCGGTTCCCGGCGCTCAGCAGCCAATCGTAGGCCATGCAAGCGTCGTCGAGGGCGGCGGGAAACTGATGCTCGGGCGAGAGACGGTAGTCAAAGAGAAAGGCGCGGCCGCCAACAGCTTGGGCGACGCGGCCGGCCATCCCGCGGTAGCTCTCCACCGACCCCTGCACATAACCGCCGCCATGGACGTAGAGGACGACTCTGGGGGACTGGATGTTGCCCCTCCAGACCCAAGCCGCGCCCATTTCGCCTATCCGCACACGTTCCGAGCGGAGCAAAAGGTCCGGCGGCGCCAGCTTTTGCGCCTCTTCCTCCCACCGCAGACGCATTGCTTCGAACGTGTCGCTTGGCCGAGGTGCGAACCTTGGCAGAACCTCACGTATCATTATTTCGTGCTGCGAACTGGGCATACACCGGCCTCCTGAGGCTGAAGCGCGTCACAAGATTTGCATCCATCGAAGACACGGACCGCGAGCGGGACTAGAAGCGGGCCGAAACCTCCACGCCCATTGTCCTCGGATCGCCGTACATGCCGTAGCCGGAATTTGGGAAGAATGCGCCGAGCGTATATCCGGAAAGCAAATACGACTTGTTGCCGATATTCTTGACGAAGGCCGTCAATTGATAATGCGAGTTTCTTGGCTCGTATCTAATGAATATATTTTCCAGCGTATACGGACCTTGCTTGGCAATAGCTTCGTTGAACGCGGTAAAGTACACGGTGTCGCTATGGTACGCTTCGCCCCTGACAGTCAGATAACCGAGATCGGCGAGAGGCAGTTTATATTCCACGCCGAGGCGGAGCGTATAATTCGGCGCCTTTATCATCGTGTTGCCCGACAGGTTCTCCAGCGGCGAAGGTTGCGGCAGGGCGGTGTTGATCGCCGAATAGACATCATACCGCGCGTGAAGCCAGGACAGCGCCCAATCCGCCTTCAGCTGATCCGTCAGCTGAGCCGCGCCTTCCAACTCCGCGCCGTAGAGGGTGGATCGACCCGCGTTGTCGACGATTGCAGACACCCCGGTGACCCGGTACAGTTGCATGTTTGTGTAATTATAGTAGAATATCGACGCGTATAGGGTCAGCCGGCCATCAAAATAACGTCCCTTCAAGCCGCCTTCCCAGGCTCTAATTTCCTCGGGATGGAATTGATTTCCACAAATGCTGAAGTTGTAGCCGGCGGCCTTGAACCCGCTTTGCCATTGCGCATAGGCCATGGTGGACCCGGTCAAATCATATTGCGCACCGATCTTCCCGGTCGTGGACATACTCGCAACCGCTCCGGGCAAGTCCTGGCAGACAAAGCCACCGAGATTTTGCAGCTCGAAGGTTTGTCGCACGTCCTTCGAATCGTAGGTTTCCCGAACGCCTCCTAAAAGCCGCATACGGTCGGTGATCCGGTAGGTGAGGTCGACGAAGCCCGCCACCGACGTCGTGACCTGAGGCATGTCGATATTGATATTGAACGGCGGCACGCCAAAGTCAGGCTCTCCAGATGCGAAGACATCGAAGCTATGGTTGTCTACATCTTCATGCAGGTAGTAAAAACCTACGAGCGCATCCAACCGTCGAACACTAGTACTTAGATCAAATTCCTGGGAATACATAGTCGAGGGGTAATTCGATCTAATTTCTATCAGATTCACTGGCATGCTGTCACTGTCATAATCATCACGATAACGGCTCTGGACATATCCAGTGATAGACTTCAGCTTGACGCCCTCGGCGAAGGTCCAGTCGATCGTCGCCGTCACGCCGGTCTGCTCTGTCGACGTCGTCGAATTGAAACCGTTGTAGGCGCGAAACGGCTCTGTCGTGGACAGCGTCTGTTGTGGCGGGAAGGCAACTACGTTTGGCCCTCCAATCGGCGTCACCGCATAGGTGAGCGGACCGACGCTACGGGTGCTCAGGTGATACGCCGACAAGTCGAAAATGAGGTTATCCGTGGGGCGGAACCGCAAGGCGATCTTCGCGGACCACTCGTTCGAGGAGCCATGGCTGCCTGTGAAAAGGTTTTCACCATATCCTTGACGATTGTCCACGATTCCGGAAATTCGCATGTCAAGGTTGTGGGCGATGGGCCCTGAAATATAGCCCTTAACCATATAGCGGTCGTAGTTTCCGGCGAGGGCTGACAACCCGGCCTCAAAGTAACCGGTCGGCTTACGTGTAATGACATTGATGACGCCGCCCGTAGCATTGCGCCCATAGAGCGTCCCCTGAGGACCCCGCAAGACCTCGATGCTATCCAAATCGCTAACGAGCAGGTTCATACTGCTCACACGAGGCTGATAGACGCCATCGAGGTGAAGCGCGATAGAGGGATCGACGGCGGGGTTGGTCGTATCAACCACCACGCCCCGAATGCCCACCTCTTCGACGCCATTGCTTTCACTGAAGTAGAGGTTGGGAACCTGCGTGGCGATGTCCGCGATGTTGTCCAATTGCCGGAGTTCGAGCGCTGAGCGCGGGAGAGCGGTGATCGAAGCGGGCACGGTCTGAATAGCCTGGCCGCGCTTCTCCGCAGTGACGGTTATAGCTTCCAGCGTCGTCTGAGCCATCGTGCGGCCCGCCGCGATAAAGCCGAGGAGCGCGCCGGCCGCCATCATCGTCGAACGCTGAGCGCGCGATCGGCGCCGATATGGCCCGCCTCCCGGCGCCCGGAATGAGGTGGTCCTCCGGCCGGCGTCATCTCGCTTACGCGACATCCGTTCCTCCCCCAGCTCGTGCACCGGTCGGCTTCCCACCGAGTTCGACACTTTGCTATTTTTAGATTGTTCCATGACGGTTTTAGCGTGTCAAGTAGCTCAACAGTTTCGAATGTTTCAGGCGGATAGAGTCGGACAGGTTACGATGAGGCTGGGCGGACGTCGGACGGCGCCCTGGAAATCCATGTCGACATGGACCTATGCGGCCGATAGACAGGCCGCAGCTATTGGACTCCCTTGAGAGCGGAGCCGCGTCGTTGGCTCCCCTGGAAGGCGGATCCGCACCCTTCGGCGAGTCAGGCCGAACCTGGCCGTGAGTTCTTCTCGATTGCCCGTTTGGAAAGCCAAAGAAATGATCGACATGACGCGCCCCGAGTCCGCGTCGAAGCGCAAGCGTAACCGGGCGTCAAAGATCGATTCGGTTCTCGAGGAAGCCACACGCCAGTTTAATGCCCGTGGTGTAGCGGGCGCTCAACTCAGCAAGGTGGCGGAGAAGGTCGGCCTGACGCGTGGAACGCTCTACCACTACTTCACCGACCGCGAGGATCTGGTCTTTCGTTGCTATCTGCGGACCTGCTCGATCACCGCGGACCGAATCGAGGCGGTGGGCCTGAAGGGCCGGAACGGCTTGGAGAGAATTCTCGCCTATGTCACCGACGCCCTGGCGCCAAGCGCCACGCCCCTTTCTGTCATCAGCGATACTGACTATCTCACTTCGGAGCATAGGACCGAGATCGAACTCGCCCATCGGCGGAATCTGGGCGGACTGCAGCAATTCATCGTTGCCGGACAGACCGACGGTTCCATCCGGGCCTGTGACCCAAAGATCGCCGCGCAGATCATATTCGGAATCCAGACTTGGCTATCGCTGGCGCCGACTTGGCTGACCGATTCCCGCGCACACGTGGATGCGCTCGAAGACGTGGTCGCGTTACTGTCGGATGGGATCGCCGCCGACCCCGAAGCGCCCTTGCGGCTAAGGCGCGACTTTCCAACCTTTAGCGCTCCGGCCAGGAGTTCGTTCGATCGCGAACACGCCAAGGAGGCCAAGCGGGAAGAACTTATCCTAGTCGCTTCCCGGATCTTCAACAGGAAGAGCGTGGACGGCACTTCGATAGAACACATAGCCGCGGAGCTTGGTGCCACGCCTGGCGCTATTTATTATTACTTCCAGACGAAGAGCGCTCTGGTTCTTGGTTGTTATGAACGGGCTTATGATATCTATAATCGGCAAAGCGACATGGCGGCAGCGGCGGGCCGCACGGGGCTGGAAAGGCTACTCTACACCGTCTACTTCGCCGTCCAATCGGCGGAAGCGTCGCCATTGGTGGTGTTCACAGGGGCCGAGGATCTACCCGCGAAGGGCCGTCGTCGCATCGTCGACCGTTTGAGAGGGCTGATCGAACGCGCCGAGTCGTTCTATCGCGACGGCGTGGCGGACGGCAGTCTGCGTCCGTTGCACGCCCTGCCCACCGTGCTGGCCCTCGGCGGGTCGGTGCAGCGCGCCTCCCAATGGCACACATGGGGCGCGCTCTACGATCAACAGTCCACGGCCGATGAAATCGTGGCGCTATTCGCGCGAGGCCTGCGGAACCGCCAGGGCCCGAGCTTTGAACGGAACGGGTCCAGAGCTTGAATTGGGTTCCAGCGCTTTGAATCTGGATCAGGATTTTTGATTCTCGACGATCCGGTAGAGGATTGTCCCGCTCTCGCCGAAACTCGAACCCCTCCCCGCCGCGCTTTGTTACTGATCTCTCCGCCGCAACATCCGGGCGATCCGGCTCGGCCGGCCGCTCGCCCACCCTTTCCAGACATAGTCAAATGTTTTCATATATCATCGTTGACTCTGGTCTGGCGGCTTTGTACGGTCGGCCATCGACCAAGAGCGTCGACGTTCGTCCCCGCTACGGCGTCATTCAGGAACGAGACGATGAAATTCGGAATTTTCTTCGAACACCAACTGCCCCGCCCCTGGGGAAAAGACTCGGAATTTAAGTTGCTTCAGGAAGGGCTGGATCAGGCCGAGTTAGCCGACCGGTTGGGATATGATTATCTGTGGGCGACAGAACATCACTTCCTGGAAGAGTATGCCCACTCCTCGGCGCCGGAGACCTTCCTCGCGGCCTGCTCACAACGCACGAAGCGCATCCGGCTGGGTCACGGGGTGGCCCTGACCCTGCCCCAATACAACCATCCGGCCCGTATCGCCGAACGAATGGCGACTCTCGACCTGGTGTCCGCTGGCCGAGTGGATTTCGGGACGGGAGAATCCTCTTCGGCCGCCGAGCTTGACGCCTTTGGGATCGATATCCCGACCAAGCGCGAGGTGTGGCTCGAGGCGCTCGAGCAGACAACTAATCTTATGGCGATGGATCCCTATCCGGGCTTTGAAGGGAAATACTTCTCCATGCCGTCCCGTAACGTCGTGCCCAAACCATTGCAAAGCCCCCATCCACCTCTGTGGCTGGCTTGCTCCAATCGAAACACGATCAAGCTGGCGGCAAAACTCGGCCTCGGCGCACTAACGTTTGCGTTCGTCAGCTACGAGGAAACCCAGAAATGGGTGGATGACTACTACCATATTTTTCGCGAGGAATGCGTCCCGATAGGACATTCCGTAAATCCGAACTTCGCGATTCTGACGGCGTTTTCACTGCATGCCGACGAGACCGAAGCCTCTCGCCGCGGCCTCGACGGCTTTCGCTTTTTTGGCTTTGCCAATGGGCATCATTACGTGTTCGGCGATCATACGCCTGGACGGACCGACATCTGGGCGGCGTTCGAAAAAGCGCGCAACACGTTTCCTGACGACGGCAAGACCCGCGGGATTGGAACGCCAGAGCAGATGCGCGAGCATATCCGGCGCTTCAGCGACATCGGTGTCGACCAGGTGATGTTTATTCACCAAGGCGGTCGGATCACGCACGAACATATCTGCGACTCTCTTGAGCTGTTTGCCCGGGAAGTCATGCCGGAGTTTCACGCTGAACGTACCCAGCGGCAGCGAAAGAAGGACATTGAACTGGCGCCTTACATCGAAGCCGCCATGAACCGCAGACGGGGCATGACGCCAATCGCCGACGAACTCATCCCCAATATCAAAGCTCTCGGCCGAAAAATAGCGGAAGAGAGCGGGCAAGCTCGCCCCGTCGCGGAAGAAATGGCAGACGCCAGCAAGATGATGCTCGAAGAATCTGGCATAGCAGATAAAGCCGTCGATAGCTATAGCTAGGTCGAACCATGGCATATGTTGAAGATAGGATCGTACACGACGCAGATTCCCATCTGATGGAACTGCCCAACTGCTTGGACCCGTATCTCGATCAAAAAGCACTAGAACGATATCGCGATCTGCCAATCTACAAGCGGAAGCTCGCCAGGTCTGTGGAGATAGATGAGGCTTGCAAGCGACAGCAGGATTTGGAATACCGCGCGGGCGCTCAAACCAACATTCTTCTGCGAAAGAACCACTATGCGCTGGGCGCATTCTTACCTGAAGACCGGCGCAGAGCGATCGACTGCCTGGGATTCGCAACCCAGTTAGTTTTCACTACATTCTGTCTGGGTAATTTCGGGCTCGACCGCGAGCTTGATGTCGAACTCGCCTACGCGGTGGCGAGCGCCCACAATCGAATGATGACTGACTTCTGCGACGTGGATCGGCGGCTGTTGGCCACGAGCTATGTACCGCTCGTGGACTTCGAACGTAGCCGAGCGTGTGCCAGGGAAGCCATTGAGAGGGGCGCCAAGGCGATCCTCATCGGTTCTCGTTGCCCGAACCGGCATTCCCCTAGTCACGTCGATCTGGATCCAGTTTGGGCCCAGGCTCAGGAGGCCGGCCTGCCAATCCTGTTCCACGTGGGCGGCGAAGAACTGTTGAACCCGGATTATTTCGAGAACGGCGCGCCACGTGTGAAGGATTTCCATGGAGGCGAGGAGAATTTTACCTCCGTCAGTTATATGCCGATTCCGCATTCGGTGATGCAGACCCTGGCTTGCCTGATCATCGATGGGGTGATGGACCGCTTTCCGCGCCTGAAATTCGGGGCTATCGAGCTGGGCGCCTCCTGGGCTCCAAGCTGGTTGCGGTCGATAGACTCCGCCGCTGCCGCCTTTGTCAGGAACGAAGAGCGCCTGCACCGACTTTCGGCCCGCCCCAGCGAGATCGCTCGGCGGCAGGTCCGCCTTACGCCTTATCCGCACGAGGACACTGCCTGGATCATCGCCAACAGCGATGAGGAAATGCTGATGTTTTCGTCGGATTTTCCGCATGTGGAAGGCGGTCGCAATCCGCTCAAGCGGTTCGACGAGTCCCTCTCGGGACTTCCGCAAAGGACCGCGGACCGATTCTATCGGGACAATTTCGTCGACCTCATGGGCGAGGGGCTACCCTCGGAACTGCGTCGGCCGGATCGCCCAACGGCAGGGTGAGGCCAGAGCGCTACCAGCCGGTGAACGTCCGGAGCGGTTCTAAACGGGGGCGGCGTTTTCCAGCTGCCGTCCCCCGGTCTCGGCTGCCCTGAACACGGCGATAATCCGATCATCGGCATCGCCCTGCGTTGCGCCGCGGCGACGGCCGCCCTAAACAGCGGCGCTACCCTCCTTAACGAGTCTGCGCCGATGTTCTCCGAGTCCGCCAACCTGCGCCGCGTCAAGCCCTCGGCCACCGCCGCGGCGAGCGCCAAGGCCCGCGCCCTGCGCGCCGCGGGGCGCGACATCATCTCGCTGGACGCCGGCGAGCCCGATTTCGACACGCCCGAGCACATCAAGGACGCGGGGATCCGGGCGATCCGCGAGGGGAAGACCAAGTACACCGACACCGACGGCATTCCGGAACTGAAGGCGGCCATCGTGGGCAAGTTCGCCCGGGAGAACGGCCTGACCTACAAGACCTCGCAGGTGAACGTCTCGCCGGGCGGCAAGCCGGTGATCTTCAACGCGATGATGGCGAGCCTGAACCCGGGCGACGAGGTGGTGATCCCAGCCCCCTACTGGGTCAGCTATCCCGACATGGTCCTGATGGCCGGGGGCGAGCCGGTGTTCGTGCCGACGCGGGCCGAAGACGGTTTCAGGGTGCAGCCCGCCGCCCTGGAAGCAGCGATCACGCCCCGCACCCGCTGGCTGATCCTCAACTCGCCGTCGAATCCGACCGGGGGCGGCTACAGGCCAAGCGAACTCAAGGCGCTGGCCGAGGTGCTGCTGCGCCACCCGCAGGTGTGGATCCTCACCGACGACATGTACGAGCACCTGGTGTTCGGCGACTTCGAATTCGCCACCATCGCCGAGGTCGAGCCGGCGCTCTACGACCGCACCCTGACCATGAACGGGGTGTCCAAGGCCTACGCCATGACCGGCTGGCGCATCGGCTACGCGGCGGGCTCGGAGCCGCTGATCAACGCCATGCGCAAGGTGATGACCCAGAGCACCTCGAACCCGAGCTCCATCTCGCAGTGGGCGGCGGTGGAGGCGCTGAACGGGCCGCAGGACTTCATCCGCTCCAACGCCAAGGTGTTCGAGGGGCGGCGCGACCTGGTGGTGTCGATGCTCAACCAGGCCGCGGGCCTGAAGTGCCCGACGCCGGAAGGGGCGTTCTACGTCTATCCCTCCTGCGCAGGGCTGATCGGCAAGACGGCGCCGACCGGCAAGATTATCGCCAGCGACGCCGACTTCGCGGTGGAACTGCTGGAGGCGGAGGGCGTGTCGGTGGTGTTCGGCGCGGCGTTCGGCCTGTCGCCGTTCTTCCGCATCAGCTACGCCACCTCCAACGCCCTGCTGGAGGAAGCCTGCACGCGGATCCAGCGGTTCTGCGGATCGGTGACGTGACCGAGATCGTGAATCTAAACCGGGCGCGGAAAGCGAAGGCGCGCGCCGAGGCTCAGGGCCAGGCGGCGCAAAACCGGGTCAAGTTCGGACGGACGAAAGCGCAGAAGGCCACGGGCCGCTCCGAGAACGCCAAGTCCGAGGCCTCGCTGGACGGCCACAAGCGCGAGCGGTGACCGCGCTTCGAAAGCGGTCGGTCATGCTGGCAGGCCACGCGACATCCTTGGCCCTGGAGCCGGAGTTCTGGAGCGTGCTGGAGGCGATGGCGAAGTCCGGGTCCGTCAGCCTCGCGGCCCTGCTGGCGGACATCGACGAGACCCGGGGCGAGCGTCCTCTAGCCTCGGCCTGCCGCGTCGCGGCGCTTGGATTCGCGCACAGCCGCTAGCCACTTCCGCCGCTGTGCTCCATATGTTCCATGGCGACTTCCCGCCCCGAGTCCGTTCGTGTCCGAAGTTCCCGCCCCCCGTATCTCCGATCTCGCCCGCGCCGACGGACCAGACGTCCTTGGGGGACCCGATCCCCTGGCCGGGCTGAACCCCGAGCAGCGGGCCGCGGTGGAGGCCACGGAGGGGCCGGTGCTGGTGCTGGCGGGCGCGGGAACCGGCAAGACCCGGGTGCTGACCACCCGGCTCGCCCACATCCTGACCACCGGCAAGGCGCGGCCCTGGGAGCTGTTGGCGGTGACCTTCACCAACAAGGCCGCCCGGGAGATGCGCCATCGGATCACGGATCTTGTCGGTTCATCCGCCGAAGGCCTGCGGTGGCTGGGCACATTCCACTCCGTCGCGGCGCAGATCCTGCGGCGGCACGCCGAACTGGTGGGCCTCAAGTCGAGCTATACGATCATCGACACCGACGATCAGGAGCGGCTGATCAAGCAGATCCTGGCGGCCGAGAACATCGATCCCAAGCGCTGGACGCCCCGGCACCTGGCCGGCCTGATCGATCACTGGAAGAATCGCGGCTGGTCGCCGGAGGCGCTGCCCGCGACCGAGGGCGCGCATTTCGCCAACAACCGGGGGGCTGCCCTCTACGCCCGCTACCAGGAGCGGCTGCGGGTGCTGAACGCCTGCGATTTCGGCGACCTGCTGCTGCACAACTTGACGATCTTCACCCGCCACCAGGACGTGCTGGAGGATTACCACCGGCGGTTCCGGTACATCCTGGTGGACGAGTACCAGGACACCAACATCGCCCAGTACCTGTGGCTGAGGCTGCTGGCCCAGGGCCGGCGCAACCTGTGCTGCGTCGGCGACGACGACCAGTCGATCTATGGTTGGCGGGGGGCGGAGGTCGACAACATCCTGCGCTTCGAGCGTGACTTCCCCGGCGCGGCGGTGATCCGCCTGGAGCGGAACTACCGCTCGACCGAACACATCCTGGCCGCCGCCTCCGGCCTGATCACCGCCAACAAGGACCGCCTGGGCAAGACCCTGTGGACCGACGCGCGCGGCGGCCAGAAGGTCCAGGTGCGCGGCGTGTGGGACGGCGAGGCCGAGTCGCGACTGGTCGCCGAGGAGATCGAGCGCTGGCGCAAGGCCCGCCGCTACAGCGAGGTCGCCATCCTGGTGCGGGCCTCGTTCCAGATGCGCGCCTTCGAAGAGCGCTTCGTCCTGCTGCAGATCCCCTACACGGTGATCGGGGGCCCGCGGTTCTTCGAACGGGCGGAGATTCGCGACGCCCACGCCTATCTGCGGCTGGTGCAGTCGCCGGACGACGACCTAGCCCTCGAGCGCATCGTCAATGTGCCGCGGCGGGGTATCGGGGACTCGACCGTGCAGAAGCTGCTGACCCTGGCGCGCGGCCAGGGCGTCCCGGCGCTGGCCGCCGCCCGCGACCTGGTGCGCAGCGACGAACTCCCGGCCCGGGCGCGCACGGCCCTGGCCACCTTCCTGCGCGATCTCGACCGCTGGCGGGCCCAGGCCCAGAGCATGCCTCATCCGCGCCTGACGGAGATGATCCTCGAGGAGAGCGGCTACGTCGACGCCCTGCGCCTGGACAAGGGGCCGACCAGCCAGACGCGGCTGGAGAACCTCAAGGAACTCGTCCAGTCGATGGCCGCCTTCGACACCCTCGAGGCCTATCTCGAGCACGTGTCGCTGGTCGCCGATCTCGACCGTGGGGCCGGCGATGACGCCGTGCAGATCATGACGCTACACTCGGCCAAGGGCCTCGAGTTTCCCCTGGTTTTCCTCCCGGGCTGGGAGGAAGGCGTCTTCCCCAGCCAGCGCAGCGTCGACGAGAACGGCGAGCGCGGCCTGGAGGAGGAGCGACGGCTGGCCTACGTCGGCCTGACGCGGGCGCGGGAGGAGGCGCGGATCTCCTTCGCCGCCAACCGGCAGGTCTACGGCCGGTGGACCAGCCAGCTGCCCAGCCGGTTCGTCGACGAGCTGCCTCTGGCCAGCGTCGAGGCGTCGTCCGAGACGGGCTACTACGGCGGTGGTCCGGGCCTGCGGGAAGGCGGTTCGCGCTGGGACGAGACCAACTATGGCTCGGGCTACGACAGCCCCGGCTGGAAGCGGGCGCAGTCGCGCGGCTACGCCGGCGGGCCGCCCGGCCGGACCCGGGTAATCGAGGGCGAGGGCCGCCTCGTCGCCATCTCAGATCCCGAAACGCCGAGCGCCTACGCCCTGGGCGAGCGGGTGTTCCACCAGAAGTTCGGCTATGGCCGGGTGATGGGTGTGGAGGGCAACAAGCTCACCGTCGCCTTCGAGACCGCCGGCGAGAAGAAGGTGATCGACAGCTTCGTCTCGCGGGCGTGACCGGAGCGGGGGCTTCCTATTCCAAGAGAAGATGCGGGCTGGAAGCCCGCGGTCCGTGCTCAGGCGTCGAGGTCCTCCGGGAGGATGGCCATCTCGAACATGAACGAGCCGTCTTCGTCCTCGTCCTCGTAAATCACGCCGATGAACTCGCCCTTCATCTCAACTTCGGCGGAATCCTTCTGCTTCGGCCGGGCTTTGACCGCGATGTGAGGATTGCCGAACGTGCGCTTCAGGTGCGCCTGGACGCGGTCGATATCTTTCTGATCCATGGCGGGCGCTCCAATACCAATTGGCGCGGACCCTAGTGGATGCCGGTTACCCAACGCAACCCAATCCGCCTCACGGCCACTTCAGATGCCGCTTCCCGAAATCTCCGCGGCGAGGGTGTGGTCCATCGTCCGCGCCGGCTCGGAGCAGGTCGGGCAGTTGAACAGCCGCGCCGGCACGCCCGCGGCGGTGCAGCCGGACGGAACGGGGATGAGGACCACCGAGCCGGAGGCGATCTTGGCGAAGTCGCCGATCTCGATGTTGCCCAGCACCTTGGCCCCGGCGCCCAGCAGCACGCCGTTGCCGATCTTGGGATGGCGGTCGCCGCGCTCGGCGCCCGTCCCGCCCAGGGTGACCCCGTGCAGCATCGAGACGTTGTCGCCGATGACCGCCGTCTCGCCGATCACGATGCCCGTGCCATGGTCGAAGAAGGCTCCGGACCCGATGACGGCGGCGGGGTGGATATCGACCTGGAAGAGTTCCGACATCCGGCTCTGCAGGTAGAAGGCGAGCGCCTCGCGGCCGGACAGCCACAGCCAATGGGCGACGCGGTGGGTCTGCAGGGCCAGGAAGCCCTTGAAGTGCAGGAAGGGCTGGATGTAGCCCTTGCAGGCAGG
>JAQGIW010000084.1 GCA_028290905.1 Caulobacteraceae bacterium | reverse complement strand
TCGACGATATCCACGCCTCCCTTCGCGAGAGCCAGGGGCAGATGCACCCGATGATGAGCCGCCAGTCGCCCTCGATCTCCGATGCTCCGGTGGAACCGGCGACGCCTGAGGCGGCGCCGACGGCCCCGCCCCAGACAGCCGCGCCAGAAACGGCCCCTCCGGAGGCCGCTGCGTCGGCCGTACGCGCCGATCCATGACCCTTCAGCCCGACGAAGCGGAGATCGAAGCCTCTCGCGCGCCGCTTCTCGACCATCTGGTGGAGCTGCGGCAGCGGCTGATCGCCTGCGCCATCGCCCTGGTGATCGGCTTCCTGTTCTGCTTCGCCTTCTCGAAGCAGATCTACATCTTCCTGCTGCAGCCGTTCGAGGTCGGCGCCAGCCTGCTGGCGGCGCAGAAGGCGCCCGGCGTCCACCACGGCCCCTTCGACCTGCTCCTGACCCTGACCGGATTCAAGGCGGCGCCGCACGCCATCGAGCACCTCAAGCTGGTGTTCACCGCGCCGCTGGAGTTCTTCTTCACCAAGGTGAAGCTGGCCATGTTCGGGGCCATCGTCATCACCTTCCCGATCCTGGCCTGGCAGCTTTATCGCTTCGTCGCGCCCGGCCTCTATCGCCGCGAGCGTCGCGCCTTCCTGCCCTTCCTGATCGCCTCGCCGGTCCTGTTCGCCATGGGGGCGGCGCTGGTCTACTACCTCATGCTGCCCTTCGTGCTGTGGTTCTCCCTGAACCAGCAGATCGTCGACGCGGGCAATGTGTCGGTGGAGCTGCTCCCGAAGGTGTCGGACTATCTCTCCCTGGTGACCACGCTGCTGCTGGCCTTCGGCCTCTGCTTCCAGCTGCCGGTGGTGCTCGCCCTCCTGGGCCTGGCCGGGCTGGTTTCCAGCAAGCTGCTGCGCGAGGGCCGGCGCTACGCGATCGTCGGGGTGTTCGTGGCGGCGGCGATCCTCACCCCACCAGACCCCATCAGCATGATCTCCCTCGCCCTGCCGATCTGCCTCCTCTACGAAATCTCGATCTGGTGCGTGGCCCTCATCGAGCTGCGCCGCCGGAAGGACGACGCCGCCCGCGATCTGGCCGCCGTCTGACACCCGCCCTTGGCGGTTCCCGCGGCGCGCCTTAAGGGAAGCGCTTCCTTTCTCCGGCGCCCCTCTTCATGCACGACATACGGGCCATTCGCCTCGATCCCGACGCCTACGACACCGGCTGGGCCAAGCGGGGCGCCGCGCCGGCGGCGGCGGAGCTTGTCGCCTTGGACGAGGCTCGCCGCGCCGCCCAGACCGCCCTGCAGCAGGCCCAGTCCCGCCGCAACGAGGTTTCCGCCCTGATTGGCCGGGCCAGGGCCTCCGGAAACGTCGAGGTTGCCGAGGCGCTGATGGCCGACGTCGAACTCCTCAAGCGCGAGATCGCGGAGCAGACGGCCATCGAGGCCGAACTGGCGGAGAGGCTCCGGGATCGCCTCGCCACCCTCCCCAATCTGCCGGCCCCGGACGTGCCGCCGGGCGACGACGAGACCGCCAATGTCGAGGTCCGCCGCTGGGGTGAGCCCTATGCCGACAGCCCGGCCAAGGATCACGTCGATCTGGGCGCCGCCCTGGGAATGATGGATTTCGAGGCCGCCGCGCGGATGTCGGGCGCCCGGTTCGTGGTGCTGCGGGCGGGGCTGGCCCGGCTGGAGCGCGCTCTTGGCCAGTTCATGCTCGATGTGCAGACCCAGGAGCACGGCTATGTCGAGGTCTCGCCGCCGCTCCTGGTGCGGGACGAGGCGGTGTTCGGCACCGGCCAGCTGCCCAAGTTCGCCGAGGACCTGTTCCATACCACCGACGGCCGATGGCTGATCCCCACGGCCGAGGTCTCCCTCACCAACACCGTCGCCGGAGTGATCACCGACGAGGCCGCGCTGCCGCTGCGACTGACCGCACTCACGCCCTGCTTCCGCTCCGAGGCCGGCGCCTCGGGCCGGGACACCCGCGGCATGATCCGCCAGCACCAATTCCAGAAGGTGGAGCTGGTGTCTATCACCACGCCTGAGCAGTCTGGGGCGGAACACGAGCGCATGGTCGAATGCGCTGAGAGCATCCTGAAGCGCCTGGAACTGCCCTTTCGCACCGTCCTGCTGTGCACGGGCGACATGGGGTTCACGGCGCGCAAGACCTATGACCTGGAGGTCTGGCTGCCGTCGCAGAAGACCTACCGTGAGATCAGCTCCTGCTCCAACTGCGGCGACTTCCAGGCCAGGCGGATGGACGCCCGCGCCAAGCGCGCCGGAGAGAAGGGCGCTCGCTTCGTCCACACCCTGAACGGCTCGGGATTGGCCGTCGGGCGCGCGCTCGTCGCGGTGATGGAGAACTACCAGGACGAGGGCGGCCGAATCGCGGTTCCCCAGGCTCTGCACCCCTACATGCGCGGGCTGACGCGGATCGGAGCCGAGGAAGGATGAGACTCCTTCTCACCAACGACGACGGCATTCACGCCCAGGGCTTGGCGGCCCTGGAGTCCATCGCCCGCTCCCTTTCCGACGACGTCTGGATCTGCGCGCCGGAGGCCGAACAGTCGGGCGCTTCGCGATCGCTGACGCTGGCCGAGCCCCTGCGGGTGCGGCGGCTGGACGAACGGCGATTCGCCATCGGCGGCACACCCACCGACTGCGTGATGCTGGGGATCCAGTACCTGGTGGAGGGCCCGAAGCCCAACCTGGTCCTTTCGGGCGTCAATCGCGGCCTCAACGCTGCCGAGGACGTGACCATGTCCGGCACGGTGGCGGGGGCGATCGAGGGCATGGCGCTCGGCGTGCCGGCCATCGCGCTCTCCCAGATGATGGGCT
>JAQGIW010000046.1 GCA_028290905.1 Caulobacteraceae bacterium | reverse complement strand
CGGCCCGCCAAACACTCGCAATTTATGACGCAGTAAGACTAGTGTGGCGATTCAGAAATTCGCCGCTGTTTGTGGCAGCTCCGGAGCGAATTTCTGAATCTCCAGCCACACTAGAAGCCCTTGAATTCTAGTGTGCTTTTTGGATTTGAAGTTCGCACCCAGCCCGACCCTGCACACCGGCGAACTTCAAATCCAGCACACTAGGCAGCTCGCTCATGTGGAAAGGCCTCGCCCTCGTCATAGCCCTGGTGGCCGGATTCGCCATCTTCTACCTGGGCGCGGTCACGCCCAGGCCTGTGGCCCCCGACGCCCCGACCGAGCGGTTTTCGGCCGGTCGGGCGATGGTCGATATCCGGGCCATGGGCGCAACGCCCCACCCGGCAGGCTCACCCGCCGACGCCAGGGTCCGCGACCATCTGGTCGCCCGGATGACGGGCCTTGGCCTCCACCCCCGGGTCCAGCGCGCCGCCAGCTTCGCGGTCTATGGGTCGGAGCTCGAGGGGGCGAGCGTCGACAACGTCATCGGCATCCTGCCCGGCCGGGACCCGACCGCGCCGGCCCTGGTCCTGATGGCGCACCACGACACCGTTCCCGGGTCTCCCGGGGCCGCCGACGACACCACCGGCGTCGCCGCGGCGCTCGAGATCGTCCGCGCCATCCATGCGCGCGGCGTTCCCGCCCGGGACGTGATGCTGGTGATCACCGACGGCGAGGAGCCGGGACTGCTGGGGGCTCGGGCGTTCTTCGATCAAAGCCCGCTGGCCTCCCACGTCGGCTATGTCCTGAACCTGGAGGCGCGGGGCGGTGGCGGACGGGCCATGATGTTCGAGACCGCGCCCCGCGACGGGGCGGACATCGCGCTCTTCCGGCGCACCGCGGCGGCGCCGAACAGCAACGCCCTCACCGTCTTCGTGTACCGGCGCCTGCCCAACGGGACCGACTTCACCATCGCCGTAAGCCACGGCAAGGTCGGCCTCAACTACGCCTTCATCGGCCGCCAGTTCGACTACCATTCCCCCAGCTCGACGGTGCGGGCCCTCGATAAAGGTTCCGTGCAGCACATGGGGGACGAAGTGCTTCCGACGGCGGCCGCCCTTGCCTTCGGACCGCTGCCCGGCCGCGCGCCCGACGTCGTGTACGGCAATCTGATCGGAGATCTCACGGCCGCTTATCCGGCCGTCTTCGGCTGGGCCGTGCTGGCGCTCGCCGCGGTCCTGATCACGGTCGGAGCGGTGCGCGCACGGCGCCGCGGGGCGTTTGCACTCGCCGACGTGGCGCGCGGCACGGCGGCGAGCCTATATGTCGTCGCGCTCTGCGGAACGCTCCTGGAACTGCTGCGGCGGGCCACGGGCGTGCCATCCGGATGGACCGAGTACCGCCCGATCCTCGCTCAGTTCCCGTTGTTCGAGGTGATGATGCTGGCCGCGGCCCTGGGCGGTCTGCTGGCCGCCGCCGCCTTCGTCGAGCGTGGCGGCGTGCGCGCCCTGGCCGCCGTACTGGTGGTGGTCGCGGGATTGGCGTCTTCGCTGTTCGGCGGTCCGAATCTCGCCGGCCTCGTCCTCGGCGGCGCCGGAGCGGTGATCGCTGTCCTCGCCTTTGGCGCACCCGCGCGCTTGCCGGGCGCCTGGACCGGCCTGCTGTCGGTGGCCCTGGTCGCCGGGGTCGTGATCCAGGCCGCCGCGCCCACCGCTGGGGCGGCGGTGGCCTGGCCCCTGTCCGCCGCCGCCCTGGCCAGCGCCCTGTCAGCCGCCGGAGCGGACCACCGCGCCCTGCCCCGGGCGGCCATCATCGTCATCGCCGCCCTGACGCTCGCCTGGCTCGGAACCCTGTTCCACGGGTTGCTCCAGGGGCTCGACCTGGCGCTCCTCGCCGTGCTTCCCGCCTGGCTGGCCGCCCTGGTGCTCTGGCCCCTCGCCGCTCCAGACGAAGGCGAACGCGCCGCGCTGTGGCCGGCCGCGGCGGTGATCCTGGTCGGTGTCGCCGTGGCGGGCGCCATCCGGCTGCACGATCCGTGGACCCAGCGCTATCCCGACGCCGTCGAACCCCTCTATGTCGTCGAACCCGGCGCTCGCCGTGCTTGGCGGGCCAGCCCCCTGCCGCCCGGCCCCTGGACGCGGAGCGTCCTCGAGGCGGACGGCGGCCGGATCGGTCGCCTGCGCCTGCCCTTCGACCGTGAGCTGCTCTGGGCCGCGCCCGCGCCGGCCGCGCCTGCCGACTCGCCCCCGGTGGCCGCGCGCATCGCCGCCGATGGGACCCTCGTCGTGGTCGCTCATCCGAATCCCGGCGCGGCCGGTTTATGGATCGCGCTCCGCTCGCCGCACGGGATCACGGGCGTGACCGTCGACGGCCGGCCGGCCGATCTCGCGGTTCAGCCGGGGCGTTGGGCGTGCGTGAAATGGTCCGGATCGGACGGGTTCAGCCTCAGGGTCCGGAGCGCCGATCCCCGAGCGGTCGAGATCGTCACCGGCGAACTCTTCGACCGCTGGCTGAATCCTGAGCCGCTTCCGCCGGTCCCGGCGTCAGACCAGCTCTGGGACTTGGCGGGCTCCAGCCTGGTGATCGGCAGGGTCGGGGTCGGGGCGGTGTCGAGCGCACGCGGCTGATGGCTCGACCTCCCCGTCGAGGGGACTTGCGAACGCCGCGCCGGCGTCCTCACGCCACTACGACAACGCCACCAAACCGCGCACACTCGCCCCCAACGGCCGCCGGGTCGCCGGGAGGCCGAGACCTGGGGAACTGGGGCAGGAGGGCGTCGCCGCGGGGGGTTCCGCGGGCTATCGCCCCCCGAAGAGCGTCGGCGAGGTCGCATTGGAGGACCGCCTCGGCGCCAGGAAATCCGCCCTCGCCGGCGGGGTAGCGGATCTGGGCGGGGTCGAGGGGCCGCACGTCGGGAAGGCCGTCGACGCAGCGGCGCTTGGCGAACAGGGTCCGCCGGTCCGACAGTTCGACGACCTCGCGCAAGGCGGCCGCGGCGCTCGCCACATCGCGGGGCGGGGCACGTCCCCCGTCTGTGGTCATCGTGAACAGTCCAACCGCGCCGGAGTGGTCGAGGATCTGGGTCAGCTCGCCGCCGAGGCAGGCGGGGTCGATCGCCACCAGGGTGAGGCCGGCGAGGGCGGCGGCGAACTGGAGCAGCACGGCCTCGGGGCAGGAGGACGCCCAGACGGCGATCCGCTCGCCGGGCGCGAAGCGGGACAGCAGCGCCACCGCCAGGGTCGCCGCGTCGTCGCGCAGCGCTTCGCAGGTCCAACTCCGAGGCGGCGCCCCCGGAGCCCCAGCGTCGGTGAGAGCGATGCGATAGGGGGTCCGCCGCGCCCAGTGGATCAGGACATCGCCTACTGTGGTCGCCTCGGCCGCATCATCGTTGCGGATGGCGTTGCAGGCGGGGGATGGCGTCATCGGGCGGCGGCCTCGTCGGCGGGGGGGGGGGTCTGGCTGGCCCCGATTTTCCCGCTTTGAAGGCCCCGCGTCCGTTGCAACGACGCGCAAGGGGTTGCAACGACACGCACGCCGATGCAGCCCGTTGCATGGCGGCGTGTCTAGGAGTGGGGTTGGGATCCGGCCTTGCGCGGGATGAACAGGTTCGCCCCCTCGCCGACCTTGTAGGTCTGGGCGAAATCGCGCTGGTTCAGGCCCAGGCTCAGCCGCCCGCGCGAGTCGATGTAGAACAGGCCCTGGCCCACCGGCACGTCGCTGAAGGTCCTCACGAACGCAAAGCGATAGTCCTTGCCGTCCAGGCGCACCGGGACGAGGTCGCCCAGGGCGTAGCCCGCCTTGGCGAAGATCTCGGCGGGCAGGTTCAGGACCAGGTTGCCGTAGGGCCCGTCGGTGCCGATCACCTGGGCGTCCAGGCCCCTGTCGGTCATGACCGCGGTCTTCAGGTCCAGGCGGACCAGCCGAACGACGTTCACGACCGGGCCCGCCTGGGTCCAGTCATCGCCGCGCGCCAAGTGCGCGGCCGCTGGGGAGAAGATATCCCGTCCGTGGAAGGTGGAGCTGGTCTTCGCCCCGATCATCCAGGCCGGATTGGTGATCTCCCGCGCCGCGGCGATCCCGTCGCGATCCTGGACCAGCGTAAGGACGCCGTTGTCCGGCAGGACGAAGTACTGCCCTGTTCCCGACCTGGCGATGAGCGCCTTGCGCGTCGAGCCGACTCCCGGGTCGACCACCACCACAAATACCGCGTCCCGGGGCAGGTAGGGGGCCGTGCCGGCCAGGAATCGGGCGGCCTGGGCGATATTGTAGGGCTCCACCGTATGGGTGATGTCCAGGATGTGGACCCCCGGCGCCACGTTCTCCATCACCGCCTTGCAGATCGCCACCGCGTCGTCGCGCGTGTCGAAGTCCGTCATGAAGGCGATGGTGCGAGGCGGCGGGGAGCCGGGCTCGGCCGCGGCCGGTCCGGAGGCGAGCCACGCCGACGCCAGGGTGAGGACGGCGATAAGAACCGAGACAAGGCGGCGCGGAAGGATCATCGGACTCACAGGTGGAGGCTCATGAAAGGTCGCCACCATAGCGCAGTTCGCCTGGCGTCCCAGACCGCCTGCTCCCAGGCCGTCCGGCGGAGTTCAGGCCGCCGCGGCGGGTGACTGTTCGAGAGCCTCGCTGTCGCCCAGGCGCGTGGTGCGAACCATCGCGGAGGACCCGACCGCCTCGGCCGGGGGCGCCGCCGCGCGTCTGGCCTGCGACCGGGCGTCGATCACGAATCCGACAAGGAAAATGATTGTGCAGCCAATGAAGAAGACCCCGGCGTCGAGCACGAGAAGAAACAGCTCGCTCATGGCAAAGTCTCGGAGAATCGCCCAGTCAGGCCCGCGCCGGGCGGCGCCCGGATGGCCGTCAAATGAAGAGGCCGCCGGCTTTCGCCGGCGGCCTCTGTCGTTTCGAGCCGGTCAGGCCGCCGAGGCGACCGTGCGAGTCCGGCGCCGGAGGCAGAAGCCGATGCCGGCCACGCCCGTCAGCATCAGGGCCCAGGTGGCGGGCTCGGGAACCCCGCCGCCGCCGCCGCCGCCCGTCACGTCGGAGCTGAACTTGCCGTCACCGACCGCCGTGAAGTGGCGGAGAAACCCGTTCTGCAGGGCCGCCACCGGGCTGATGTCGATGAAGCCGAACGAGAAGCTCTGGCCGCTCGAGGCCAGGGGCAGAACCGATGACGGCAGCGCCGAGGTATAGGTCACCGTCCCCAGGATGCTGTCGTCGGCCAAGCCGCCGCCCGACGCCCCGGCGCGGGCCACGAACGCCGCATTGGTGAACGTGCCTTGCAGAAGCAGCTCGCCGGTCGTCAGCGTCACCCCGCCCATGGTCGTGGTCGGGCCGCTGTAGAAGTAGGAGAAGGAGCCGTCGTATGGCGCGGTCACGTACGACACGCCGCCGATCGAACCGCTCGTCGCCGCCGCGGTCTCATGCGCGGAGAAGTTGAACGTCGACTGCAGGTTCCCGAACGCCGAGAGCGGCGTGAGGTCGAAGGTGAAGACCGTCGGCGCCGTGGACGGGGTCGAGGTCAGATTCCCCAG
>JAQGIW010000013.1 GCA_028290905.1 Caulobacteraceae bacterium | reverse complement strand
AGCCCCGCGACGTCGAAGCCACCTGGCGAAAGGTCGGTCAACTCCTCGACCTCTTCGCCCCCGAGGAGTGCGCCAACTACCTCAAAAACTCAGGCTATGGTTCCGTGTGAAGGAGTCGTGCTCTAGCCTGGAGGGCCCGATCCGGCGCGACGCGCCACCGCTTGCAACGTTGCGCCTTCCGATGCAACGCAACGCCTCCCGTTGCGACTGCCCCCGCCGAGGGGGCCCGGGTACAACCCTCCCGACACGTTCAAGTCATCGGGATCGGGGGTCCCATCGCATGTATTCAGTACGTTCAGCCGTCCACGTCGGGGCGGCCCTCTTCGCGTTGGCGCTCGCCGCCGCTTCCGCCCAGGCCTCGACCACGCCAGGCGTGGCGCCAAACCACACCTTCGCGGACGGTTCGAAGGGGTTCGCCTTCATGACCACGGGCGGGCGCCTCAACCCGGAGGTGCTGGTGGGTTTCAATCCCCAGCCTGACCCGCCGGGCTTCGGCGGCAGCCTCGACATGACGCCTGGCGGCGGGCGGGTGACCCAGATCGCCACACCCCTCAGCGACACCGGCTACGGCTTCCTGATCGCCCTGCTCGATGTCGGGCCGGACGCCATGACGCCCCTGCCCCCCGCGCCCAACAGCGACGGGAACACCGGCCTGGCTTTCCTGTGCGACGGCTCGGTGTTTCGCCTCAACCTGAACTTCGCGGGGCCGGGGAGCGCCATCGGCTGGGCCGCCTTCAACCCGCAGCCCGAGCCCCCGGGTGTCTGGTTCGGCGCCCAGTTCGGCTACCCGGCAGCCGGTGACCCGGTGGTCACCTTCTCCCTCACCGAGGACGAGCGGCCCCTGACGCTGACGCTGGCCCCCGTTCCGGAGCCGGCGGCCTGGTCGCTCATGCTGATCGGCATCGCCGGAATCGGCGGCCTTACCCGGAGCCGGGCTCAGGCCGCGAGCGCCGGGCGGGGGACGACCGCCGACTGACCTTCACGCGGAGCATTGGGCGGACAACGCCCCCGTTCAGCCCGCTCCGCGTCGGGCCACCCCCTCCTCCGCATGCGTAAGCGGAGGAGGGGGGAGAGCCCCGGCCATACCCGCGAGGAACACGGCCACCGCCCGATAGGCGAGCCTCTCGGGCGAGGCGCGTCTTTCCGACGCCCGCGCAACCCAGAACCACGATCCGCGTGGGCGCGGGAGCAGGCGCGCTCAAGCCGCCGCCAGTTCCCGGAGGCCCGCGTTGGCGATGGTGAGCTTGGCGAACGTCCAGCCGCCGGGGGAGGATTCGATCTCCTCCAGGGTGCGGCGCGCGGCCCGGACCTGGACCTGATGGGCGGCGATCCATGCGCTGACCGCGGAGACGTCGCGAGCCGGATCGCCGGCGTCGGCGGGTTCGCCGGCAAAGGCGATGATCGCCCCCGTCAGGGCGGCCTGCTCGGCCAGGATGTCCTCGATCAGCCGGCGCACGGCGATGCGCTCATAGGGGTCGGCGGGCACGCGGGAGGCCGCGGCCTCGCGCATGCGGTCGAAGCCGAACTGGCCGCCGACCCGGTGATAGACATAGGCGGTGTTGGCCAGCGGCCACCCTGTCGACGAGGCGAGGTCGCCGATGTCCGCGGCATAGGTCAGGGGCCGCATCAGGCCGAAGGAATGGGCGAGGGTCTTGGGCGCCCCCAGCTTGATCCACTTGGTGGAGCGGCGCACGGCCGCCTTGCGCTCGAAGGGCGACAGGACGGCGGGTATGAGCTCGCGCAGGACGTCGATCGCCGGCTGGTAGCGGTCGATCAGGCCCTGGACATCGACATCGCCGCGCGCCGCGCGGCGGGCGAACCAGTAGGTCTCGCCGCGCAGCACCCGCACGAGTTCGGAGAACAGTGCCAGCTGGGCGACGGCGGGCGCCTGGTTGTCCAGGGCGGCGACCCGCTCCCAATCCTCGCTGAGGCGAAGGCTTCGGCGGGCCGCCTCGAAGGCGATGGCCACGCCCCCGGCGTCGCAGCCGGCGGCGGCCATCAGCCGGGGGGCGAAGGTCGGGCCGCAGGCGTTGACGATATCGTTGTCGACGACCGTGGCGATGATCTCCCGCCGCAGGCGGTGACGGCGCATCTCGTCCTCGAAGCGCCAGAGGGGATGGGGGAAGTATCCCCTGAGGATGGTCTCGAAGTACGGATCGTCCGGCGCCTTGGAGGCGACGATCTCGTCGAACAGTTCGAGCTTGCCGTAGGCCAGCAGCACCGCCCGCTCCGGCCGGGTCAGGCCCCTGCCCGCCTTGACCCGCTCGGCGAGCGCCGAGGTCGTGGGCAGAGCCTCCAGGGTCCGGTCTAGACGCCCCTTGGCCTCGAGGTCGTTCATGAACTGGGCGTAGGCGTCGACGTCGTCCAGGCTCGAGGCGTCCTGAAGCGACAGCTGCAGCGTCTGGTCGTAGTTGTGCCGCAGCACGTGCTCGGCGATCTCGTCGGTCATCGAGGCCAGCAGAGGGTTGCGGTCCTCGGGCGCCAGGGCGCCGGAACGGATCGCCAGACCGGCCAGGATCTTGATGTTGACCTCGTGGTCCGAGGTGTCGACGCCGGCGGAGTTGTCGATGGCGTCGGTGTTGACCCGTCCGCCGTTCAGGGCGAACTCGATGCGGCCGGCCTGGGTGAAGCCGAGGTTGGCGCCCTCGCCCACCACCCGGCAGCGCAGGTCGCGGCCGTTCACGCGCACGGCGTCGTTGGCCTTGTCGCCTACCTCCACGTCGATCTGGGCGCTTGCCTTCACATAGGTGCCGATGCCGCCGAGGTAGAGGAGTTCGGTCCGGCTCTTGAGGATGGCGGTGATCAGCTCGGCCGGCGAGAGCGCCTCGGCGGTGAGGTCAAGCAGGGCGGCCATCTGTTCGCTGACCGGGATCGACTTCTGGGTGCGGGGCCACACTCCGCCGCCCGGCGAGATCAGGTCGCGGTCGTAGAGATTCCAGGAAGAGGTCGGCAGGTCGAAGAGGCGCTTGCGCTCGGTCCAGCTCACCGCCGGATTGGGGTCGGGATCGATGAAGATGTGACGGTGGTCGAAGGCGGCGCGCAGGCGGATCTGCCGGGAGAGCAGCATGCCGTTGCCGAATACGTCCCCCGACATGTCGCCGATGCCGACCACGGTGAAAGGCTCGTTCTGGATGTCCTTGCCGAGCTCGCGGAAATGCCGCTTCACCGACTCCCAGGCGCCCTTGGCGGTGATCCCCATGGCCTTGTGGTCATAGCCGGCCGAGCCGCCGGAGGCGAAGGCGTCGCCGAGCCAGAAGCCGTATTCGGCCGCCACGGCGTTGGCGATATCGGAGAACGTCGCCGTGCCCTTGTCAGCGGCGACGACGAGGTAGGGATCCTCGCCGTCGTAGACGACCACACCGGCCGGATGGATCACCTTGTCGTCGGCGGCGATGTTGTCTGTGATGTCGAGCAGGCCGCGCAGGAAGATCTTGTAGGCCTCGATCGCCGCCGCGCGGCTCTCGGCCGGCGAGCCGGTGCGCGGCAGCTGCTTTGGATAGAAGCCGCCCTTGGCGCCCACCGGCACGATCACGGCATTCTTGACGTTCTGGGCCTTCACCAAGCCAAGCACCTCGGTGCGGAAGTCGTCGCGGCGGTCGGACCAGCGCAGGCCGCCTCGGGCGACGGGGCCGAAGCGCAGGTGGACGCCCTCCACCACCGGCGAGGCCACGAAAATCTCGCGATAGGGCTTGGGATCCGGCAGGTCGGCGAGTTGGCGGCTGGCGATCTTGAAGCTGATGTAGGGCCGGGGGCGGCCATCGGAGTCGGCCTGGTAGTAGTTGGTGCGGGTGACGGCTCCGATCAGTGCGGCGAGCCGGCGCAGCACGCGGTCGTCGTCGAGGCTGGACACCGTCATCAGCCCCGCCTCGATCTCGGCCATCAACCCGGCGGCCGCGGCGGCCCGCTCGGTCAGGGTCAAGCCGGTGGAGGGATCGAACCGCGCCGTCCACAAGCGGAGGAGGAGCCGCGCGAGTTCCGGATGCGTCGCAAGGGCCTCCTCCTGGACCGGCTGGCTGGGATCGAGGCCCGACTGGCCGCGGAAGCGAGCCAGGGCGCGGATGAGCGCCGCCTCGCGCCAGCCGGCGCCCAGCTCCATGACCAGGCGATTGAAGCGGTCGTTCTCGGCCTCGCCGCGCCAGACGGCCATGAAGGCGGCCTCGAAGGGCGCCTCGATGTCCTGGAAGCTGAGGTGTTCGCCGCGGTCGTCCTCGACCACGAAGGCGTGGATCCACACCTTGGCCGGCGGCCGGTCCTCGAACTGCGGGGTGATCTCGAAGGCTTCCTCGGCCAGGGCGTCGAGGCCCATGTTTTCGAGGATCGGCAGCATCCGCGCCAGCGGAGCGGGGACGTCGCCCCAGTGGTAGAGCTTGAAGCGGAACTGGCGGGGCGAATCCTCGGGCATGCGGAAGGCGCGCACGCGCATCTCGCCGGGAGCCATGATGTCGATGACGGAGAGATCGGCCAGGGCTTCGCGGGCGTCCTGGCGGTCGCGATAGCCCGGGGGAAAGGCGCGGGCGTAGACGGCGAGAGCCCTGGCCGCCCGTCCCGGCTCGGGCATCGCGGTCCGGAGGGTCGCCTCCAGGTCGTCGAACCAGGTGCGGGCGGCGCGGGCGATCTCGGCCTCCAGGGCGCCGAGGTCGGGCTCGGCGTGGGCGCCCTCTTCCAGCTGCAGGATGTAGTGCACCCGGGCCAGGGGCGATTCGGAGAAGGTGGGGTTCGCCGAGGTGACGCGGCCCCCGAAGGCCTCGGCCAGGATCTCGGCGGCGCGGTGGCGCAGGCGGGCGTCGTAGCGGTCGCGGGGGGCGTAGAACAGGATCGACAGGAAGCGGTCGAACGGGTCGCGGCGGACGAAGAGCTTGATCCGCGGCCGGTCGGAGAGGTGCAGTACGCCCAGCGCCATGGGCAGCAGCTCCTCGGGGCTGACCTGGAAGAGTTCGTCCCGGGGATAGGTCTCCAGGATGTTGGAGAGCCGCATGGCGTTGTGGCTGGCGACCGGAAATCCCGCCGCGGCCATCACCCGCGCCACCTTGCGGCGGAGCAGCGGCGTCTCCCGCGCCGCGGCGTGGTAGGCGTGGGCGGTGAACAGGCCGACGAAGCGGATCTCTCCGGAGGGCCGGCCGTCGGCGCCGTAGCGGCGCACGCCGACATAGTCCATCACCGCCCGCCGGTGAACCTTGGAGCGCAGGTTCGACTTGGCGACGATCACCGGCTCGGGGGCCTCGAGGCGGTATTTCAGCGCCGCCGACAGCACCGCCGGCTCCTCGTTGCGGCGCAGGACCAGGCGACCCTGGTCGCGCAGGACTCCCAGGCAGTCCTCGGGCTTGAACTCGGGCTCTTCCGGCGCGTAGCCGCCGTCCGGCGTGCGCGGATAGTCGTAGATCCGGGCGCCCAGGAAGACGAAGTGGCCGTCCTCCATCCAGCGCAGGAACTCGATGTCATCTTTCAGGGCGGCCGGGTCGCCGGGCGCGGCGCGGATCAGTTCGCCGGTGGCCCGCGCGAGCAGGGCGAGCATGGCGGGGAAGTCGGCCACCGCCAGGTGGACGTCGGCCGCCGCCTCCAGCACCTGCTCCATCAGCCCGGCCCGGCGTTCCTCGGCCACCGGGGCGAGCCAGACCTGGACGGTCGAGAAGCGGGCGTCGCCCCGGGTCACCAGGGGATGGAACATCGCCTGGACCTCGCCGCCCCAGTCGGCGACCGCGCCCATGACGCTGTCGACCAGGAACGGCGCGTCGGGCTGCACGATCTCCAGGAGATCGATGCCGAGGTCTCGGCCGCCGGCGCCGCGGGCGCGGATCAGCCGCGCGGCCGGCGCCGGCCCCCTGAAGCCCTCCTCATAGCTCCAGAACGCCGCCAGGACCGCGCCCAGGTCCTCCGGCCCGATGCGGGGGAGCTCGTCGGGCCGGTAGTCCCCGAGGACGCTGGCCAGGAAGGCGTGCTGGGGGGGGGTCAGTTCGCCGCCCTGTCTCAACGCCGCAAGGAAGGCCGAGGCGAGGGCTTCCAGGGTGATCGGCGGCGGCGAGGAGCTGTGCTGATCCTGGGCCATGGCGTCGGACGAGCCTCCCGTCTTTGTTCTGAGGTCCATTTTCGGGCTCTATATAGCAAGCTCGCCGGCGGCGCCCTGACGTCGGGGCGTCAACGCGCCGGCGCCACCTGGTCGGGCGAGCGTTCGAAGCCGCGGCCCAGGCGCTCCGGGTCGCCGTCGGCCGACAGCAGGACGGCGATCCAGCGCGAGCCATCGAACTGGGCGAGGATCATCATCGCCAGCACCGTGAGCGGGGTGGAAAGGAACATCCCGGTCAGGCCCCAGAGGGCGCCCCAGAAGCCCAGCGACAGCAGCACGATCAGGGGATCGAGGTTGAGGCTGTCGCCCTGCATGCGCGGGAGGAGGATGTTGCCGACCACGAAGGTGATGGCGAAGAGGGCGCCCAGAAGCAGGGCCGGACGCAGATAGCCGTCGAGCTGGACCAGGCCGAACAGGGCCGGCAGCGCGATGGCGGCCGCCGCGCCGATGATCGGCACATAGTTCACGATGAAGATCAGGAAGGCCCAGAACAGCGCGTAGTCGAGGCCGACGGCGAGCATCACCAGCCAGGAGGCGGCGCCGATGATCAGGCCGGTGACGGTCTGGATCCACAGGTAGCGCTCCACCGCGTCGCGAATGCGCATGAACACGCGCAGCGCGTCCTGGCGGCCCTCGCGGCTGCCGAACAGCCTCACCGCCTTGCGCTCGAAGGCGTGGCGCGAGGCGATCAGGAACCCCAGGTAGACGAGCACGAGGATGACGTTCGAGACCACGCCTTCCAGCGTGGTGGCCACCGAGCCCAGGTACTGGGTGGGATCGAGGTGGCGGAGCATGTGATCGATGGTCCCCGGGTTCCTGATCCTCAAGGTGTGGGCGACCTGGGTTATCATCCGGTCTATCTTGGGTTCGGCGCCGGCCAGGCTGGTCAGGAACCCCGGGGCGTTGGCGGCCACCACCACCGCGCAGAGGATGAACGCCAGCGAAGACAGAGCGATGGCCGCGAGGACCGCCGACCCCGGCGGCAGGCCGGGAAGGCGCCGGCGGATGACCCGGCTGAAGCCATCGACCATCACCGCCAGGAACATCGCCAGCAGCAGGGGGCTGAGGATGTCCCCCAGCCAGCGCAGGGCCGCGACCGAGACGATCACCGCGATGATCACCAGGGCGTTGCGGGCGATCGAGGAGCTCGGAAGAGAGGGCATCTTGGACAGTGGTCGACCTTCCGGGGCCGGTTCGCCTCACCCTTCAGCCGGTAGAGGGGCGCCGTCAATCGCGCGGCAACCCTTTCGCTCGCGGGGGCTTATGAGCTAAAGGGTGCCTCGCCGATAACGGCCGGCGCGCCGCGCCGTTCAGGACCCGTACCGTTTTGTCGACCCTTTCTTCGCCGGACGACGCTGTCGCCGGCTTCAGCGCCGCGTCCCTGGCGCGCCGTCTCGCCCCCTACCGCCGCCCCAGCGGGCGGAGGGGACTTCTCGAAATCGCCGTCACCGTCGGCCCCCTGATGATCCTGTGCGGCGTCGCCTGGTTCGCGGCCAGCCGTCACCTGTGGTGGGGGCTGATGCTGGTTCCGATCGCGGCCGGCTTCCTGATGCGCCTGTTCATGATCCAGCACGACTGCGGCCACGGCGCCTTCCTGCCGGGCAAGCGGCTGAACGACTGGCTCGGCCGGGCGATTGGCGTCCTGACCCTGACGCCCTACGACTATTGGCAGAAGGCGCACGCCATCCACCACGCCACCTCCGGCGCCCTCGACCGGCGCACGATCGGCGGCATCGACACCCTGACCGTGGCCGAGTACCGCGCCCTGCCGGCCTTGCGGCGGCTGGGCTACCGCCTCTATCGCCACCCCCTGGTGATGTTCGGACTGGGACCGGCGTTCGTCTTCCTGGTGCAGCACCGCCTGCCGGTAGGGCTGATGCGGGGCGGCTGGCGGCCGTGGCTGTCGGCCATGGCGACCAACCTGTGCGCCGCCGCCTTGAGCGTCGGGCTGATCGTCGCCTTCGGCATCCTGCCGTTCCTGCTGATCTACATCCCGGTGGTGACGCTGGCGGCGTCCATGGGCGTGTGGCTGTTCTTCGTGCAGCACCAGTTCGAGGCGACCCACTGGGCGCGGGAGGGGGCGTGGGAATTCCACGAGGCGGCCTTCCGGGGCAGCTCGCACTATGACCTGCCCGCCCCGCTGCGCTGGCTGACCGCCAATATCGGGGTACACCACGTCCACCATCTGAGCAGCCGTATCCCCTACTACCGCCTCGGCCAGGTGATGCGCGACGAGCCGGCGCTGCGGGAGGTCGGGCGCCTGACCCTTTGGCAGAGCCGCGCCTGCGTGGGTCTGGCGCTGTGGGACGAGGCGGCCGGGCGGCTGATCTCGTTCAGCCAGGCGCGCCGGCAGGCCCGGCCAGGCAGGGGGGCGAGTCTGGCCGCGCCGGGCGGCCCGGTCCATACTGAGGGGTAGCCGGCCGTTCGGACACGTGCCGGCAGGAGACCTTGACGTCAGGAGACCGGGGCGATGATCGAACTCGAGGCGCTGCATCATCTGTCGTTCACCGTGCCCGACCTCGACGCGGCCATGGGATTCTGGAAGGGCGTGCTGGGCTTCGAGCCCATCGAGCGGCCGGACCTGGGCTTCGCCGGCGCCTGGCTGCGCGGCTATGGGACGGAGGTCCATCTGCTGGCCCCGGCGGGCCACGCCCCGGCGGAGCAACACCTGAGCCCCCTGCGCAACCATGTGGCCTTCAAGGTCGGCGACCTGGCGGCGGTGCGGACGAAGCTGGAGGCGGCCGGACTGGACGTGATGGGCGGCCGCGGCGAGACCCGGCAGATGTGGGTGCTGGACCCGGGCGCCAACGTCGTCGAATTCATCCAGCCGGCCTGAGATCCCCCGCTTCAAGAGTCCGCGCGTGATCGCCATCCTGACCACCACCGATCCGGTCAAGCTCTCCGCCGCCCAGGCCCTGCTGGCGGCCGAGACCATCGAGAGCGCCGTCTTCGACACCGCCGCCGGCGGCCTGTGGACGGCGATCATCCCCATGCGGCTGATGATCGACGAGGCGGACGCCCCCCGCGCCCGCGGTGCGCTCCGCGCGGCCGGTTTCACCGAGGCGGCCGACGGCGACTGGGACCTGAAGTAGTGGAAGGAAGCATGGATCTTTGGGCCGACTTCCTGACCAACCAGGGCAAGGTCATCCACAAGTGGGAGCACTACTTCCCGGTCTATGAGCGGCACTTCGCGCCATGGCGCGGGCGCACCCTGACGTTCCTGGAGATCGGCGTCGCCCAGGGCGGCTCGCTGCAGATGTGGCGGCGCTGGTTCGGGCCCCTGGCGCGGATCGTCGGCATCGATATCGACCCCAGGTGCAAGGCGCATGAGGGGGACGGGGTGTTCGTGCGCATCGGCGACCAGTCGGACCCCGCGTTCCTCAGCCGGGTGATCGAGGAGTTCGGGGTTCCGGACGTGGTGCTGGACGACGGCAGCCACCAGATGCGCCACATCGAGGCGACCTTCGAGTTCCTCTACCCCAGGCTGCCGAAGAACGGCGTCTATATGGTCGAAGACCTGCAGTGCGCCTATTGGCCGAAATTCGGCGGCTCGGTCGACGACCCGAAGACCTTCATCAACATCGCCAAGTCGCTGGTCGACAAGTTGAATGCCGACCACAGTCTGGGGGCCGTGGAGCCGGACGCCTTCACACGCGAGACCTTCTCGATCGGATTCTACGACGGCATCGTCGTGTTCGAGAAGGGCCAGGTATTACGGCGCCAGGCCCAGGCGATCGGGAACAAGCCGGGGTTGCTGAGCGCGCTACGGTAGGGGTGCGCCCCTAAACCGCTCATCCCCGCGAACGCGCGGACCCAGTTCTGTCCAGAGATCCGTGCATTGCTCAGAAAGACTTAGGCTGATCGGTCTCCAAACTGGAAAACGCTGGGTCCCCGCTTTCGCGGGGATGAGCGGATGGAGGGGCTTACTTCAATCCCTCTAGCGCCGTCAGCTGGGCCTGCAGCCGTCGGTGGAGGGAGTCGAAGAGGGCTCGCTGCTGTTGGGTGGGGAGGGTGTCGGCGTCTTCCAGGCTCATGGCGAAGGCGGCGTACTGTTCGTTGAGCATGCCGGGGAAGGCGAGGTTGGCCTCCGAACCGTTCATGTTCACCTGCATCAGCCGCTCCTCGACGGCGGCGAGGCGAGGGTCGACGCCGCCACCATCGTTCGCCGCCTTGAGGGCCTTGCGGCGTTCGCGGACCGAATTGACCGCCCGGTGCAGGGCGTCGATGTCCTTCCAGACGGCGACGGCCATGGCGGTCTTGGCGGCGACGACCGGTCCGCTGTTGGGGACCCGGGGATCGGCGACGATGGTGATCGGCTGGGTGCGGGTGACGCCGCCGACCGTCAGGCGAACCTGGTAGGCGCCGGGCGCCACGATGGGTCCGCGGGGAGCCTGGTCCTCATAGAAGGCGCCGGGGATCTGCACCGGATCGTTCATCCTGAGGTCCCAGACCAGGCGGTTCATGCCGGCGTGGGCGGGGATGAGGTCGGTGGCGAGGATCTGGTCCGGCCACTCCTGCGGCTGGACCTCCTTGGCCGTCCTGGTGCTGGACATGTGGCGCAGCACCTGGTCGTCGGCGCCCACGATATCGAGGGTGATCTCGCCCTTCGGCGCGGCGGGGAGGACGTAGTCGATGAGGGCCCCGAACGGCGGGTCCTGGCCCACGGGGCGGCGGCTTTCGATCTGGTCGGGATAGTAGAGGCGCACGGCCGGCTCGGGCGCGTAGAGCGTCACGCCGTCGCCCGCCGCCGCCGCGGCCTGCCGCAGCGGCGTCACGTCGTCGAGGATCCAGAACGACCGCCCGTGGGTGGCGGCGACGAGGTCGCCCCCCTTCACGACAAGGTCGTGGATCGGGGTGACCGGCAGATTGTACTGCAGCGGGCGCCAGCTGGCCCCGTCGTCGAAGGACACGAAGACCCCCATCTCGGTGCCGGCGTAGAGCAGCCCGCGGCGGACGGGGTCCTCGCGCACCACGTGCACGACCGCGCCCATGGGGAGGCCGGCGGCGATCGAGGTCCAGGTCCTGCCGCCGTCGGCGGTCTTGAAGGCGTAGGGGGCGATGTCGTCCAGGCGGTGGCGGTCCACGGCCACGTAGGCGGCGGCCGCATCGTGCGGCGAGGGGTCGATGAGGCTGACCGTGCCCCAGGCCGGCATGGCCTTGGGAGTCACGTCGGCCCAGTTGAGCCCGCCGTCCCGGGTGAGGTGGATGAGGCCGTCGTCGGAGCCGGCCCACAGCACGCCGGCGGTGCGCGGCGACTCCGCTAGGGTGAAGATGGTGTCGTAGTATTCGACGCTGGTGATGTCCTTGGTGAGCGGGCCGCCGCTGGCGATCTGCTTGGACCTGTCGTTGCGGGTGAGGTCGGGGCTGATGATCGTCCAGCTATTGCCATGGTCGGTGCTCTTCCAGACCACTTCCGAGGCGGCATAGAGCACGTCCGGGTCGTGCGGCGAGAGCATCAGGGGCGAGGTCCAGTTGAACCGGTGATCGAGCTCGCTGGCCGGGTGGCCGGAGTTGTCGATGGGGTCCGGGCTGATGTTCTGGACCTGCATGGTGTGGCGGTTGAAGCGCCCGAAAAGGTTCTCGGCGTCGCTGTAGACGAACTGGGCGTCGC
>JAQGIW010000234.1 GCA_028290905.1 Caulobacteraceae bacterium | reverse complement strand
AAACGCTGGGGCGTTCGCTGATCGCCGAACCAGTTCCCACTTCAGCGGCGAACGCCCTAGAGTGGCGATCCCTCTTTTCGGAACGCGCTCTCGATGCCCCTCACCAAGATCTGCGGCCTCTCCACCGCACCGACCGTGGACGCGGCGCTTTCAGGAGGCGCGAGCTTCCTGGGATTCGTGTTCTTCGCCGCCAGCCCGCGCCGGATCGATCCGGCGACGGCGGCGCGCCTGGCCGCCCCGGCGCGAGGCCGGGCGGCGATCGTGGCGGTGACCGTCGATCCGGACGATGCGCTGCTGGAGAGGCTGGCGCGCGAGCTTTCGCCCGACTTCATCCAGCTGCATGGACACGAGACGCCGTCCCGCGTGGCCGAGATCGGGCGGCGGTTTTCCAGGGGGTTGATCAAGGCGCTACCCGTGGCCGAGGCCGGCGACCTGGCGGCGGCGCGCGACTATCAGGGCGTCGCCGACCACCTGATGTTCGACGCCAAGGCGCCGGCTGGCGCGGCTCGGCCCGGTGGCCTGGGGGCCCCCTTCGACTGGGCCCTGCTGGAGGGACAGAGCTTCGATCGGCCGTGGTTCCTGGCCGCCGGGCTGGATCCGTGGAACGTCGCCGAGGCGGTGAGGCTGTCGGGCGCGCCCATGGTCGACGTTTCCTCTGGCGTGGAGCGAGGCGCGGGACTAAAGGACCCCGCTCTCATCGGAGCCTTCCTCGAGGCGGTTCGCCGGGCCTGACACATGACCTCCGCCGACACTCTTGCCTCCCCGGATGGCTCGGCGCGCGCCGCGCCGCGCAACGACTATCTCGCCTTTCCCGATTCCCGCGGCCGGTTCGGCGAGTACGGCGGACGGTACGTCCCCGAGACGCTGATGCCGCTCGTGCTGGAGCTCGAGGCTGCCTACGAGGCCGCCGGCGCCGACCCGGCCTTCCACGAGGAACTGCGGGGCTATCTAGCCTCCTATGTCGGCCGACCTAGTCCGCTTTATTTGGCCCGCCGGCTGACCGAGCATCTCGGCGGCGGCAAGATCTACCTCAAGCGCGAGGAACTCAACCATACCGGCGCGCACAAGATCAACAACTGCATGGGCCAGATCCTGCTGGCCCGCCGGATGGGCAAGACGCGGATCATCGCCGAGACGGGGGCAGGCCAACACGGGGTGGCCACGGCGACCGTCTGCGCGCTCTTCGGCCTGCCCTGCGTCGTCTACATGGGCGCCGTCGATGTGGAGCGTCAGGCGCCCAACGTCCTGCGCATGAACCTGCTCGGCGCGGAGGTGCGCCCCGTCACCAGCGGCGCCTCGACCCTGAAGGACGCCATGAACGAGGCGTTGCGCGACTGGGTGACCAACGTCGAGAACACCTATTACCTGATCGGCTCGGCCGCCGGTCCCCATCCCTATCCGATGATGGTGCGGGACTTTCAGAGGGTGATCGGGGTGGAGACCCGGGCCCAGGTGCTCGAGGCGGAGGGCCGCCTGCCCGACGCCCTGGTGGCCTGCGTCGGCGGCGGATCCAACGCCATCGGCCTCTTCCATCCCTTCCTGAACGACGAAGGCGTCCGCCTGTTCGGCGTCGAGGCGGCGGGCGAGGGAATGACCACCGGGCGTCACGCGGCCGCCCTGAACGGCGGACGCCCCGGCGTCCTCCACGGCAACAAGACCTATCTGCTGCAGGACGCCGACGGCCAGATCACCGAGGCCCATTCGATTTCCGCGGGGCTCGACTATCCGGGCATCGGCCCGGAACACGCCTGGCTGCACGAGGTGGGCCGGGTGCGCTACCTGACCGCCACGGACGACGACGCCCTGGAGGCGTTCAAGCTGTGCGCCAAGCTCGAAGGGATCGTGCCGGCCCTTGAATCGGCCCACGCCCTGGCCCGCCTGCCGGAGATCTGCGCCGAGGTCGGCAAAGGCGGCGTGGTGGTGCTCAACCTGTCTGGGCGAGGCGACAAGGACCTCGCCACGGTCGCCGCCCGGCTGGGTGTGGCGGTCGGGGACGCCAGTTGACCGGCGGCCGCATCCAGGCGCGGTTTGCCGAACTGGCGCGCCTGAACCGTGCGGGATTCGTCGCCTACGTCATGGCGGGCGACCCCGACGCGGAGACCGCGCTCGAGATCCTGCAGGGGCTGCCCGCCGCCGGCGCCGACCTGATCGAGCTGGGCATGCCGTTCTCCGACCCTATGGCCGACGGCCCGCCGATCCAGCGGGCCGCCCTGCGCGCCCTGGCCGCCGGCATGACCCTGGACGGCGTCCTCGACCTGGCGCGGCGATTCCGCCTTACGGACACCACCACGCCCATCGTGCTGATGGGCTATCTCAATCCGATCGTCAGCGTGGGCTATGAGACCTTCGCCGCCCGGGCGGCGGCGGCCGGAATCGACGGCCTGATCGCCGTCGACTGCCCGCCGGAGGAGGCCGATCCCCTTGCCGACGCGCTCGATCGGGAGGGCGTCGATCTGATCCGCCTGGCGACGCCGACCACGGACGACGCCCGCCTGGCGATCGTGGCGCGCCGCACCCGCGGCTTCGTCTACTATGTCTCGGTGGCCGGGGTCACCGGCGCCAAGGCGGCCATCGCCGACGACGTGGCCCCGGCGGTCGCCCGCGTGCGCGCCGCCAGCGGCCTGCCCGTGGCGGTGGGATTTGGCATCCGCACGCCGGACCAGGCCGCGTCGATCGCCCGGGTGGCGGACGCTGTGGTGGTCGGCTCCGCCCTGGTGGACGCCATCGCGACGGCTATCGCCGAAAAGGACGCTCCGGCCCGCCGCGTGCTCGCCACCGCATCCTCCCTCGGGACCGCCATCGCCTGCGCCCGCGTCCTGGTCGAAGAGCCGCGATGATGTGCAAGGCCCGCGACGCCGAAGGGCGGCGACATGGCTGACGACGACAAGAACAAGCCGCCGCGCGAGCGCCGCGGATGGCTTTCCAGGATCGCGCCCGGCGTTCGCAAGCTGGTGACGCGCCGGGAGACTCCGGACAATCTCTGGATAAAGTGCCCCGACACCGGCGAGATGATTTACCGCGCCGACCTGGAGGCCGCCCTGTGGGTCACGCCGGCCGGGCGGCACATGCGCATCCGCCCGTCCCTGCGGTTCGCCTACACGTTCGATGGCGGCCGCTTCCAGGCCCTCGCCCTGCCAAGGACGCCGGATGATCCGCTCGGCTTCGACTACGGCAAGCAGTCCTACCGGGCCAGCCTGGCCGCGGCGCGCAAGGACACCGGCCTCGCCGACGCCATGGCCGCCGGCTTCGGCGAGATCGGCGGCGTTCCCGCCGTCGTCCTGGTCCAGGACTTCTCTTTCATGGGCGGGTCCCTGGGCGCGGCGGCGGGCGAGGCCTTCATCACCGCCGCCGAGGACGCGGTGCGGCGCGAGGCGCCGCTGGTTGTGTTCAGCGCCTCGGGCGGCGCGCGCATGCAGGAGGGCGCGCTCGCCCTGATGCAGATGGCGAGGACGACCGTGGCCATCCAGCGCCTGCGCAAGCCCCACCTGCCCTATGTGGTGGTGCTCACCGACCCCACCGCCGGCGGCGTCACCGCCTCCTACGCCATGCTGGGGGACGTGCAACTGGCCGAGCCCGGCGCCACGATCGCCTTCACGGGCCGGCGGGTGATCGAGGACACCATCCGCGAGACCCTGCCCTCGGACTTCCAGACCGCCGAGTTCCTGGCGGAGCACGGGATGGTCGATCTCGTGGTCGCCCGCAAGGACCTGCCCCGCGTCCTGACGTCGATCCTCCGTACGCTAATGATGGGGCGCTCGCGCCTCACCGCCGCCTGAGCCCGCCCCTGCCCACGGACTACGATGCCATCCGCGCCTCGGACGGGGCGATACGGCGGCTGCGCGCCCTGCATCCCTCGCTGATCGACCTCTCGACTGGCCGGGTCGAACGGCTGCTCGGCGCCCTGGGCCGCCCGCAGGATCGCCTGAGTCCCGTGATCCATATCGCGGGAACCAACGGCAAGGGCTCCACCGCCGCCTTCCTGCGCGCCATGGCCGAGGCGGCGGGTCTGAAGGTCCATGTCCTTACCTCGCCCCACCTCGTCCGCTTCGCCGAACGCATCCGGGTAGCGGGACGCCTGATAGGCGACGATGATCTGTCCGATCTTATCGACGAGGTCGAGGCGGCCAACGCCGGGGAGCCGATCAGCTTTTTCGAGATCGCGACGGCGCTCGCGTTCCATGCCTTCGCCCGGACGCCGGCCGACCTGACGATCGTCGAGGTCGGGCTGGGCGGGCGCTTCGACGCCAGCAACGTGTTCGACCGGCCGGCGGTCAGCGTGATCACGCCGGTTGACTACGATCACCTCGAGATGCTGGGCCCCGACCTCCGCAAGATCGCGTGGGAGAAGGCCGGGATCATCAAGGCAGGCCGGCCGGTGGTCTCCGCACGCCAGCAACCCGACGCCGAGGCCGTCATAGTCGTCGAGGCGCGCAGCCTC
>JAQGIW010000219.1 GCA_028290905.1 Caulobacteraceae bacterium | reverse complement strand
AGCTCGAAGATCGCCGCCCCGATCTTGTCGTGGGCGGGGGCCGTCATCAGCCGCCCCGCTTCAAGGTCTCGCGGGCGATGACCACCTGCTGGATCTGGCTGGTGCCCTCGTAGATGCGGAAGATCCGCACGTCGCGGTAGAGCCGCTCGATGCCGTGGTCGGCGACATACCCCGCGCCGCCGAAGATCTGCACCGCCCGGTCGGCGACGCGGCCGACCATCTCCGAGGCGTAGTATTTGGCGGCGGCGGCCTCGAGGGTGACGTTCTGGCCGGCGTCGCGCTTGCGGGCGCTTTCCAGGGTCAGCGCCCGGGCGGCCATGGCCTCGGTCTTGGAGTCGGCGATCATCCCCTGGATCAGCTGGAAGGAGGCGATGGGCTGGCCGAACTGCTTGCGCTCTGCGGCGTAGGCGACGCTGTCGGCGATCAGCCGCTCGGCCACCCCGATGCACACCGAGGAAATGTGCAGGCGCCCGCGGTCGAGGACCTGCATGGCGACCTTGAACCCCTCCCCTTCGGCGCCGAGGCGGTTCTCGGCCGGCACGCGGACGTTGTCGAAGATCACGTCGCAGATGTGGGCCCCCTGCTGGCCCATCTTCTTCTCCGGCTTGCCTATCGAGAGGCCCGGCAGGTCGCGCGGGACCAGGAAGGCCGACACCCCGCCGGCGCCCTTGATGTCGGGATTGGTGCGGGCCATCACCGTGAAGAGGCCGGCGCGGTTGGCGTTGGTGATGTAGCGCTTGGATCCGTTGAGCACATAGGCGTCGCCGTCGCGGATCGCGCGTGTCTGGACCGCAGCGCTGTCGGAACCGGCCTCCGGCTCGGTGAGGGCGAAGGAGGTTACGATCTCGCCCGACGCGATCCCCGGCAGCCATTTGCGCTTCTGCTCGGGCGTCCCGAACATGACCAAACCCTGGCTGCCGATGCCGACGTTGGTGCCGAAGGCCGAGCGGAAGGCCGGGCTGGTGCGCCCGAGTTCGATGCCGACCAGGCACTCGTCCTCCATTGAGAGATCGAGGCCGCCGTATTCCTCGGGGATCGTCAGGCCGAACAGGCCAAGCGAGCGCATCTCGGCCAGGACGTCGTCGGGGACGCGGTCGGTCTCGGCCACCTCGGCCTCGATGGGCCGCAGCCGCTCGGCGACGAAGCGGCGGACGGTGTCGATGAGCTGCTCGCGGGTGTCGGCGTCCAGGGCCATGGCTTCCTCGGCGTTCCCTCGAGCTTGATGACGTTTCACGGAAACGTCTGAATCAAGCTCGTCACTTTTACGTTTAGAGCACGATGCCATTGGTCGGAACCGACCAATGGCATCGTGCTCTGGGCGGGTCCCGCGCTTGCATGATCGTTCTGGCCGCCCCATTAGGCCACCGCCCCGCCCACGGGAAGCGGGGCCTTCAGCTGCACAGGAAAGGGCTATCATGGACGGCGGCGACGCGCAGGCGCCCTGGGTTCCCCAGGAAATCACCGAAGGCGAGTGGGCCGGCTGGCGGATCTGGAGCTCGGACCCCTTCGAGCTGCTGTCCGGTCCCTTCTACGCCCGCCGGAACGAGGACGGGCGGATGGTCTGCGCCTTCCGCGCCGAAAAGAAGCACATGAACGGCGGCGGCTTCATGCATGGCGGCTGCCTGATGACCTTCGCCGACTACGCCCTGTTCTGCATCGCCGACGAGGCGCTGAAGGACACCGGCTCGGTCACCGCCTCGCTGAACGGCGAGTTCATCGACGGGGCCGTGGAGGGCGAACTGATCGAGGCCACCGGCGAAGTCGTCCGCGCCGGCGGCTCCCTGGTGTTCATCCGCGGCATGGTGTCGACCGCCGGCCGCCCGCTGCTGAACTTCTCGGCCATCGTGAAGAAGGTGCGGTGGCGGCCCTCGATCTCGCCAACTGCCACGGGTGAAGCCTAGGTTCCCGCCGTCGCCGAGGCGCGCTCGCGCATGGCGGCCAGCCAGCGGGTGAGGTTCGCCATCTCCTCAGGGACCTTGAAGCGGACCATGCGGGAGAACTCGATGCCGGTGAAGAGGACGCCGTCGGCCATGGTGACGCGGTCGGCGGCGAGCCACTCGCTATTCTCCAATCGGCGCTCGAAGAGGGCGAGGGCGCGTTCCGCGGACTGGCGGCAGTTGGCGGCGACTTCGGGGACCTGAGTCTCCAGCACGGCCAGGGCGGGGTGGCCGTGGCGCACCGCCTGCATAAGGGGCATGGCGGCCATCAGCTCGGCGCGGCGGGTCCACATCTCGATGACGGCGGTCTCGCGGGCGTCGCGGCCGAACTGGTTCGGCTCGGGGTGGAGGGATTCGAGGTAGCGACAGATGGCGATCGATTCGGTCAGCGCCGTCCCGTCGTCGAGGATCAGGGCCGGCACGTTGGGCACGCCGACCTCGGCCAGGTAGTCCTTCGTCTTGTGGACGCCGGCCATCAGGTCGACCTGGACGATTTCCAGGTCGTCGATCCCCTTCTCGGCCAGGAACCAGCGCACCCGGCGCGGGTTGGGCGCCAGGCGGCTGTCGTAGAGTTTCATCGCGCGTCTCCCCCGAGCAGGATGCCATCAGGCGAAATCGCGTGATGGCATCCTGCTCTAAACTCAAAGCGTAGAGCCTGATGACGTTTCACTGAAACGTCATCAGGCTCTTGGTGCTCAGCGACCATAGAGGGCGCCGGGCAGGGCGCCCACCACCGAGGCGGTCATGCAGGTGGCGAGGAAACCGCCCATCATCGCCTTCCACACCATCCCCAAGACCTCCCGCCGCCGCTCGGGCGCCAGCACGGCGTAGCCGGCGACATTGATCCCGACCGAGGCGATGTTGCCGAAGCCGCATAGGGCGTAGGTCATGATCACCCGGGTACGGTCGGACACGGCCCCGGCGGGAAGATGGGCAAGGTTGGCGAAAGCGGTGAACTCGGTCAGCACCAGCTTCACCCCCAGGAGCGCCCCCGCCGCCGGCGCCTCGCGCCAGGGGACGCCCATCACCCAGGCCAGGGGCGAGAAGATCACGCCCAGGCCCCGCTCCACGCTGAGCGGCGCGCCGCCCACCGGCGGGGCAAGGCCGAGCAGGCCGTTGACCATGGCGATCAGGGCCACGAAGACGATCAGGGTGGCGCCGATGTTGAGGGCGATCTGAAGGCCGTCGGACGTGCCGCGCATCAGCGCGTCGATGGAGCTGTCGTAGGATTTCAGGGATGCCGGATCGAAGGCCGTCGGAGCCTCCGCGCTGCGATCGCGCGGCACGAGAATGCGGGCCAGAAGCACCCCGGCCGGCGCCGAGATCAGCGAGGCGGTCAGCACATGGGCGGCCGCGCCCGGCACCACGCCCTTGAGGATGGTGGCGTAGGCGACCACCGTCGACCCCGAGACACAGCTCATGCCCACGGTGAGCAGGAGGAAGAGCTCGGAGCGGGTGAGCACGGACAGGTAGGCGCGGATGAACATCGGCCCCTCCACCTGGCCCATGAAGATGGTGGCGGCGGTGGCGAGCGCCGGGGGGCCGCGCAGGCCCATGGTCTTCTGGAAGACGAAGCCGAAGCCCTCGGTCAGCCACTTGAGGATGCGCCAATGCCAGAGCAGGGCCGAAAGGGCGCAGATGACCAGGATCACCGGCAGGACGTGGAAGGCGAAGACGAAGAGGGCGCCGGGGTTCTTAACGTCATAGGGCTGGCCCGGGCCGCCAGCCAGGAAGCCGAACACGAAGGCGACGCCGGCCGTGGTGGCGTCGGCCAGGCCGTTCACGGCCTCCCCCGCCCCGGCCAGCACGGAGCGCGCCGCGGGCAGGCCGAAGAGGAGCATGACCAGCGCCGCCTGGGCCGCCACCGCGCCCAGAGCCAAGACCCAGGGAAATCGCCCCCGCTGCTCCGAGACCAGCCAGCACAGCGCCATGATCACCACGACGCCGAGCAGGCTCTGCGCATTCTGAAGCTGGAACATGGAACTCCCCCGGTTCCTCGCCACCGTGATCGGGACACGGGCACAATGGCAAGCCCCGCCGGGGATGGGCGCCCGACGCTATCGGACGTTGGACGTCCGCGCCCGGGCGGCGTTGCGGCCGGCGATGCGGCCGTAGACCAGCACGTTGGACATCGACGAGCCGCCGCCGAAGATTCGGTCGCCCAGAACCCCTCCGGCCGATTCGCCCGCCGCGAACAGGCCCGCAATGGGCTGGTCGTCGCGGTCGTGGACGCGCGCCTCCTCGTCGATGCGCAAGCCCATCGAGGTGAAGCACACGATGGCCGGGCGCATGCGGGCCGCATAGAAGGGGCCGGTGCGGATCGGCTTCCAGTCGGCGCTGAGCTTGCCGAAGGCGGCGTCGACGCGGGTCTCGCAGTAGCCGTTGTAGGTCTCGACGGTGGTCTGCAGAGCCGGCCAGCGAATGCCGGCGACGCGCGCCAGGCCTTCCAGGGTCGGGGCGGTAAACAACTTCTTGTCTCGAGCGAACTCGGCCAGGGCCTCGGGTAGCCAGCTGGTGGTCGCCAGGCCGGCCTTGACCAGGGCGTAGGTGTCGGCATCGGGCTGGGCGCCGGCGCGCGCCGCCTCGTCGAAGATCGCGAAGCACTCGCCGCCGGTCTGCTCTTTGATGAGCCCGGCCATGATGTTGTATTCCATCGTCTCGTCGACGAAGCGGCGGCCCTCGCGGTTCACATAGGCGAGCCAGCTGGGCAGGTAGACCTCCAGTTCCTTGCGGAAGCCGGGTGTCGCCAGCAGCAGGCCGCGGTTGGCCCCGGTGATGTCAGCGCCGGCGCAGGCGCCCAGCTCCAGGTGGTCGCCCTGCGAGGTCGGCATGCCGATATACCAGGTCCAGTCGCCATGCGCCGCGGCGTCGGGATAGTAGCGCGCCAGGAGCTCGGGATTGGCGCCGAAGCCGCCGGTTGTGACGACGACGGCGTGGGCGCGGATCGTCTCGCCGTCGACCCGCACCCCGGCCACCCGGCCCTCCTCGACCAGCAGCTCCCGCACCCGGGTGCGCAAGGCGACGTCGGCGCGACCGCCGATGGACCCTTCCAGGGCTGCGACGATCGCCGCCCCCGCGCCCACCGGGACGTGGCCGCGCCGGTTGCCGTCGACTCCGGCGACGTAGAGCTGATCGGTAGGAAATTCGACGCCCAGGCTGATCAACCACTCGACGGCGGCCGGCGCCTCCTCGCACAGGCGCCGCACCACCGTGGGCTCCAGGCGGAACTGGTTGAGCGTCATCACATAGGAGAACGCGTCCTCCGGCCGGTCGCCTTCGACGCCGGCGGCGCGCTGGACGCTGGTCCCGGCGGCGTAGACGTGGCCGCCCGAGAGATTGGTGGAACCGCCGAGCTTGTCACCGGCGTCGAGGATCAGCACCCTGGCGCCGTTCTCGACTGCCTCGTGGGCGGCGGCCAGGCCCGCGCCCCCGCCGCCGACGACGATCACGTCATAGTCAGTATCCATGGTCCCTCACTGTTCACGTTCTTTGGGCCTCATAGGCGGCGCGCCAGTTCCGCCGCGCCGTGGATGGCGGTCATGATGCCGTTGCCGCCCAGGACGTCGCCGATCAGGTGGGCGGGGCGGCCCTGGGCGGCGAGGGCGTTGGCGAGGTCGCGGTTGGGCGCGTTGAAGCCGACCAGCACCACAATCCGGGCCGGCAGGCGGCGGGCGCGCTCGGTGTAGAGGACGCCGATTTCCACCGCGTCGGGGGTGATCGCGCGCAGATAGTGGCCGCCGATGAAGTCGAAGTTCCCCGCCATCAAGCGCTCGCGGGCCGCGCCGACGGTCACCGGCGGATAGGGCAGGCTCTCGCCGAGCTTCTCGAGCCGGGAGACCAGGGTGACCGGGACGCCCGCGGCAAGCAGCACATCGGCCGCCGACAGGGCCTCGAACGTGCCGGTGTCGTCGAACACCACCGCCGGGCCCTCGATCCGCACCCGGCCGCCGACGCCGAACAGGGACCAGGAGTCGTGGACGTGCGGCAGGTCATGGCCGGGGATCGGCTCGGCGGGCCTGGCGAGCTGAAAGCCGTCCCGCCGCGGCTGGGCGCCGGTGGCGACGATAACCTCGTCGGGGTCGAGCGCCCGAACCAAGTCGAGGTCTACGAAAGAGTTCAGGTGGACGGGCGCCTGCAGGGCCTCGAGCTCGCTCTCAAGCCAACGGGTGATCTGGCCGACGTCGGCCCGGCGCGGGGCGGCGGCGGCCAGGGCGACCTGGCCGCCCAGGCGGCCGGTGGCCTCGTGCAACTCGACGGCGTGGCCGCGCAGGGCGAGGGTCCGCGCCGCCTCCAGCCCCGCCGGTCCGCCTCCCGCGATGAGGATCCGCTTGGGCCTGGCGGCGCGGCCTTCCGGCTCGAAGGCTACCTTGTCCTCGCGGGCGGCGGCGATGTTGACCACGCAGCTCAACACGCCGCGGCTCATCAGCTGGCCCACGCAGCCGATGTTGGTGCCGATGCATGGCCGGATGCGATGCTCCTCGAGCCGGCGCGCCTTGTTGACGAGCTCCGGGTCGGCGATCAGGGCGCGCACCATCGAGACCATGTCGCCCTCGCCGGCGGCGACGATGGCGCTGGCGTGGTCGAGGGTCATGATGCGACCGACGACCATGCACGGCTTGGCGATGACGGCCGTGATCGGCCGGTTGGCGTCCATCTCGGCGCCCAGCGGATCGTCGGTGGGGGCAATCAGCTTATGGAAGCGCCAGTAGGACCCCATGTGCAGGGAGACGTAGTCGACGAGCGGCTCGATCGCCCGCGCGATGGCGGCGTTGAGCTCGGGGCTGAGGCCGCCCGGCACATGGTCCTCGTTGGGCAGGCGCACGCCCACGGCGATGTCCCGGCCGACCGCGGCCCGAACGGCGGCGATCACCTCCCTCAGGAAACGCAGGCGGTTCTCGGGCGAGCCGCCATAGCTGTCCTGGCGGCTGTTGAGGGCGGGGGAGAGGAACTCGTGGATGAGGTAGCCGCTGGAGGCGTGGATATCGATCCCGTCCAGGCCGCCGTCCCGGACCCGCCGGGCGGCGGCGCCGAACGCCTCGACGACCTCGTCGATCATCGCCTGGGTCATCGCCATGGGCGTCACGCCCAGCATCGGATTGGGCGTCTCGCCCACGGACCAGGGCGAGGCCAGCACGCCCACGCCGGGCGCGCTGGCGCCAGGATGGTAGATCTGCTGGAACAGCTTCATCCCGTGGGCGTGCACGCGCCCGGAGATCTCCTCGTAGAAGGGCAGCACCTCGTCTGAATAGAGCGGCAGGCGGGAGGGGGCGCCGGGGTGGACGCTCGTCGCCTCGAGGGTCGACATGCCCACGCCGCCGCGGGCGCGCGCCTCATGATAGGCGATGAGGGATTCGCCGTGCAGCAGGGTGCCATGGGCGGAGCGGACGATCCGGTTGGGGATGACCACCGGGCCAACCTGGATCGGCTGGAAAAGGTTGTCGTAGCGCGCCATGACTGCGCTCGCCCTCCTTACTCGGCCTCGAACACCAGCAGCGCGTTGCCCGGCATGCCGCCCGCGAAGCCGTAGCCGGAATTGGTGATCACCTGGCCCTTGTACGCGACCGGGGCCGCTCCGCCGCCCATGCCGCCACCGCGCACTGTCGCGCCGTTGACCGCCGTGAACGATCGGACGGTGTCATAGTCCCACACCACCTTGCCCGTGGCGCCGTCATAGGCGCGAAGGTGGCCGTCGCTTGCGCCCGCCAGCACCAGCTGAGGCGTCGCGGTGACCGCCGCGGCGTAGCCCGGATGGCAGAACGGCCTTCCGCCGCAGACGTCGGCCGCGGGCGCCTGCCAGCGGTACTGGCCGGTGCGAACATCGATGGCGTAGAGGCCGGGCCGCGCCGGGTCGCTGTAGCTGCGCCCGTCGGGGACGTCGGTGACCGGCGCGAAGACGGTGTCGCCGACCACGGCGAGGCCGAAATAGATGCCGCCCTTCACGCCCCCGCGGCCTACCCTGGTCTTCCAGACCAGCCTGCCGCTTTCGGGATCGACCGCATAGAGGAGGCCCGACTTCTGGCCGGCGATGACGTAGTCCCGCCCGTCGCTGGCGCGGGCCAGCACCACGCCGGCGCCGAAGTCATAGTCCGGGCCGTTTTCGGGGGGGCAGTTTGTCTTGTCGGCGGCGCCGCAGGCGACGTTCCAGGCGTCCTTCTCCACGGTTTGGTAGGACCAGGCGACGCGGCCCGTCTTCAGGTCCAGGGCGACGATCGCGTCGCTCAACGGCGAGGTCGGCGTCGAGTAGTTGTCACCGGTGCCGATGTAGAGGCGGCCGCGCTTCGCATCGACGGCGGGCGTATTCCACAGGGCGATCCCCGATGGCCCGAAGCGCTTCGCCCCCGCGGCGTTCACACCCTGAGGGACGGGCGGATCGCTCATGTAGGTCTGCCACAGCGGCTTGCCGTCAGCGGCGTTCAAGGCGACCACCGAGCCCCGGAAGGTGCAGCACTCATAGGTGGGGTCGGTGGCGCGCGCCTCCTCAAGGGACGAGACCGGCGCGTAGAGCCGGCCGTCATAGAGCACCGGCGTCGCGGTGATGGTGGCGTTGGGATGGCCGTCCGGCCGGCGCCGCCAGATCAGGACTCCGGTGCGGGCGTTGACGGCGTAGAGGTTGCCGACCAAGTCGCCGAAGTAGACGGCGGGCCGCGCGGCGGCGTCCCCCGCGCGCCAGGGCGAGATGGCGATGCCGGTGCGAACCTCCGAAGCGGCGTGGAAGGTCCACCGGGCGCAACCGGTGCGCCGGTCCAGGGCGAACACCGTGCCGTCATGGCTGCCCACGAAGATCGCGCCCCCGGCGATCCCCGGCTGCGAGCGGGCGCGGATGGCGTTGGGAAAGGCCAGCGACCATTTCAGCCTGAGCCGCCCGACATTGGAGCGGTCGATCCCCGCCACCTGCGTGGAGATGGCGTGGCTGCTCTCGGGCGTCAGGCCCCAACCCGAGAAGGGGGGCGGCTCGCGGGTGTCGAACGGCGAGGCCCCGGCCTTGCACCTCAGCGGCCCCTTGATCTCTCCGCCCATCGGCCGGCCGGCGAGGTACTGGGCGATCATCCGTTTGTCCGCCGTGGTCAGGCTGGCCCCTTGGGGGCGCATCACCCCCTGCGTGAGCGCGAGGTCGATCGATTCCGGGGTCATCAGCTCGAGCATGGCCCGCTGCGGCGCGCGGTTGAGTCCCTGCTCATGGCAGGCCGAGCAGACCGTGGCGTAGACCTCCGCGCCCCGCTTCGCCGTGACCGGATCGAGCTTTTCGACCGGCTGCAAGCCGGATGGGCTGGCGGGACTCAGGGCCGCCGCCAGGGCCGTGGCGACGCTTCCTAGGATAGCCCAGGCCCCCGCCGCCAAGGCCCATCGCCAGCCCGGATTCCCCCACCGTCGCATGCCTTGAGCCTCCCTGGCCTTCTACCGCGCGCCGCCGATCCGTGGGACGCGTGCAAGCGTTCGCGGCCTTATTGCGAAACGAGTTACAGAATTGCACAGCCTTTCAGCGGCCGTCCAGTTCCTTCACGAGATCGGGGCGGCCATAGACCTTGGCCAGGGCTTCGCCGATGGCGGCGGTGGAGACCACCACGGTGCGGTTGGCGGCGCCGTCGTAGGCGAAGTCGCCGGCGAGCGAGGCCTGGTTGCCGTCGAAGGCGGCGCCGACCATGGCCCCGGCCCGGTCGACCACCGGCGAGCCGGAATTGCCGCCGACGATGTCGTTGGTGGTGACGAAGTTGAGCACCACACCGGGATCGAGGCTGGGCTGGGCGGCCAGCCAGCGGGAAGGAAGCCGGCGCGGCTCGGCGTCGGTGGCGTGGCCGTAGAGCCCGCCCAGGGTGGTGAAGGGCTCGACGGCCGCCGTCCCGACGCGCCACCCGTCGACGCGGCCGTAGCTGATCCGCGGCGAGAAGGTGGCGTCGGGGTAGACGTCCTCGCCTCGCACGGCGAAACGCACCCTGGCGATCCGCTCGGCGGCCGCGTCGGTGGGACCGAGCACGTCGTTCTCCCACACCTGGCGGCAGGCGCGCGACAGGGGATCGGTCTTGAGCACATAGGCGATGAGGGGATCGTCGCTGGCCAGGACCGCTTTCATTCCGCCCTTCCAAAGAGCCGCTCGCACGGCGGGATCGGCGAGGCGGCTGCCGTCCGCCAGACTGTGGGCCAGGACCGCCGGTTCAGCCTGGTCCAGGAACACCGCCGCGGCGGGGTCGTCCGCGCCCAGGACCGAGCGGGTGTCCTCGAGCCAAGTCCCCAGCAGCAGCGCCTCGAGCCGGGCGTCGACCGGCTGAGGGTCCAGAAGGACCTTCTCGATCAGGGGGAGGCGGGCGTCGGAGAATTCCGGCAGGCGCTCGGCCGTCGGCCTGGCGCGCTCCGCAGTCCCGCGCACCAGGGTGCGGGCGTACCAGAACAGTCGGGATCCCGCCCCCGCGCCGCCTTCGAGCTGGCGCCAGAGCGGGAACTGCCTGGCATAGGGAGCCCGCAAGGCCGCCAGATCGCGCCAGGGATCGCCCACCGCCGCCGACAGCGTCGGGTCCCGGGCCACGGCGGCCTGGAGCGCCGCCTCCTCGGAACGCCGGGCGGTGAGGAAGGCCGGATCGCCGAGGGCCACGCGCTGGCCGCGGATGACCTTCAGCGTGTTCTCGGCGTCGAAAAGGCGGTCGGCGGCCAGACGTCGCTGGTGTGGGCCCTCGGCGGAAAAGGCGATCAGCCTGTCGCGCAAGCGGGCATTGAAGGCCTGGACCGCGGGGTTGGTGACATCGCGCAGGGTTTCCAGCTGCGCCATGGTGAGGGCCCGTTGCGTCGTGCCCGGGCTTCCGGAGACGAAAACCGCCTCGCCGGTCATCGGCGGGCGGGCCGACCAGGCAAGCCAGGCAGGGGGCTTGGCCGGACGGCCGCGGTCGTAGAGCCGCAGGGCGGCGACGTCGAGATCGTAGCGGGGGAAGGTGAAATTCTCCGGATCGCCGCCGAAGAAGGCCACGCCGAATTCGGGCGCGAACACCAGGCGCACGTCCTCGTAGCGCCGGTACTTGTAGACCTTGAACTGACCGCCGCCGAAGAAGCCGATCACCTGACAGCGGTAGCGATGGTCGCCCCGGCAGGCGACGCGCTCCGCCCGGGCGAGGATGGTCTCGCGGGCCTTGACGAAATCGTCTCCCCGCTTCCCCGCCGAGGCCTTGAACACGGAATCGGTGATGTCGGCGATTCCCACCAGGATCTCGGCCTGGAGCCCCGGGCACGGCTTTTCCTCGTCGGCGGCCCCGACGCCGTAGCCGCCGGCGACGTGGTCATGTGCGTCGTCGGACAGGCTCTGGGCGCAGGCGAGGACGCAATGCTCGTTGGTCATCACCAACCCGCGGGGCGAGACCAGGGCCCCGGAGCACCCGGTCGTCAGGCGCACCGAGCCGGCGAGCAGGTGTCCGAGCCATTCGGCGCCAACGTGTACGCCCAGGTCGCGCTCGACCGTGGCCGCGGGGAAGGCGTCGAAGGTCCACAGTCCTTCTTCGGCGGCGGCGTCCGCCGGGCTCAAGATCATCAGGGCGCTCGCCACGGCGGCGAGCCGGACGGCGGCAGGCTTCAAACTCATTCTCTAAGGCTTGACGCTCATGGAGGCCGCCGCGCAATAGCACCGCATCACGAAACAGGAGACAGGATCCATGGCGAACATCAGCTTCGACGGCAAGGTGGCTATCGTCACCGGCGCGGGCGGCGGCCTCGGGCGCCAGCACGCCCTGGAACTGGCCCGCCGCGGAGCCAAGGTGGTCGTCAACGACCTCGGCGGGGCGATGGACGGTTCCGGCGGGTCCTCGGATGCCGCCATGAAGGTCGTCGAGGAGATCAGGGCGGCGGGCGGCGAGGCGATCGCCAACGGCTCGTCGGTGACGGACGACTCGGGCGTGGCCCTGATGGTCAAGCAGGCCATGGACGCCTGGGGCCGGATCGACATTCTGATCGCCAACGCGGGAGTGCTGCGCGACAAGTCGTTCTCCAAGATGGACATCGCCGACTTCGAGTTCGTGATGAACGTGCACCTGATGGGTACGGTGAAACCCACCAAGGCGGTGTGGGAGATCATGCGGGCCCAGAACTACGGCCGGATCATCGTGACCACCTCGTCCACCGGGCTCTACGGCAACTTCGGCCAGACCAACTACGGCGCCGCCAAGCTCGGCTTGGTGGGCTTCATGAACAGCCTGAAGATCGAGGGCCAGAAGAACAACATCCACGTCAACGCGATCTCGCCCGTCGCGGCCACGCGCATGACGGAGAACCTGGGGATGCCGCCGGAGCTGTTCGCCAAGCTGGCCCCCGAGGCGGTGACGCCGGGCGTGATGTTCCTGTGCTCCGACGAGGCGCCGACGGGGGTGATCCTCACCGCCGGGGCCGGCGTCTTCTCGGTGGCGAGGATCTACGAGACCGAGGGCGTCCACCTCTCGGGCCAGGGCCTGTCGGCCGAAGGCGTTCGCGATCACTGGGCGCGGATCGCCGACGAGGCCGGCCAGAAGGCCTACTTCGCGGGCAACGAACAGGGGGCGAAGGTCTTCCGCAAGATGACGGAGGCCTGAGGCGACGTCCGTTCGGCGACCAAAAAGACCGTTTCCGACCCGAATGCGTACCAAAAAGCGATTTTGCGCGACCGTCCGCGCCAAATCGCTCCATTTGCGACCCTCAACAACCCGCACGGCGCGGCGCAGCCGAACGCGACGGCCGCCGCTCGCGCGGCTTCCCAGGATTGGCTGATTCACGATGGCAAAGACCGAGACCGCCTGATAGTTTGCAGTATGCATAGTCTCGTGTCAAGGAGGCTATCAACGGGGAAACTTTGCAGAATCGCGGAGCGGCCGAAGCCAGCCCACACCACGCCCCCCGGGAGGCGACGACGGTGATGGCTGTCCTCGGATTCGCGAATTTCGCCGCTCAGCCTCTGGCGCCTACAACGCGAGGCGGCGTTCTAGTGTTGGAGCAACAGCCCATGACCGAGAAGACGCGACGATCGCCCCCTCTCTGGCTCATAAAGGCGCTCGTGAACGCGCACGTCGCCGTCTATCGGCTGAGTGGCGGCGCGCTCGGCGGCAAGATGGGCAAGGGACCGGTGGCGCTGCTGACGGTGCGGGGCCGCAGTCCGGAAAGCCTCTTACGACACCGCTGATCTACGTCGAGACCGATCGCGGCTATGCGGTGATCGCCTCGTTTGGCGGCTCCCCCAAACACCCCGCCTGGTATCTGAATCTCAAGGCCGCCGGGGTGGCCGAGTTCGAACTCGGCCGACGGCGGGTCTCCGTCCGTGTCGAGGAACCGCCGATCGGTTCCGACCGGTACACGGCCATCTGGCGCGACGCCGCCGCCGTCTATCCCGACTATGACGCCTATCAAGCCCGGACGAGCCGGCAGATCCCGGTGGTCGAGCTGGTCCCGGATCGGAATTGAGGGGCCGCAAGCCCGGAGCACCGACGGTGCGGCCGGCGCTGCGACAGCCACCATCGTCGGATGTCTGGGGTCCACCCTGAACGGAAGCCTGATGGCGACGCCTAGCGCCAGCAACTGCCATTAGCATGGCTGCAGAAACCCGCCCTTCCCGCGCCCACAAGGTCGCCGCCGCACGAAGGGGGAGTTGCTGGATGTGGGCTCCCGGCGGTTCACGACCCCAAGTCGTACGGTGGGGATGTCCGCTTGCAGGCACTTGTCCACTGCAAGCGTCGCCGGCAACCCGCTGCGCATCACCCGCGCGACACAGACAGCCCCGCGAGAAGCGGAGTGTACGCGGCGAGCCTGCGGGAGGCGAACTCAGTGAAGAGCCGCACGCGCTTCGTCTTGCGTGTCTCCCCTTGCGTGAGAAGCCAAACCGTTCCGTACATGTGCAGGTCGGCGCCCGGGACTCTCGCCAGCAGAGGGTCCGCGTCGCCAATGAAGCACGGCAGTGTCGTCATCCCCAGCCCTTGCCGTACGGCCGCGATCTGCGCCCCGGCGTCCGTGGTCCTGAATGGAACCCCCGTGGTTCGCACCTCGCCCTCGCCGGCCCAACCCGGAATTCCATGACTGCTTATGACGATCCACCGGATGGGATCTGGCGCGCCCGCACGCCACGCGGCTAGTCGATCGCGGGACATGTAGACGCCGCCGAACAGCTCCGGCCCCTTCAGGCCGTGAAGATTGAGCGGCAGCGTTTTGCGGTCATAGACGACGCGGATCGCGACGTCGGCCTCTCGATTGGTCAGATTCGCCAGCTCGCCGGACGACAAGATTTCCATCTCGATGTCCGGGTGCAGGCGCGCGAAATCGGCGAAGTCCGGGATGAGCAGGTATGTCGCGAGGATCGGTGTCAACGTCACCCGCAGAAGCCCGCGCACGCTCTGGTCGCGGCCGAAGACGCGCGTCTCCAGCTGGTGCGATGACGCTTCCATCTGCTCCGCCAGCTCGAGGACCTCCTCGCCCGCAGCCGTCAGGCGGTAGCCCGAAGGCAGCTTTTCGAACATCTGCGTTCCGAGGCGTTCCTCGAACTGAGCGATGCGTCGCAGCACGGTCGCGTGGTTCACCCCAAGGCGCCCGGCGGCGGCCCGCACGGAGCCTCCGCGCGCGACGGCCAGAAAGTAGCGAACGTCGTCCCACTCGAGCATGGTGCATTCCCGCGCCGCGAAGTGCGCTTTTAAAGTCCGTTTCCAGTCCGCGGAGCCGCAAGGTGCGAGATCAAGGGGCAGCCATCTTGCCGGTTCGTTTGCGCACCACCGCTGTGCGTGATTTCGCACTCACGGGACGACCTAGGCAAACCCATTTGGAGGCGCTCAGGGGACCTCCCCGACCCACACACACCGACGGATAGAAGGCTATGAAAAAGCTAGAAGGCAAGGTCGCCGTCATCACGGGCGGAAGCAGCGGGATCGGGTTGGCCACCGCCAAGCGCTTCGTCGAAGAAGGCGCGCACGTCGTGATCACCGGACGACGAGAGAAGGAACTGAAGGAGGCCGCAGCCTCCATTGCGGGAAACGTTACGACGGTCGTGGGCGACGTGTCGCGCTTGGAGGATCTGGATCGGCTCTATGCCGTCGTGAAGGAGGAACATGGTCACATCGACATTCTCTTCGCGAACGCAGGCGCGGGGACGATCGCACCGCTTGCGGCGGCGACCGAGGCCCATTTCGACCAGACCTTCGATGTGAACGTGAAGGGGCTGTTCTTTACGGTCCAGAAGGCGCTTCCGCTCTTCAAAGACGGCGGTTCGATCATCCTGACCTCTTCGGTCTCCAACGTGTTGGGGCTGCCAGGATTCAGCACCTACGCCGCGAGTAAGGCCGCGGTGCGAAGCTTCGCGCGCGCTTGGACACTGGAGCTGAAGGATCGCAAAATCCGCGTGAATTCAATGAGCCCCGGACCCACCGAGACCCCGGCGTTGGAGACAACGACGGGCCTTACCCCTGAGCAGGCTGAACAAGCGGCCGCCCAATTTGCTTCGCAGGTCCCGATGGGTCGCAGGGGTAAGCCAGAAGAAATCGCGGATGCTGTCACGTTCCTTGCTTCTGACGAAAGCTCTTACATCACCGGCGTGGATCTCGCCGTCGATGGAGGCATGGCGCAGGTCTGACCCCGGCATTACACAAGATCAGGAAAACATCATGAGCTACGCAATTATCGGCTTCGGCAAGATCGGCCACGCTCTTGCCAAGGCGTTTGCCCGCAACGGCATCGAAATATCCGTTGCAACCACGCGCGACCTGGAAAGCTTTGCATCCGATGCGGCCGCGATCGGAGCCACGATCCTTCCCAAAACACTGGCGGACGCCGTCAAGGCGGACATCATCTTTTTGGCTGTCCGTTTCGAGTCGCGCCCGGATGTCGCGAAGGCGCTGCCTACCTGGCAGGGGAAGACCATCGTCGATGTGACCAATGCCTACGGCGTGCCCCCTGAGGAACTAGGAGGACAGCCTTCTTCCAAGTTCATCGCGCAGGCTTTCTCTGGTGCAAGGCTGGTCAAGGGCTTCAACCATTTGATCGCTGCCACCCTTGACCAAGATCCGGCCGTGCATGGTGGCAGGAGAGTGGTGTTCCTGGCGAGCGACGATGACGCTGCCGCAGCGGAGATTAGTACGCTTGCGGAAAATCTCGGTTTCTCGCCGATCAAACTTGGCGGGCTGTCGGAAGGCGGGCTGCTAGTCCAGGCGCGCGGAAATAGCTGGGGTCGGCTGATCTTCAAGGACCTGGTCAAGTTCGACGGATGAACACGACGTGTCCACCGGCAGAGGCACGATGCACGGATCGGATCGAGCGCGATCCGATCCGTGCGAAATGGAGAATTTCCCGTGAGTATTGAGAAGAACATCCAGACCGTGAAGGACTTCTTCGCCGCGATCGGCCGCGGCGACAGGGAGGCTCTGCTGGCGCTGGTCGCCGAAGACATCGAGTGGATCATTCCGGGCGAGGACTGGCCGCTGGCCGGAACGCGCCACGGACACGCCGGGCTGGCGGATTTGCTTGAGACGGCATCCA
>JAQGIW010000186.1 GCA_028290905.1 Caulobacteraceae bacterium | reverse complement strand
GGATGGGCCAAGGTGCAGGCGCTCGTCGCACCCAGGCGTCGTGTCTGTTCCTATGATCGCGCCGGCTATGGCTTCAGCGATCCGGGTCCTCTGCCCCGCGACGGGGCGGCGATTGCACGGGACCTCGATGAGGCGCTGCGGGCGGCGCGGATCGGGGGCCCGTTCATCGTCGTCGGCCATTCGGCCGGGGGTCTTTACATGCGTCTGTTCGCCGACCGGCGGCCGCACGATGTCGTGGGCATGGTCCTGGTCGACCCGTCGGTGGAGTACCAGGACAGTCGCTTCGCCATGGCCTTCGGTCCTGGCGCGGGCAGCCTCGCGCCCTTGCGCGCCCGCACCGAGCGCTGTCTGGCGGCCGCGGAAGCGGGGTCCCTGCCCTCCAGCGACGCCGCCCTGGCGCCGTGCGCCCCGGCTCCGAGGCAGGGAGAACCGGCGGAGGCCGCCGCCGCGCGCCTGGCGGAGGCGAAGCGGCCCAGCTTGTGGAAGACAGAGCTTTCGGAACTCGACACACTGTGGACGCTGACCTCCGACGAAGTCACGGCCGGCCGACGGCAGTACGGCGACCTGCCGCTGATCGTCCTGACGGCGGAGGGAACCTCCGCCGGCGCGCCAGCCTCCGCCCGCGCCCGGGTTTCCACGTTCTGGGCCGGGCTGCACGCCGAGATCGCCGCGCGATCGAGCCGGGGTTCCCAGCGAACCGTCGCGGGGTCCTCCCACCTGATGACGGTAGACCGGCCCGACGCGATCGCGGCCGCGATCGAAGAGGTCGCCGTCACCAGGACGTCAGTAGGCGGCCGGGTGAAACGCGAAGATGAGACCTGTCTGAAACAGGATTCTGAGGTCGAGAAGGATTGACCAATTGCGGATGTAATCGAGATCCTTGTCGATGCGCGCCGCCATGGTCGCCACGTCGGGGGTGGGACCCCTCAGACCAGAGACCTGGGCCAATCCGGTCAGACCCGGCTTGGTCTTGAACCGCCCCTCGTATTCTGTGATCAGCTCGCCATAATACTGGTCGTGAGCGAGGGCGTGGGGACGCGGGCCGACCAGCGACATCTCGCCTTTCAATACATTCAGGAGCTGCGGCAATTCATCCACGCTCGTGCGGCGAAGCAGGGCGCCGACTTTGGTGATCCGGTGGTCCGCGCGTCGAGCCTGGACGACGTTGGGGCCGTCCTCGACCACCCGCATGGTCCGGAATTTATAGATCACGAAGGGGGCGCCGCGGTAGCCGGATCGCCTCTGACGAAAGATCGGCGACCCCGGACTCTCCATTATTATCAAGATTGCGACTAATACAAGCAACGGTGAGAGAATAAACAACCCCACCAACGCGCCAAAGATGTCCAGAAGGCGCTTCACGGCCGACTTGGCGAGACGCGCAGCGCCAAGCTCCAGTGGATCGGTCTGGCTGCAATCCGCATCCAGATGCATATCCCTGGGCATATTCAACACACGCACGTTGGAACTGTCATCCTTACTCACTCCCATCGACACCGCTGGGGGCGGTTCGATACTAGGACGAATAGGAGTCTCATGTCGATCCGGCACAACTGCGAAGCCGGATCGCAATTCCCGTTCCGCTGGGTTCTCGGACAGCACAGAGACTACCCCTCGTTTACTCATGACCACACCACGCCTGCCTTCAAGAACCCCTACTACGGTTCAGGCCCCCCGACCCTTAACCCCGAACTGACTCAGCGGACCATTTCACCAGTTCCCCACACGACCAATAACCTCAGTCTACCGCCGGACTTCGCTCGCCGCCGCTACTCTCGGCCCGGTCAATCCATATCAACGCTCGGCGGCTCAAACGGCGCCACCGGACTTCACGTTCCGCTCAAATTCTCGCCCCGGCCAGGGCCGCAGCCCGCTGGCTGCCGATCAGCACGCCCCGCTGATCCGGAGCGACGGCCCGGACCAGGAGCGGGATGAAGCGTTCGAGGCTGGCGACGGCCGTCGTGGAATCGACGGCCAACATCGAAAAGCGCGCCAGCATACCGTCGGCTATGTCTCCCTTCATGGCGGTCTTCAGGCGGTCCAACTGCTGCTGCCGCCGATCCAGGGGCAGGAATTCCCCCAATCGCGACCAGTAGACGATGTTTTCCCGGCGATCGGGCGCGTCCGCCACCAGCCGTCGCGACGGAATGGCCACGTTCGCGGCGATACCCACGTCGGTGACCGCGTTGTGAGATATGGAGAAACCAAAGGCCGGATAGCAGATCTCCGGCCGATGCAGTTGCAGGTCCTCCGACTGGGTGTCGCCATGGGCGAGGAGCATCATGATCTCCTCTCCCGTCTCCCCGTTCCGGTAGACACGTCCGACCGTCTCGCCATAGAGCCGGGAGGCGAGGCTGTCCTCGATCTTCGGCGCCACCAGATCGGTCACGTCCTGGGACTTCCAGCTCGCGAACGCTCGGGGAACGATCTCCTCGACCGTGCGCCCGCGTTCGAGCAGGCTGACGTGCCGCCGAGGCTGCAGGGCGTAAGCGACCCCTGCCCCCGCGATACAGGCCGTACCGATGATCAGGTCGCGACGGCCGATCACGATGTGGCCCTACCCAGGCGCGGCAGCACATAGGCTATCAACCGGTCCACGCCGAATACGCACACCAACGCCGTGGCGAACAGCAACATGCCAGCCGTGAAATGCAAAATGCCCTGGGCGACCTCGTTCCCAAAGAAATAGGTCAACAGGATCAGAACCATGATTCGAAAGATATTGGCGGCGATGGCGATAGGAATCACAAACGCCGTCAACATTAGCGAGTAGACTAGGTTGGACCCGCGAATGAGGTAGATATACAGGAGGCTTACCGCGATCAGGCCGACGAGCGAGTTCATCCCCGAGCAGGCATCTTCGACCAGCAACTGGTACTGGGCGACAAAGATGGTCACGCCTTGACGCGCTACCGGCACGCCGAACACGTGAAGCCAATCGGTGGCCGCCAGCGACACCAACTGCTTCAGAGGCGCGGTGAGATCGGCGAGAAGTGAGCCCGGCAGCGGAATTGCAAAGGCCAGGTAGACCAACGGAAACCAATGTTTCAGCAGGATCTTGCCGCCGAGCCGCGACTGAAGGATGGCGATCCCGGCGCCGTAGACGCCGGCGGCTTCGAGCGTGAGAAAGTCGAAGGCGCGTCCGAAGGCGTAGGACAACAGAGCGAGGATCAGTATGGGCGCCGTCAGCCAGGGGTTTCCCGGCTCGCCGGCGCGACGGATCTCCGGCGCCTGACGCCACAACAGCCAGACCCCGGTCACCAGGACGATCGGGCCATACGCTCCGAACTCGTGAGACCACGACTGCTGAGCGAGCGAAATCAGGGTGGGGACGGTGAGCGCCGCAAACCCGATCGCGAGGAAGACCGCGCCGACCGAGATGTCGTTCAGGCGCAGCCCGGGGCGGGATATGACGACGGTCATCAGGGTCAGGCCTGGTTCATCACGGTTCCGATGACCACCGCGCGGTCGGCCTTGAGTTGCCCCGCCAGCGTCATGACATCTCTTACGAACGTCTTGTTCTGTTGGGTCACTATGAGACTATAGCCGGCGACGCCGCTGATGCGGCGCGCGTCTGTGGACGTGTTCGCCGGCGGCGTGTCGACGATGGTGGCGTCGAATTCCCGAAGACAGAATTTCATAAGCGATCGGAAGCGGTCGCCCGCCAGGAGTTCCTGCGGGTTGGCTGCCGCGTGGCCAGCGTACATCACCGAGAGTTGCGGCAGAACGGCGGTGTCTATGTTGGCCCCGAACGGCTCGTCGGGCGACTGCAGGCACTGCGCAAGGCCAGGCGATGGCTGCGGCGGCCTGATGAGCAGGTCCAGCGCCGGCCGCCTCAGATCACCGTCGATGAGCAGCGTCTTGACGCCGATCTGCGACAGCGACACGGCCAGGTTGGCGGCGACGAACGAACAGCCGACATTGGCGCTCGGCGCGCAGATCGCCAGCGCCCTGCGGCCGAGGTTGATGTGCTGGGCCATGACATGGGTCCGCAAAGCGCGGATCGCGTCCGCCCGAGGCCCGATCGGGCTGAGGACGGTCACCATGTCCGGCGCGAAGCCGTAGGCGGCCCCGTCGGAGCGCTCTTGCGCCCCGGCCGCCGCCGGCCTTCCGGACTGGAGGGTGAGGGTCTCGCTCATGCCCGTGCCGCCCCGCCCTGCGCGAACCGCCGCGTCCAACGCGGGAACCCGAATGGGGGAAGCCCCAGCCGTTTCCCCTCATCGGCGTTCGGAATGATACAGATCAGCGGCGCGTGGCCGGCCAGATCCAGGTCTCCGACGCTCCGCACGCGCCTGCCGAGAAGCTCCATCAGCAGGCTGACAAGAACGCCGACCCCCAGGCCACCGGCGATGGCGCCCGGTACGATGAGCCAATAGTTGGGGAACACCGGCGCCTTCGGGGTCGTGGCCGTACCGAGCGGAGTCACCCCGAAATCCCCGGATACGGACTCCTCGCGGTATTCGGCAGCCTTGGAATTGGTGCGCTGATACCAGGCGCGCCGCAGCTCGACGTCCTGCTGCAACTGGTTCAGACGGCCGATCTTGGGACTTTCGGCGATGACCTTGCTCTTCTGGTTGGCAACCTCGCGATCCAGCGCCTGGGCGTTGCTGTTGGCCAAGTGAGCCGCGAGGGCGTGCATGTTGGTCTTTTCCTTGGCCGCGGCCTCCGCGAGAACCGTACGCCGGGCGTGCATCTCCTGCATGGTGGGATTATTCGGGCCGAGCGTCTTCGCAGCCACCGCCATCTCGCCGTCGAGCTGCGCAAGTTGCATGGCCGCAGGGGACGTTTCCGCAGGCGGAATGAAGGGGGTCGCTATCGAAGCACTCTGCATGCTCAGCGCCGCCAGGCGGGCGTTTTCGGCGTCGCTGCGGTTGTCCTGAAGGACGATGCCGTTTTCCTTTTCGAAGGCGGTCATCGAGGCCACCGCGTCGTCGAGGGTCCGCTTGGCCTTGTCGGTCTCCTGTTCGTACCAGACCGCGTTGCGCTCCGCCTCTTCGTGCCGCTGCTCAAGGGTGGATTCCATGTACGCCTTCATCAGCGCGTTGGCGACGGCTTGCGCCCCCTTGGCCGTGTTGGAGGTATAGGAGATCTCCATGATGTTGCTGCCCGCGACGGCCTTGGTCTTGGTGCCGGAACTGACGATGTCCGCGAGCCAATGGCGGAAGTCCCGCTGATCCTTCGCCGAGCGAGACTGGTAGGCCCTGATCAGATTGGGATCGGAAAACCATCCGATCTGCTCGGCCACCCTGCCGGCGACCGTATAGTCGGTGACCAATTGCAGCTGAGTGTTAACGTAGGCGCCCGCCGCGCCTCCGGAGAGGATCTGACCGGTGACCGGATCGGGCTTGACATAGTTGAGCATGACGCGAGCCGTGGATTCCCAGCGCGCAGGTAGGATAGCGGCCACGATGAGAGCGCCAACGAGGCAGCTCACGGTCGCCCAAAAGATTATAAAACGCCGCGCCCAGAATATTACCAGGAACTGACCGATGCTCATTCACCACCTCCGGGAGGCGCACTCGCCACGCGATCACCTCGCGATCTAACATTCGAACGCGACGGTATCACGACGGACACAAACACGAGAATCTGGCGGCAATCAGACCTCACGAGCCTGCAAGCCGCCGCCAAGGACGCCCCTCGCTAGAACAAGCGCTCGGGGACGAGGATCACGTCACCGGGCATGACCTTGGTGTCCAGGTCGACGTGCTTGAGGGTTTTCGTTCCTCTTGTGACGCTTATATTCTTGTCGCTACCTGAATCCGTCACTCCGCCAGCTCTGGAAAGCGCCATTCGGAAAGTTAACTCCGGCAGTATGCCAAAGGCCCCAGGCGATTTGACCTGCCCGGACACATAAAAAAGTTCGGCCTCCGGACTGTAAATTTTATCCCCGGGACTAACGTAGGGATCGCCGTTCAAATCGCCCGTTGCAAGATCCCTTACGAATATACGCCGTTGCTCGCCGCGGGCCGGCGTGAAGATCACATAGGGGGCGCCCGTCTCCCTCACCCCGCCTACTCGCGCGACGATCTCCGAAAGCCGATAGGCCCGGTCGACGGGGATCAGGCCAGGCGTGCCAAAGTTGCCCAGGACGGTGACATACCGGCTGGCGTAGGAAAGGATGTCGACCTTGACGATCGGGTGGGCGTAGTAGCCGCCCGTCTCGAGGGCTTTGCCCAATTCGTCGGCGAACTGCTTGATCGTCTTATCGGCCACCTTGACGGCGCCGAGGTAGGGCGTCCGGATCGTTCCATCCGCGCCGATCCGATCCTTCACGTCGAAATCAGGCCGCCCGAGCACACTGACCTCTATGACGTCGGCGGGCCCGAGAATATATTCCTGCGAGGTCCCGCTGGGGGCGGCCACCACCCGCTCGTCGCCGGCCGTAGCCCCGCTCGTAGGGTTGGCGGGCGCGGCGGCGGGACGCGGCGCGCCGCCGGGTCGGGCGGCTGCCGGCGGGGCGGCGGGCGCAGAGTTCGCCACCGCAATTCCGAGGAGCCATCCTCCGATCAGCCACGCCCTGGCGGTGTTTCGCATCCTCACACTTCCTCCGTTCAACGCGCGAGACCCGTCCTCGCTCGGAACTCCCATGTCCCGCATAACCTACTCCGAAGCAAATTGCAGCCTTCCCGGCGGCCGCCGCTCCGCACCCCGACGATCGCAGAGCGCTTCGTTATTGCGCGGCCGTCTGGCCGGGCGTCGCAGGCGCGGCCCCGCCAGGCGTGGCAGTCTTCACGGGCTTGGGCGGTGCATAGTCCTTGTTGAACTGGACCTTGCCGGCAGCCGCGGTGAGATACTGGTTGAACGAACGGCTCACCGCCTCCTGGGTGCGCTGGCGGGTCAGCCACTTGGTCGCGTACTGCGTCGCCGGATCGCCCGTGAACGGAATCACCTTGGTTTCCTTGACCCGGTTGACCAACAACCCGTCGTTGCCGGGCAGCACGAAAACCTCATTGGGCGGAAGCTTGCGGATGAAGTCCACCAGACGCGGGTCGGCGCCGACCGCGTCAAGGGTGGCGTCGCTCCGCTGGTGGGGAATGTTGTCCTTGGTCAGGACGGCCTCGATCTCCTCCATCGTCTTGAGCGGTTCGAGGGTCTTGAGGACCTCGACGGGGACCCGGGGCATCCGGATCTGGTCGACCACGAAGACCTTCCGCTCAAGGAAGGTATCGGGGTGCGAGGAAACGAAGGTCTGCGCTTCGTCCTTGGTCGGCTCGGGAACGCCCTGGATCAGCTTCTGCTGCAGCTCCTGCGCCAATACTGAATCGATGGCGCGCTGCTTCTGCAAAGCGAAGTCGGGCGTCTTGTCCAGCCCCTGCTGGCGCGCCGTGTTCGCCAGAATGATCCGGGCGACGATATTGCGCAGGGCCTGCTGCTCCGCCGCCTTGCGGGTCTTCGGGTCGGGGAAGGCGGCGCCCCCCATTTCGGCGTTGAGTTCCCGAAGCGTCACTTCGCGGCCGTCGACATTGGCGACGACTTGGCCCGTCGGCGCCTTGTGTCCCCCGCCCAGGCCTGGAAAGTGGCAACCCGCCAGGGCCACACAGGCCGCAGCGGCCACCAGGGCCCCCCGAAAAGTTTTCATTTGATTATAGTCCCAATCCGCGACCTGCCGCCCTGCCCGGTCAATAGCTCACCCCCAGGGCCACCGTCAATTTTCTAGGGCCGCCGCCCGGGCGCCCCCGGGCTTTTCGAGATTCTCGAATAAGGCTATCTAGGACCCACGACGGGGAGCCGTCTTCAACAAAGAGGGAATTCAACATGAAGCTATCAGCCCTGATGATCTCGGCGGCAGCCCTGGCGGCGGTTTGCGGCGGGTCGGCGCTGGCGCAGACCACGGCTCCGGCGACCATGCAGCCGATCCCCAACCCCCCGGAAACGGCCGCCACGGCTCACGGGCACATGGGCAAGCATCACGCTAAGCACCATCGGATGCACGCCAAGGCGGACAAGGCGGCTGACACCAAGGCCGACTCGACCGCGACGGCGCCGCCGACAAAATAATGCGCCTGGCGCACGATGGAGCTCCGGTGATCGGAGTCTCCTGACTCGGTCGGCTCCCGGTGCCTCAGGGGGGGAGAGTGCCGGGGCCACACCGCGGGACCCAGGTCGTGGCGACGTTTCCGGAACGTATCGACCAGTGTCCGGACTGATGGCCGCATTGGGATCCAGTCACCGCTCGATTGGACTTGTGCAATCCGGCCGTAGGGGCTCAGCCGCCGCCCCCCGCGATCGACACACCCGCCAGGATCATCCGCGGCGGTCCATAGCTGAAGACGCCGTTCGACGTCTCGCCCGTCGCCACCGCGACATCGAATAGGTTGGCCGCCTCGACAAACAGCACCAGGTTCGGCCGCGGCCGCCACGCCGCCCGAAGATCCACGGTGGTCGCAGCCCCAAGACGCAGGGTGTTGAGGTCGTCGTCGAATCTCGCGCCCTCGTAGCGCAGATCGGCGAGCAGGGTGATGCGGGCGAACGGCTTCCAACTGACGCCCGCCGTCGCCGCCACCTCCGGGGTCTCGGTCGGGATCTTGCCCGTGTCGCGAGGCGCGGCCAACCCGCCGTCCACGCGGGCGTGCGTCCAACTGACAGCGGCGCGGGTGGAGAGGCGGTTCGTCCAGCGCGCCGACACCTCCGCCTCGACCCCGTAGGCGTCGACGTCACCAACATTCTTGCGCTGCAACAGAAGGCCGCCGGCGGGAATGAACCCTTCCACCGGATCGGTGTACGGACCCTTGGCCAGGGTGACGTTGGTCACCGGATTGTCGAGGCGGTTGTAGAAGCCGGTCACGCTCCAGGTGGCGCGCGCGAAGGTCCCCCCGGCCCCCGCCTCCGCTCCATAGAGGCGCTCGGGTGTCAGCGCGGCATTGGCCTCGGTGACATTGTTGCCCACACGGAAAGGCCGGAACAACTCATTCAGGGTCGGGGCCCGGAAGCCCGTATAGGCGGCGGCCCTGAGCCAGGCGCCGCCCCCGGCTTCCAGGCGGGCGCCCAGGCGGCCGCTCGGCAACACGCCGCCCCGGTCGGCTGGATGCTGGTCGAGCGTTTGGGCCCCCGTCGTTATTGTGTTCTCCAGGCGATGGCCGTCGAAGGTATCCCAGCCGTCCACGCGCACACCCGCGGTCAGCAGCAGCGGCCCCGACTCCTCGGTCGCCTCGGCGTAGACGCCTCCGATCACGGTCTGACCGCCCGCGCGGCGATTCTTGGTCAGCACCCCGGCCACCGGCTTGAAGGTCTCGCGATCCTCGCCGGCGGCGCCGCGCAGGTCGACGCCGATCTCGAGCGTTCCATGGCCCCAGACTCCGCGGACCGCGCCGTTGGCGCCGTATCCCAGGACCGGGGTCTCGTACTGGTCGTTGGCGAGGCTCGCGGTCTGACGATTGGGCGCGACGTTCACCGAGGTGTTGAACAGGTCGGAAGCCAGCAGCCAGGTCTGCGCCCGCCAGCCGAGGACCCGCAGCGCCGGCGCGCGGGCGAGACTGACGCTTGCGGCCACGCCGCGAGCGCGTGATTCGGCGCCCACCAGGCCCGATCCCCTGTCCTCCTCATAGGCCGAGACCCGCCATGCCTGGGTCACGGGGCCGGAATCGACCAGGTAGCGGAGGCTCGCGGAACGGTCGTCGAGGGTGAGCCGCCGGTCGGCCGCGCCCCGCCCGGCGCGTACGGGAATCCAACCGTCGCTGTGCTCGCCCGAGGCCGCGATGAGCAGTATTCCGGGGCCTACCGCCACGTTGGCCGTCGCCGCGCCCCTGGCGTAGCCGAGCGAACCGCCCTCGGCCTGCGCCGTCCAGGCCCCGGCGGGAGGCGTGATCTCCTCTAGCGCCACCACCCCCGTCAGAGCGCCGGCGCCAAAGGGCCCCGCCCCGGCGCCGCGCACGACCGTCGCGGCGCCGATGTCTTCCGGCGGCAGGCGGGTCCAGATCACCCACCCGCCGAAGGGGTCGTTCTGCGGAACGCCATCGAGTGTCACCAGGGCCCGGCTGGCGCCGGAGCCGGCGATCCCTCGCAGGGATACCCCTTGCGACGTGGGATTCGCGCCCAGGCTGGAGGTGCGGCGGAAGAGCGAGATGCCGGGGATCTCCGACAGGGCCGTGTCCAATCGCGGAGCGGTTTCAAGGGCGATTCGGTCCAGCCGGATGATCGAGAAGGCCGCGTCGGCGGGGCTCGGCGGCAGGTTGGCCGCCCTGACGACGACAACCTCCACTTTGGGCGGCTGGTCCGCCGTCACTCTGCCGCTCGCGGCATTCGCGCATTCCTCGTCGACGGCCCAGCTCGGCGGACGCGTCGTATTGTGTTCGACAATCCGCGACGTTTGGCTAGTGTTGTCGGCCAAAGAAGGACCGGCGAAGGTCCGGCCAAACGGGGAGCAGGAAGAATGCGGCGATTGGTGTTGGCGTCGGCGTTTGTCGCCACGGCGGCTCTGGCCCTGCTGGGCTGCCAACAGAGCAAGGGACCGGCCGCCGTGGACGCCGCCCGGCTGACCGCCGCCGACAGCGATCCCGGGAACTGGATGTCTCAGGGTCGCACCTATAGCGAGCAGCGCTTCAGCCCCCTGGACAAGATCAACACCGGCAACGCCGGCAATCTCGGCCTGGCGTGGAGCTATGAGTTGGCCACCAACCGGGGCGTGGAGACGACGCCAATCGTCGTCGACGGGGTGATGTACGTCACCAGCTCGTGGAGCCTGGTCTATGCGCTGAACGCCAAGACCGGCCAGCCGCTGTGGAAATACGACCCCCAGGTGCCGCGCGAGACGGGCTTCAAGGCCTGCTGCGACGTGGTCAACCGCGGCGTCGCGGTCTGGAAGGGCCGGGTCTATGTGGCCACGCTCGATGGCCGGCTGGTGGCGCTCGACGCCAGGACCGGCCAGCCGGTGTGGAGCGTGGTCACGGTCGACCAGTCCAAGCCCTACACCATCACCATGGCCCCCCGAATCATCAGGGGGAAGGTGATGGTCGGCAACTCCGGCTCGGAATACGGGGTGCGAGGCTACATGTCGGCCTATGACACCGACAGCGGCAAGTTGATCTGGCGCTTCTATACGGTGCCCGGCGATCCCTCGAAGGGCTTCGAGAACAAGGCCATGGAGATGGCCGCCAAGACCTGGACGGGCGATTGGTGGAAATACGGGGGCGGCGGATCGCCGTGGGATCCGGTCTCCTACGACCCCGAGAGCAACCTGCTCTACTTCGGCACCGGCAACGGCCTGCCGTGGGATCAGAAGACGCGCTCGCCGGGCGGCGGCGACAACCTGTTCCTGTCCTCGATCATCGCCGTCGACGCCGACACCGGCGCCTACAAGTGGCACTACCAGACCACGCCCGGCGAGAGCTGGGACTTCGATTCCACCCAGACCCTCACCCTGGCGGACCTGACCATCGACGGCCAGCCGCGCAAGGTGATCATGCAGGCCAACAAGAACGGCTACCTTTACGTCATCGATCGGCTGACCGGAAAGCTGATCTCGGCCAGGAACTTCGTCCCGGTCACCTGGGCCAAGGGCGTTGATCCCGCCACCGGCCGTCCCATCGAGATCGGCGATCCCCGCTACACCAAGGCGCCGGCGACGATCTTCCCGTCGAGCTTCGGCGCCCACAACTGGCAGCCGATGGCCTTCAGCCCCAAGACGGGCTTTGTCTACGTCCCCGCCCAGGAGATCCCCGGCGCCTACGGCACGGACGACAAGTTCGCCTTCGATCCCGGCCAGTGGAACACCGCCGTCGACACCAAACTCAACAGCCTGCCGCCCGATCCCAAGGCCCGAGCCGCCATGAAGAACAGCATGCGCGGCGAGTTGATCGCCTGGGACCCGGTGGCCGGCAAGGAGGTGTGGCGCGCCGAGAACAAGGGTCCGTGGAACGGCGGCGTCCTGACCACCGCCGGCGGCCTCGTCTTCCAGGGCACGGCGGACGGCCACCTCAACGCCTACGACGCGGCCAACGGCAAGCGGGTGTGGTCGAGCGAGACCTACACCGCGACCCTGGCCGGGCCGATGACCTACACGGTGGACGGTGAGCAATATGTGGCCGTCGGGGCGGGCTTCGGCTCGGTGTTCTATCTGGTCGCCGGCTTCGCGGCGCCCAAGCAGGGTAACCCGGACAATGGCCGCATACTCGTCTACAAGCTGGGTGGCGCGGCCCACCTGCCCCCGCCGAACCTCACGAAAATCGAGATGCCCCAGCCCCCGCCGGCGACGGCCTCACCCAAGCTGGTGGCCACCGGCCACCAAGCTTACAACCACTATTGCCTGGTCTGCCACGGCTACAACGCCATCAGCGGCGGCGTGATTCCCGACCTGCGCTACAGCCCCCTGATCGGCAACCAGGAGGCATTCGACAGCGTCGTGCTCGGCGGCGCGCGCAAGGACCAGGGGATGGTGAGCTTCGCCCGCGTGCTGAAGGCCGAGGACACCCAGGCCATCCGGGCCTACATCATCAGCGAGGCGAATGGGGCCTATGCCGAGGAGCACGCCCCGGCGGCGAAGGGCCTCGGCAAATAACCAACCGAGACCCGGGACTCAGGCGGGGACGACGCTCTTGCCCACGGGCGCCAGGGCTATCAGCGCCAGCTTGAAGTGCTGGAACCCGAACGGGATGCCGATGATGGTGACGCACTGCGCCACGCCCACCGCCACGTGAGCGAGCGCGATGTACCAGCCCGCAAACAGGAACCAGATGACATTGAGGACGAGGCCAAGGCCGCCGGTGCCGAGATCGTCGCGACCCGTGTAGAGCCGCCGATCCACCACCCGCGAGCCGAACGGTGCAAAGGCGAAGATTCCGATCCGGACCGCCGCCGCCGACCAGGGGAGGCCGACGACAGTGATGGCCAGGATGAGGGCGCCCAGCATCCAGGCGAGGCCTCCTACGAAGCCGGCGAAGATGAACCACAGGATGTTGAGCAACAGTGTCACGCGTGGTCTCCGAACGGGCCGCTCCGGCGCCGCACAGGCTAGCCGGCCTTCCACGAGGACGCCATGGGCGGCGCCAAGCCGATCGGTTGCGGCGGCCGTGGGGTATAAGGATTCAAAACCCAGACGACGCGCGTAACCAGCGGACCGGAGGAAACGAACTTCTTTCCGACCTCGCGCCCGCCAGCAAGGATGACTTTCGCCATGACCCGCCCCGCCGCCCCCTCGGCCGCCCCTTCCCTTCGGCGGCTCGCCGTTCCGGCCGCGCTCGTCGCGGCA
>JAQGIW010000168.1 GCA_028290905.1 Caulobacteraceae bacterium | reverse complement strand
GCGCTCGCCATCGTGGAGGCCGCGAGCGCGGAGGACGCCGCCGTGGAGCCGGTCGGCCGCCTCTCGAAGAAGCTCGCCGGTCCGCTCAAGCTCCTGACAGGCGAACCGCGTCTGATCTGAGCCGGATCAATCGTCCATCTTCAGGGCGGCGATGAACGCCTCCTGCGGGATCTCGACCTTGCCGAACTGGCGCATCTTCTTCTTGCCCTCCTTCTGCTTGTCCAGAAGCTTGCGCTTTCTGGTGGCGTCGCCGCCGTAGCATTTGGCGGTGACGTCCTTGCGCAGCGCGCGGACGGTTTCGCGGGCGATGATCTTGCCGCCGATGGCGGCCTGGATGGGGATGACGAAGAGGTGCGGGGGGATCAGCTCCTTCATCTTCTCCACCATGCCCCGGCCGCGGGTCTCGGCGCGGGCGCGGTGGACCAGCATGGAGAGGGCGTCCACCGGCTCGCTGTTGACCAGGATCGACATCTTCACCAGGTCGCCGGTGCGGTAGTCGCTGATCTGGTAGTCGAAGCTGGCGTAGCCCTTGGAGATGCTCTTCAGCCGATCATAGAAGTCGAACACCACCTCGTTCAGCGGCAGGTCGTAGACCACCATGGCCCGGGCGCCGACGTAGGAGAGCTCCTTCTGCTCCCCGCGGCGGTCCTGGCAGAGCTTGATCACCGCGCCCAAATAGTCGTCGGGAGTGAAGATGGTGGCGCGGATCCACGGCTCGGCGATGGAGGCGATGCGCACCACGTCCGGCAGGTCGGCGGGGTTGTGCAGCTCGATGACCTCGCCGTCGGTGAGGGTGACGCGGTAGATCACGCTGGGGGCGGTGGCGATCAGGTCGAGGTTGAACTCGCGCGTCAGCCGCTCCTGGACGATCTCCAGGTGGAGCAACCCCAGGAACCCGCAGCGGAAGCCGAAGCCGAGGGCGGCGCTGGTCTCCATCTCATAGGTGAAGGAGGCGTCGTTGAGGCGCAGGCGCCCGACGGCGGCGCGCAGGTCCTCGAAGTCGGCGGCGTCGACCGGATAGAGGCCGCAGAACACCACCGGCTGGACCGGCTTGAAGCCCGGGAAGGCGTGGGCGGCCTGGCGGCGCTCCTCGGTGATCGTCTCGCCGACCGCGGCGTCGGCCACCTCCTTGATCTGGGCGGTGATGAAGCCGATCTCGCCGGGGCCGAGGGCCGCGACGTCCACGGCCTTGGGCTCGAAGACCCCGATCTTGTCGATCTTGTAGGTGGCGCCGGTCTGCATCATGCGGATCTGGGCGCCGGCCTTGAGGACGCCGTCGAAGACGCGGACCAGCACGACGACGCCGAGGTAGGCGTCATACCAGGCGTCGACCAGCAGGGCCTTCAGCGGCGCGGTCGGATCGCCCTTGGGCGGCGGCAGGCGCGTTACGATGGCTTGCAGCACCTCGTGGATGCCCAGGCCCGTCTTGGCCGAGGCCTCCACCGCGTCGGTGGCGTCGATGCCGATGACGTCCTCGATCTGCTGGCGCACCCGGTCCGGCTCGGCGGCGGGCAGATCGACCTTGTTCAGCACCGGCACGATCTCGTGGTCGTGCTCGATGGCCTGGTACACGTTGGCGAGCGTCTGGGCCTCGACGCCCTGGCTGGCGTCCACCACCAGGATCGAACCCTCGCAGGCGGCCAGCGAGCGGCTCACCTCATAGGCGAAGTCCACGTGGCCGGGGGTGTCCATCAGGTTGAGCACATAGCTCTCGCCGTCGTCGGCGGTGTAGTTGAGCCGCACGGTCTGGGCCTTGATGGTGATCCCGCGCTCGCGCTCGATGTCCATGGAATCGAGCACCTGCTCCTTCATCTCCCGCGCGGTCAGGCCGCCGGTCTCCTGGATCAGGCGGTCGGACAGGGTGGACTTGCCGTGGTCGATGTGGGCGACGATGGAGAAGTTGCGGATATGGCTGAGCGGGGTCGACATCGGCGCCCTCTAGCATATTTCGCGCGGCGCCATTCAGGCGCTCGCTGGCAATTCAGCGGGCGTTAAGGTCGGGCGCCGTAGAGCGGGCCGAATCGTATGGCGATAGGTCGTCGCCCGCCTCTCGGAGTTCCGCATGGACCGCCGCTTCCTGATCGTCTCCGCCCTCGCTTCAATCGCCGCGGCTCCGGCCCTGGCGCAGCAGGCGCCGAGTTCCGCCTATGCGCCGCCGCCCCCGCCTCCACCGCCGCCCGGGGCGCAGTATCGGCCGCAGAACGGGCCGCCGCCGCCGCAGAACGGGGTCCAGTCGACCTATGACGAGGACGAGATTGTCCACAGGGTGTCGGACTTCTTCGGCGTCGCCACTGAGAGCGCCGCCGGCGTCGTTGAGAAGAGCTTCAAGGACCAGGGCCGGCCCACCGCCTATATCGCCGGCGAGGAGGGCTCGGCGGCCTTCATCGGCGGCCTGCGCTACGGCAAGGGGCTGCTGTACATGAAGGGCCGGCCGGCCATGAAGGTCTTCTGGCAAGGGCCGTCGATCGGCTTCGACGCCGGCGCCAACGGCAGCCGGGTGTTCGTGCTCTGCTACAATCTGCAGTATCCGGACGCCATCTTCCGCCGCTTCCCGGGGGTCGACGGCTCGGCCTATTTCATCGCCGGCATGGGCGTGAACTACCAGCGCGCCGACAACATCACCCTGGCCCCGATCCGGTCGGGCCTCGGCCTGCGGCTGGGGGCCAACATCGGCTACCTGGCCTACAGCCGCCAGCGGAACATCATCCCGTTCTGACTCTCTCCCCCTTTTGGGGGGAGTACGGCCGAAGGCCGGGAGGGGGGCCCCCTGGCGAGACTTCCGCAGCGTCGCCCCCTCCACCGCTTCGCGGTCCCCCTCCCCCAGCGGGGGAGGAGAACGTCGGGGCTACCGCGCGAACTCGACGGTGTAGCGGAGGGTCTGTTCGGCGCCCGTGGGGAGGGTGAGGCGCCAGAGGGGGTCGCCGGCCTTGTCGGCGTGGGGGGTGGATTCGGCGGTGACCTTGAAGCCGTCGGCGCCGGCGCGGTCGTGGCGGATCTCGACGGTGACGGGCTGGGCCTTGGCGTTGGCCGCGAGGACTTCGAAGGTCCGGCTGACACGGTGGCCGGGGCGGAGCTGGTCGCTGGTCAGGCGCTCGGTGAGGGTCACCTCCGAGGCTTGGCCGAGGCGCAGTTCGAAGGGTTCGCCGACCGGGACGTCGCGGTCGAGGGCGGGCTCGCCGAGGAGGAGCTCGCGGCCGCCGGCGATCGCCTGGGGCTGGCGCAGCTGGACGGTCCCGGCGGGGAGGGGGCGGCCGAGGCCTTGGGCGGCCTTGTTTTCGAGCCTCAGCACGATTTCAGCCGCCTGGGGCGTCGGTTCGGCGGTCGTCATACCGAGGGGCTCGACCGTGTGGGCGTAGACGGTCTCAAACTTCACCACCGGCTGATCGAGGAACAGCACCTGCTTGGTCTGTCGGGCGGCGACGGTGGTGGGTTCGGCGAGGGTGTAGAGCTTGTAGTCGCCCAGCTGGCTCTCGATGGCGCGCTTCTGGGCCGCGACGACCATCCCGCTGGCCATGGACCGGGCGGCCATCGGACGCGTCGGGGCGGCGCCGAGGGCGGCGAACACCGGGGACTCGGTGACCGGCCAGCCGCCGTGGGTCGTTTCGGCGGGCCAGCAGTGGGGGTCCCGGGCGGGCGTTTGCGGGACGGGGATGTCGACCGGGACGCGGGCCAGATGGCCGGCCACGACCCCGGTGGGGGCGTTCTCGAAGGCGGTGGCGGTGCGGTTGGCCAGGGTGATCCAGCCGCTCAGGGCCAGGTTGCGGCCGTCGGGGGCGAGGCGGGCGATGTAGTCCGCCGTCCAGTCCATCCGCACGGTGAGATAGCTGAGGCGCACCTTGTAGTGGCCGGCGCGGGGCGCATCGATCGCCAGCGAGAGGGTCGGGCGGGCGGCGAGGCCGGCCGGGACATGGTCGAAGACCAGCTTCTCCGCCTCGCCGCCGCAGCCCAGGGCCTCGAAGCGGCCGGCGGTCTCCAGGACGACACCGTCGGGACCGGAGCGAATGACGGCGTTCCGGCGCGCCTCACGGCCGGTCCTGCGGTTGGTGCGGACGAGCTGCACGGTCTCGCCTACCGAGCCGGCGATCAGGGCGCCGGGGGTCAAGAGGCCGTAGTCGAAGTTGCGCTCGACGATCGCCGCCGGCAGGCCCTCTTCGCCCGCGCTTTGGGGGATGATGCCGTCGGCGACGCCCTCGAAGCGCAGGCGCGAGCGGCCGGCGGGCAGGTCGATCTCGCGGTCCTCCACCACCAGGGCGAGGCCATGGGTGTCGTCGTCGCCGAGCCGGGTGAGCTCGGCGGTCCTCATCGGCTGGTCGCGGTAGATGGTGACGGCGACCCTTGCCGGGGCGGGGGAGACCACGTCGGCGGCTGCGGCCGGTGTCCCGAGCATCAGGACGAGGAGAGCGGCCGCGGAAGGAGCGCGGGCGACCTCCCTCCCCCGAAGTGGGGAGGGACAGACGGCCCCCGGGTCCGGCCTTCGGCCCGCCCGAGGACAAGCGCCGCCGTCAGGGTGGGGTAAGGCGACGCTTTCGAGATCTCGCCGAGCCCGGACTTCCCCACCCTCGGCCCTTCGGGCCTTTCCCTCCCCCTGTCGGGGGAGGGAGGAAGCGCGCGGCCCGGGGATTACCACCAGGTTTCCAGGGTGGCGGTGAGGGTGGTCTCGCCGCCGGCGGGGACGGTGACCGTCCAGCCGCGGGTGTAGGCGTCGATGGCGCGGCCGGGGAGGCTCTCGGCGACCACCGCGTTCTGCTCCTGCAGGCCGCCCTGCCGCAGCTCGACGGTCACCGGGGCGGGGCGGGCGTTGCGCAGGCGGTAGCTCATCGCATAGCGGTTGCGGCGCTTGCCGATCACATCGCTGGAGACGAGGGTGGGCTGGACGGTGACGTCGAAGGCCTCGCCGATCTTCACCGCCAGTTCCGAGCCCTGGGGTGTGTGGCCGATGGGGTTCTCGCCGACGAACTTCGGGGCGCCGCCGGCGTCGCGCTCATAGACGCGGATCGTCCCGGCCGGCAGGCCGGCGCCCAGGCCCCCCGCCGCCGAGTTGGTGAAGGCGACGGCCACCTCGGCGCTGGAGGGATTGTCGGCGCTCTGGAAGTCGGGGAGCGCCCAGCGATAGAGCTTGCGAGCGGCCACGCCGTGGGCGTCGAGGAAGCTGACCTGCTTGGTCTGGTTCTGGGCGATCGTGGTGCGTTCGGGGAGGCGATAGACATGCACGTCACCCACCGACGCGCCCGGGCTTGAGGGCGGCTCAGGGGCTGGCTGGGTGCGCATCGCCGCGCCGGCCCGCGCGACGCCCATCATCGGGCGGCCCAGCGGCCGGACTCGCGGCGCATTGTCGGCGATCGCCACCTCGCCGGCCACCAGCTGGGTGTCGGCGTCGACGAAGGGCGTCCCCGACTGGTTGGTCAGGGTGATCCAGCCCTGCAGGTCGAGCCTGCCCGCCGTCTCGTCGAACAGGGCCACATAGTCGGCCCTCCAGGCGAGGCCGGTGGTCAGATAGCTGAGGTCGACGAGGCGGGGGCCGGCGCGTTCGCTGTCCACCGTCACCGACAGGGTGGGCCGGGCGCGCAGGGTCAGGGGGACGCCATTGAAGATCACCCGGGTGGGGACCCCGTCGTCGCGCAGCACCTCGACGCGGTCGCCGATCTTGAGGATCACGCCCTCGTTGGCCGACAGCACCGTGGCGGTCTCGGTGGTCTCCTGGCCGTTGCCGGGGTTGGTGCGCACGATCTGCACCTGCTGGCCGACCGCCTTCTCCATCATCTTCTGGGGCGTGAGGAGGTCGAAGTCGAAGTTCTGCTCGACGATGGAGAGGCCCTCGCCTGTGAGGGTGACGGTCTCGGGGCGGATCGCCGCCGAGACGTCCTTCAGCTCCAACCGCTGGCGCCCGGCGGGGATGTCGAGGCGGCGCACGTCGTCCACCAGAGCCTGGTCGGCGTTGTAGATGGTGACCGAGAGACCCGGCTTTTCCGCCGCCCCGGCCGCTCCCGCGGCGAGCAGAAGCGTTGCCGCGAGCAGCGCGAACCTGACCATGACGTCTCCAAATGAGGAAGGCGGGCAACCTCTCATGCGGCCGGAGCGCTGTCGAGGCTTCGGGCGCGCAGCGAGGCCTCCGTCTTGGCGCGAGGCCGCGAACGGCGTACACAACCTCCACAAATTTTAAGCACCTGTGTGCTTTCAGCGCGAAGGGGGAGTCATGAACAAGCCCTTTCTGGTACTGACAATCGGCCTCCTGGTCTTGGCGCCGGCGGCTTCGGCCGGCGTCACCGGCGTCTTCACAGCCCGCAACGTCACTGCGATCATTCCAGGCGGCATGAGTTTCAGCGCACCGGTGGCGAATTCCCACACCCAGCTGACGACAGCGTTTCCGACTGCGACCGGTCCATATGTGAACTATCAGGTGTCGTCGAAGATCACACCGAGCGACATCGAATTCTACAACAACGTCACCACCGCCGACTCCGGGTCTATCGTCAGCCTTTCGGCGTCGAACCAGCTCAAGGTGACCTTCACCAATGACGGGTCGGCGCCGGTCGTCCCGGTCCTGAATTCGACAATTACACCGGGCGGCTTCGGAATTTACACGGCGAATCCGACCAAGAATCCGACCTATTCGCCGGTCACGCATTTGATCGGCGACATCAATCAGTCTCCCGAGTACAATCCCAGCATCAATACTTTCAAGGGGTGGAGCCCGCTCGACAGCGTACAGCCGATCGCGAGCGCGACCTTCACGTTCACCATCGCCAGCGACGGCGTGGTGCTCGACAGTTTCATCGGTTCGCTGACCCTCAACCCGAACCCGATCAATCCCTCCGCGCCGATCGTGGCGGTCAGTCTCACCGGCCTGGGCGCGCTCGCCAATTTCCGGCAGGTCACACCGCCCGGAAGCCTCGACGCCGTGGCATACCAATGGGACACGACGCCCGTCGCCCTGGCTCTTGGCGGCCCGCTGGCCGTGGGGGCCAGCCGCACCTTGACCTATTCGACGGTGGTGATCGCCACGAACTCCGCCACGCCCAACGACAGCTCCCCCTGCGGCGGCGTGTGCCAACTGATGGAGTTCACCGGGTTCGGGGACCCGATCGGCAAGGGCACCCCAGGCAGCGCGGTCACCTCCGGCATCACCGGGCTGACCTTTTCCGGCTACGCGTTCGGCTTGCCGACGTTCGACTCCTCGACGGGCATTCTCTCCCTGCCGGCGGCGACGGACAATCCCTTGCCCTCGCTCCCCCTGACCTACACGCCGGCGCTTCAGGTTCCGGAACCGTCGACGTGGGTGCTGATGCTGACGGGTGTCGGTCTGGTCGGCTACGCCCGGCGTCGCCGCGCCCCTGGGCGGCTCCGCCTGAGGCCCGCCTAGAGCCTGATGCCTTTTGACGGCACAGATCAAAAGGCATCAGGCTCTGGATGCTTGATTCCAGAGCAAATCAACTCCGTTCACATGGTTCCATGTGAACGGAGTTTGCTCTAGGCCGCGGCCACGGACGGCTCTTCCACCGGAGGGAAACAGGAGGGCGCGCGGTACCACGCCTTCATCAGCTACAGCCATGGCGACAAGGCGGTCGCGACCTGGCTGCACCGGGCGCTCGAAACCTATCCGATTCCGGCAAAGCTGGTCGGGGTGGCCACCGCGGCCGGACCCGTTCCCCGCCGCCTGGCGCCGATCTTCCGGGACCGGGACGAGCTGCCCGCCTCGAGCGACCTGGGCGGGGAACTGACCGCGGCCCTGCGGGATGCGCGGTTCCTGGTGGTGGTGTGCTCGCCCGCCGCAGCCCGGTCCCGGTGGGTCGGCGAGGAGGTTCTGACCTTCAAGCGGCTGCATGGGGAGGACAGCGTTCTTGCCCTGGTCGTCGGCGGGAGGCCGGGCGCGTCGGCCATCTCCGGCCAGGAGGCGCTGGAATGCTTCCCGCGGGCCCTGCGTTTCCGATTTGGCCCCGACGGCCAGATTTCAGAGGAGCCCGCCCATCCCATAGCCGCGGACATGCGCCGCGACAAAGACGGGCGGCAGCTGGCCAAGCTGAAACTCATCGCCGGGCTGACCGGCCTTCGCCTCGACGATCTGGTCCAGCGGGAAAACCAGAGGCGGGTCCGACGCCTGACGGCCATCGCGACCGCCTCCTTCGCCGGCATGGTTCTTGCGGGAGGGCTCGCCTTCTATGCCAACGCCCAGCGCGTCGAGGCTGAGCGGCAAAGAACAATCGCGCAGCGGGAGACCGCGACGGCCCAGGCCGCCTCGGACTACCTGATCGGCACCTACAAGCTCATAAACCCGGCAACCGACAATCCGCGATCGATCAGCGCCTTGACCCTGCTGGGTCGAGGGGCCGAACGGGCGCGTGTCGAACTGGCGGAACAACCGGTAATCCACGCGCGCATATTGAAAACCTTGGGAGAAGCTTACAACAACCTCGGTCTGTCCGGAGAATATGTCGGGGTCGTGGAGCGCTCCATCCCGGCCATTCGCCGCGCCGGACCCGAGGGCGTGGGGTCGTTGGTGCAACTGGCGTCGGCCTACCGCCATCTGGACCGCCTCCGAGACGCGATGGACGCCGTCCACATGGCTGAACGGGCGATCGGGCCCGCCACCAAAGCCAATTCCTTGGCGGCCGCGGAGATATACCTGACGAAGGCCGGTGTTCTATACAGTGGGTCCAATCTCAAGGACGGGCGATCAAACCTGGATTTGGCCCTCAAGATTTATCGGAGCGATCCGAACACGCCACCCCTGAAGCTCGCAGCGGCGCTCAAAACACTCGGCTTACTGCTTTCGGATGACGGCAAGTTCGAAGCCGCCGACGCCGCCCTACGAGAATCGCTCGCGATCTGCCGGCGTTTCGCAGGCGAGCGTCACCAACTCACCGGCGCCGCGTGGTGGGCGCTGGCCACCAATGACCTGGCCGCGAACAAACTGGCGTCCGCCGAGAACGCGGTCGCCAGGGCCTTGTCGATCGAACGGGCGGTTCTGGATGACGACAACCCCATCCTTGGGGACTCGCTGTCGATGCAGGGGCAGATCTACCAGGGTGAACACAAGTTGGACGCGGCGGCGGCGGCCCTGAAGGACGCGATAAGGACTTATCAGAAGGCCTATAAGCGCCCCAACTCGCAGGGCGGTATCGCCCTCGCCTATCTCGCGCTGGTGGAGTCGGATCGCGGCAATCTGGCCGCCGCCTTGGCCGATTTCAACGACGCCAGGCACAACTACGACGTCGGCTACGGCAAGCTGCATCCCAACCACGGGGACCTGCTGGTCAACCGCGCGACCGTCCTGGCCAAGTTCGGACGCCGCCGCGAGGCGCTGGCCGACTGCGCCGCGGGCCTCAAGATCCTCGACCAGACCATGGGCGCCGACGCCGCCTTCACCAAGTCCGACGAGGCCATGTGCAGGAAGCTGTAGGCCGCGCCGAAGAGCCGGCTACGCCCTTAGTTTCGCGCCCGTCGCCTTGGCCGCCGCGGCGACGATCCTGGCCGAGAGCGCGTCGATCTCGGCGTCGGTGAGGGTCTTGTCCTTCGGCTGGATGGTGACCTCCACGGCGACGGACTTCGACCCGTCGGAGACGCCCGGGCCCTCGTAGACGTCGAACACCCGGACTCCGGTGATGAGGACGCGGTCGGCGCTCTGGACGGCGCGGACGAGGTCGCCGGCAGGGGCATCCCGGGCGACCACGAAGGCGAAGTCGCGGGTGAGCGGCATCAGGGGCGAGAGGACGAGGGCGGGCTTCGTCTTCACCGCCTTCTTCTTGGGCTCGGGGATGGCCTCAAGCCAGATCTCGAAGGCGTAGATGGGATCGGGCGCATCGAGGGCCTTGAGCACCCTGGGGTGGACCTCGCCGAAGGCGGCGATCTGGGCCTTGGCGCCCAGCTGCAGGCGCGCGGCGCGGCCGGGCCGCCACCAGGCCGGCGTCCCCTCCTGCACCAGCTGCAGGTTGGCGACGGGCGCGCCCAGCTCGTCGAGCAGGGCCAGCAGGCCGGCCTTGAGGTCGAACAGGGTCTCAGGCGGGGCGCCGTCCCAGCGCCGCGGGCCGTGCGGGGCGAGGACGGCGGCGATGGCGGTGCGCTGGTCGGCGGGATTGTCGCCGGCGAACACCGGGCCGATCTCGAAGAGGGCGCAGTCGGGGAAGCCGCGGCGGGCGTTGCGTCCCACCGCGTCGATCAGGCCGGGGAGGATCGAGGGGCGCATGCAGTCGAGGTCGGCGGAGATCGGGTTGGCCAGGACGAGGCTCTCCTGGCCGCCGCCGAACAGGATGGCGGCGGCGTGGGAGGTGAACGACCAGGTGATCGTCTCCTGGAAGCCGGCGGCGGCAAGGGCGCGGCGGCCGACGCGCATGCGGGCCTGGCGGGGGGTGAGGACGCCGCCGGCGGGACGCGGGGCCTCCGGCAGGGGCTCGGCGGGCAGGGCGTCGTAGCCGGCGATGCGGGCGACTTCTTCGACGAGGTCGGCCTTGCCGTCGACGTCCTGGCGCCAGGAGGGCGGGATGACCGTGCCGCCCTCCCGCGTGTCACCGTGGCGCGTGAAGCCGAGGTCGGCGAGGATCTTCCAGGTGCGCGCCTCGGAGATGTCGAGGCCGGCCAGGCGGCGGACGTAGGCCGGGTCGAAGCGGATCGGGGCCGCTTTCGAGGGGGCTTGGCCGACGTCGAGAACGTGCGAAGCCTCGCCGCCGCACAGCTCCAGGATCAGCCGGGTGGCCAGCTCCAGCCCGGGGACCTGGGAGGCCGGATCGACGCCCCGGGCGAAGCGGTACTGGGCGTCGGAGACGATGCCGGTCTCCCGCCCGGTCTGGGCGGTGCGGATGGGGTCGAACCAGGCGCTTTCGACGAAGACCTCGGTGGTGGCCTCCGAACAGCCGGTGGCAGCCCCGCCCATGACGCCGCCGAGGCCGATGGCCCCGGAGCCGTCGGCGATCACGCACATGTCGGGCGTCACCCTGTAGGTCTTGCCGTCGAGGGCGGCGACCTCCTCGCCTTCGCGGCCGAGGCGGGCCTCGATGAAGCCGCCTGCGACCTTTGCCGCGTCATAGACGTGCAGCGGCCGGGCGCGGTCGTAGGTGATCAGATTGGTGACATCGACCAGGGCGTTGATCGGCCGAAGGCCAATGGCCTTCAGGCGCTGCTGCAGCCAGGCAGGCGAGGGGCCATTCTTCAGTCCACGGATCAACCGGCCGGCGAAGGCCGGGCAGGCCTCCGGCCCGCCCAGGCGAATCTCGATCGGGGAGGCAAAGGCGCCGGGGAGCGGGGGGATCGCCGGGTCCTTCAGCCTGCCCAGGCCGGCCGCGGCGAGGTCCCGGGCGATGCCGACGACGCCCAGCCAGTCGGGCCGGTTCGGGGTGACCTCGAAGTCGATCACCGCCTCCAGCCCGAGGGCCTCGGCCGCGGCGGCGCCCACGGTAAGGGCAGGGTCGAGTTCGAGGATGCCGTCGGACTCCTCGGCGGTCTCCAGTTCGGCGGCCGAGCAGAGCATGCCGTTGGAGACGACGCCGCGCACGGCCCGCGGCTCCAGGGTGATCCCCGAGCCGGGGATGTGGGTCCCGATCGGGGCGTAGATCGTCGTGAGGCCGGCCCGGGCGTTCGGCGCGCCGCAGACGATTTCCTTGCGGCCGTCGACGGTGTCGACCTGGCAGACGCGCAGGCGGTCGGCGTTGGGGTGCTGCACGGCCTCGACGATGCGCGCCACCGAGAAGGCGGCCAGCCTGGCGGCCGGGTCATCGACGTGCTCGACCTCGAGGCCGGCCATGGTCATGGCCTCGACCACCTCGGCGACGCCGGCCTCGGTCTCCAGGTGCTCGCTGAGCCAGGAGAGGGTGAACTTCATGGCCGCGCTCCCGAGACTCTCTCCCCCCTCCTGGGGAGAGTACGGCCGAAGGCCGGGAGGGGGGCGCGGCGGTGGAGCGTTAGGGCGGTTCGCATCGTCATCCCCCTCAGCTGAGCCCGGTCGCCGGGTTCGGCGCGGCGAAGGCGGAAAAGCCGTAGTGGGCAAGCCAGCGGGTGTCGGAGGCGAACATGTCGCGCAGGTCCGGCATGCCGTACTTCAGCGCCGCCAGGCGATCGACGCCGAGGCCGAAGGCGAAGCCCTGCCACTGGTCGGGATCGAGGCCGCAGTTGCGGATGATGTTGGGATGCACCATGCCGCCGCCCAGGATCTCCAGCCAGTCGTCGCCTTCGCCGATGCGGATCTGGCCGGCGGAGCGGTCGCACTGCACATCCATCTCGGCCGAGGGTTCGGTGAACGGGAAGTGGTGCGGGCGGAAGCGGGTGACCACGCCCTCGAGCTCGAAGAAGCGGGCGATGAACTGGTCGAGGGTCCACTTGAGGTGGCCCATGTGGATGTCGCGGTCGATCACCAGCCCCTCCATCTGGTGGAACATCGGGGTGTGGGTGGCGTCGGAGTCGCAGCGGTAGACCCGGCCGGGGCCGATGATGCGGATCGGGGGCGCGCGGTAGGGCTCGAACTGCGGCGCGCCCACTTCGGCGTTGCCCTTGCGCATGACCCGGATCTGGATCGGGCTGGTGTGGGTGCGCAGCAGCTTCTGTTCCCCGTCCGGGCCGGGTTGCAGGAAGAAGGTGTCGTGCATCTCCCGCGCCGGGTGGCGGGGCGGGAAGTTGAGGGCGGTGAAGTTGTGGAAGTCGTCCTCGATGTCCGGCCCTTCCGCCAGGGCGAAGCCCATCTCTGCGAAGATGGCGATCATCTCGTCCATCACCTGCATGGTCGGATGGACGGCGCCCTTGCGGCGGGGCGGGGCGGGGAGGCTGAGGTCGAGCCGACCGGCGGCCAGGCGAGCATCCAGTTCCGCGTCCTCGAGAACGGACCGGCGCTCGGCGATGGCGGCGGCAATGCGGTCGCGCAGGCCGTTGATCTGGGGGCCCTGAACGCGGCGCTCGTCCGGGCTCATCGCGCCCAGCGATTTCAGCAGGGCCGAGACGACGCCCGACTTGCCGAGGGCTTCGAGGCGCACCGCCTCCAGAGCGGCGGCGGCGGGGGCGGCGGCGATGCGGGCGAGGAGGTCGGCTTCGAGGGCGGCGAGGTCGGTCATGGGGTCAGGCGCTCCTCCCTCCCCCGAAGTGGGGAGGGACAGACGGCGGAGCCGTCAGGGTGGGGTTCGGGGTGAAGGCCACGAACGCCCATCGAGCTCAAAACCCTTTCCCCACCTAGCCGATACTGGACAGGACTGGGTCCCCGCTTCCGCGGGGATGAGCGGTTTTGCTTAGCCCAGGGCGGCGCGGACCTGGTCGGCGATGGCCTTGAACGCGGCCGGGTCGTTCCCCGCGAGGTCGGCGAGCACCTTGCGGTCGATCTCGATCCCGGCCAGTTCGAGGCCGTGGCTAAATCGCGAATAGGTCATGCCTTCCTCGCGCGCCGCGGCGTTGATGCGCTGGATCCAAAGGCTCCGGAAGGCGCGCTTGCGGACCTTGCGGTCGCGGTAGGCGTACTGTCCGGCCTTGTCCACGGCCGCCTTGGCGGCGCGGATGGTGTTCTTGCGGCGGCCCCAGAAGCCCTTGGCTTGCTCGAGGACCTTCTTGTGCTTGGCGTGGGCGGTGACGCCCCGTTTGACGCGAGCCATGGGTCTCTATGCTCCGGAGATATTCAGGACAGGCCGTAGGGCAGGTAGGTGCGGATGATCTTCGTATCGGGATCGCTCATCACCTTCGTGCCCCGCTGCTGGCGGATGTATTTGGCGCTGTGGCTGATCAGCCGGTGCCGTTTACCCGCCACGCCGGCCTTGATCTTTCCGGTCGCGGTTATCTTGAAGCGCTTCTTGGCGCCTGACTTGGTCTTCAGTTTGGGCATTTCGCTTCGGGCCGAAAGATCGGCGCCGTCCTCTTGGTAGGAGTCGCATTGAGAGCCGCCATGGCATGCCTTTTGGCCAGGCGGCTCGAACGAAGGGCGGGTGTCTAGAGCATGGCCGCGCGAAAGGCAAGGATGGCGAAGGGCAAGGATCGCGGCGGGACGGGTTTCCTTTACAGTCGAGCTGCAAAGGTCATACCACCTTTCCGGGGACGCGGAGTTATTGGAGGAGACGCTTGAAATGGAGCTGCACCGATGACCGGCAACGTGTCTGAATCGCAGGACGGCCTCGCTGATTTCGCCGGCAAGGTCGCGGTGATCACCGGCGGCGCCAGCGGCATCGGCTTGGCCTTCGCCCAGGCCCTCGCGCGCGAAGGCGCGAAGCTGGTGATCGCCGATATCGAGCAGGGCGCCCTGGAGGACGCGGTCCGCCGCCTCGGCGAGCGCGGAACCGAGGTCATCGGCGTCAAGACCGACGTGGGTGACCGGGCCTCGGTCGAGGCGTTGGCGGATCGGTCCTGGGAACGCTTCGGCGCCGTGCATGTGCTCGCCAACAACGCCGGCGTGGCGACCTTCGGTCCGACCCAGGCCATGTCGCACGAGGACTGGCTGTGGTCGATGCAGGTGAACCTCTGGGGCCCGATCCACGGCGTGGAGGCTTTCGTTCCGCGCATGATCGCGCAGGGCGAAGGCGGCCACGTGCTCTTCACCGCCAGCTTCGCCGGACTGGTGCCGAACCGCGAGCTGGGCCCCTACAATGTGACCAAGGCCGGGGTGGTGGCGCTGGCGGAATCGCTGCGCAAGGACGTGCGTGGGAGCGGGATCGGCGTTTCGGTGCTCTGTCCGATGCGCGTGACCAGCAACATCGACCACAGCTACCGCAACCGGCCCGCGGAACTGGGACGCAGCACAAGCACCTATTCGGCCGAGGACCTCGCCGCCTTGCAGGGGAGGACACTGGCGCCCGAGGCTGTGGCCGCCCTGGTGTTGGACGCGATCCGCCGCAACCAGCTCTACATCCACACCCACAAGGAGGCCGAGCCCCTCGTCCGCGGCCGCTCCGAACGGATCGCGGCGGCGTTCGCCCACGCGCTCTGACGCGTCCGACTTTCCCCTCTGGTTCTCTCTTCCCCCTCTGGGGGAAGTACCGGCGAAGCCGGGGAAGGGGGCTGACCGGGCGAGACCCACGCAGCGTCGCCCCCTCCACCCCTTCGGAGTCCCCTCCCCCTGTGGGGGAGGAGAGACGTTTTACTAGCCCAGAACGCCGGTTGACATCGATCCGGCTCTCGTGGTGAATGGTCATACCAAACGAGGCGCGTGCACGAGCCGGGCGTCCGGGAGGGGAAACAGGGCAGGAGAGTCGTAGTGGACTTCAATTTTCCCGCCGAGGACGACCCTCGCCGCCAGGACGTCAGACGCTGGTTCGAGGCGAACCCGTCGCCGACCTATAAGCAGATCGCGCAGCGGGGTTTCAGCGCGGCCAACTGGCCGGCGCCCTGGGGCATCGGCGCCGACGCCGAGATGATGCTGATCATCGAGGAGGAATTCGCCCGCGCAGGCATCAGGCAGCCTTCCGCCTTCAACCCCATCGCGGTCAACCAGTGCGGCCAGTCCCTGCTGACCTGGGGCACCGAGGCCCAGCGGCAGGAGTTGCTGCCGCCGGCCCTAGCCTGCGAACACAAGTGGTGCATGCTGTTTTCGGAGCCGTCCGGCGGGTCGGACGTCGGCGGCCTGCGCACCCAGGCCCGGCGGGTGGGCGACCATTACATCGTCAACGGCCAGAAGATCTGGAACTCGTCGGCCGACGAGGCCGACATCGGGGTGCTGATCGCGCGCACCGACAACAGCGTCCCCAAGCACCAGGGCCTCTCGCAGTTCATCATCGACATGAAAAGCCCGGGCATCACGGTGCGCGGGATCGAGGACATGACCGGCGAAGAGCACGAATACTGCGAGGTGTTCTTCGAGGACGTGCGGGTGCCGGCCGATCGCCTGCTTGGCAAGGAAGGGGACGGCTGGCGGATCACCATGGAGCAACTGCAGACCGAACGGCAGAGCATGACCAAGCCCGGGGCCGTCTGGGGCGCGGGACCCACGGCGCGGGAGCTCGTCAACGGCCTGATCCAGACGGGCAAGATCAGGCAGCCGCTGGTGCGCGACGAGGCGGCGAGGCTCTATATCGAGGGCGAGCTGCTGCGGTTGCTCAGCCTTCGCAACCTGAGCAACAAGATCAACGGCAAGCCCGCCGGCATCGAGGGCAACATCGGCAAGATGATGGCCTCGCCGCACGGCCAGCGGATGACCGATCTGGCCAAGCGCACGCAGGGCGTCGCCGGCATGGTCAAGGACAAGGACGTCCTGCCCCTGCCGGCCAAGGAGTATGGCCGTTTCACCGACTGGGACTACGCCTACTGGTTCAGCCCGGCGACGACATTGGGGGTCGGCACCCAGGAGATCCTCAAGAACACGGTGGCCGAGCGCGTACTGGGCCTGCCGCGGGACTCCGATCCGAGCGCCCGCATGCCGTTCAACCAGACGACCGCGCCGCGCGCCGCCGCCTGACGCGCTGGAGGAAACCAAGACATGGATTTCACCCTCAGCGACGATCACAAGGCGCTGCGCGATTCCGCCCACGTCTTCCTCGACAAAGAGGTCGATCTGGGGCCGCTGCTGAAGCCCGGCGCCACGGTGGCGGACGTCGACTATGCCGGCCTGTGGAAGAAGATCGTCGACATGGGCTGGCCGGGCATGGTGGTGCCGGAGGTCTACGGCGGCCTGGGCCTCGACTACGTCGACCTGATCATGGTCGTCGGCGAAATGGGCCGCACGCTGGCGCCCGCCCCGCTGTTCGGCGCCCTGGCCGGGGTGTGGTCCGTCCTCGCCGCCGGTTCCGAGGCGCAGAAGACGCAACTGCTGGGTGGCGTCGTGGGCGGGAACCTCTCCCTCGCGCTGGCCATCGCCGACGCGGACGGCGGCTACGAAGCGCCCGGACGCGGCGTGAGCGCCGAGGCCGCCCCAGGCGGCTACCGCCTCACCGGAAGCAAGTCGTTCGTGGTCGATGCCGCCTCGGCGGACAAGATCATCGTCGCCGCGGTGCTGGACGGCGAGCGGCGCTACTTCGTCGTCGACCGCACGGCGTCGGGGCTCGAGGTCGAGCTGGTCGCGTGGCGGGACATCACCCGCGAGGTCGCCACCGTCCGCCTCGACAAGGTTCCGGCCGAGTTGCTTTCGGGGAGCGCCGAGGACGCCTGGCCGTTCGTTCGGGACCGCCTCTATCTGGTGCTGGCGGCGGAGAGCGCCGCGGGCGCCCACGCGGCGTTGGACCAGGCGGTGGAATACGCCAAGCAGCGCGTCGCCTTCGGCCGTCCGATCGGCGCCTTCCAGGCCATCAAGCATCAACTGGCCGAGATCGCCGGCCAGGGAGAGTGCGCCAACGTGGCGGTGCAATACGCCGCCTGGGCGCTCAGCGAAGGCGATCCCCGCGCCTCGCTCGCGGTCGCCATGGCGCAAAGCTACAACAGCGAAGCCTATCGCGACGCCACCCATCGCAACATCCAGGTGTTCGGCGCCATCGGCTTCACCTGGGAAATGAAGAACCACCTGTTCTACAAGCGGGCCCGTTGCAACGCTGAGCTGCTCGGCGCGCCAGCGAGCCAGCGCGAGCAGGTGATCCAGATCCTGGAGCGCGAAGCGGCGTGATCAGTTTCGAGCTCAGCGAAGAGCAGCAGATCGTCCGCTCGACGATGGCGGAGTTCGGCAAGACGGTGCTGGCCCCCCAGGCGCGGCGCCTCGATACGGATTCATGCATCGACGACGGCGTCCTGGCAGAACTCTGGTCGACGGAAATCATCCAGGCCCAGGCCGAAGCCGTCGAGGAAGAGGCCGGCTCGCGCTCGCCGGTAACCAATGCGATCATCCTCGAGGAGCTGGGCGCCGCGGATGCGACCCTGGCGCTCGCCATGGCCTCGACAATGGGATTCGTGCAGGCGATCGCCGACCAGGGCTCGGCCGAACAGCGGGCCAGGCTTCTCGGGGGCTTCGCCGGAGAGACGTTCCAGGCCGCCGCGGTGGCGATGATGGAGCCCCGCTTCGGCTTCGACGTCTCGAGGTTCCAGACCAAGGCTGACAAGGCCGGCGACGACTACATCGTGCGCGGGGTGAAGGCGATGGTCCCGCTCGCCTCACGGTGCAGCCACTTCCTGGTCGTCGCCGAAGCGGACGGGGCGGCCGACGCCTTCATCGTCCCCTTGGACGCAGCGGGCGTGACGGTCGTCGAGCCCAAGGGCGCGTTGGGCCTGCGGGCGCTGGAGATGGCCGAGGTTGCGTTCGATAGCGTCAGGGTCCCGAGCTCAATGCGCCTCGGCGAAGGCAATGGGGCCGATGTCCAGCGGATCATCGACAGCGCGCGGGTGGGAATCTCCTCGATCCTCGCTGGGCTGAGCCGCGGGGTGATGGAGTATGTCATCCCCTACACCAAGGAGCGCATCGTCCATGGCGCTCCCCTGGCGCAGAAGCAGGCCATCGCCTTCAACATCGCCGACATGCACATCGACGTCGAAGCGATGCGCTGGCTGAACTGGCGCGCGGCCTGGGCGCTGGAGGCCCGGCAGCCCGCCACCCGGACGGCGCAGCTCGCCTACACCTACGCCGGCCAGCAGGCGATGCGGATCGCGGACGACGGGCTGCAGGCGTTCGGCGGCCATGGCTTCGTCAAGGCCCACCCGCTCGAGCTTTGGTACCGCAACGCCCGCTCCCTTTCCGTCCTGGAAGGCGCCGCCGGCGTCTGACCCGTCGCCCCTCCCGTCACCGGAGCTTTCCCATGGTTGATTTCAGCCTGACCGAAGCCGACCAGCGCCTGCAAGCCGTGGCGCATCGGGAAAACGAGATCGGGCGCAAATACGCCCGCGAGTGGGACCGCAACAGTGAGAACGAGCCCTCGCGGATCCGGGGCATCCATCCCGACGTCGCCGGCCTCGAATCGCCTCATGCGGCCCTGGAGCGCGAGCAGGAACAGACCAGCGGCCTGGTGATCGCCGAGGCCCTGATGGACATGGTCAGCGCTACGGACGTCAATCTGCGCGACACCGGCGAAGACGCCTTCGGATCGTGGATGCTGAACGACTACGGGACCGAAGAGCAGAAGGCGAAGTACGGCCACGTGAAGCTGGCGATCGCCATCACCGAGCCCGGCGCGGGGTCCGATCCGGCCAACATGCGCACCAACGCCCGCTACGATCCGGCCACCGACGAATATGTGCTCAACGGCGAGAAGGTGTTCATCTCGTTCTTCAACAAGTTCGACGGCGCTGTGACGCTGATGAAGGGCGAGCCGGACGGCGCCGGCAAGACCCCGTTCATGACCGTGGTGGTGACCAAGGATCTGCCCGGGGTGACCGAGATCCCGCAATTCAAGAAGCTGGGCATCCGCAGCCACGAGCTGTCGGGCTTCCACCTGCAGGACGTGCGCGTCCCCGCCATTGCCAGGCTGGACGCGGACTTCGGCAAGACGATGAGCAAGTTCAACCACAACCGGCCGCTCGTCGCCGCCCACGCCCTGGCCGGCGCGAGGTCGATGCTCGACTTCACCCACGCCAGACTGGCCGAGGCCGGCCTGAAGGTCGACTACGCCAAGGGGCGCTCGGCGCGCTCCGCCAACGAGGACAGGCTGATCCGGATGGAGGCGCTCTGGGAGGCGGCCTGGGGAACGGTGATGCGGGCCAAGTGGCTCGAGCATCAGATGGGCAGCGAATCCCACGGCTACCGGGTCGAGGCGTCGGTGGCCAAGGCCCTGGGCGGCAAGGTCGTCCGCCAGATCACCCAGGGGTGCCTCGAGATCCTCGGGCCCGAGGGCCTGTCCGAGGAATACCTGGCCGAGAAGTGGTTCCGCGACGTGCGGATCGCCGACATCTACGAGGGCGCCGGCGAAATCCAGCGCATCCTGATCGCCCGGGCCCTGCTCGGCTACAAGAACGAGCTCAACTGAGCCTCTCCATGCAACGTCCGCTGGAAGGGATCGTCGTCATCGACTTCACCGCCATGGTGGCCGGCGCCTCCTGCACGCGGCTGCTGGCCGACTGCGGCGCCGAGGTGATCAAGGTAGAAGCGAGCGACGGCGGCGACCTGATGCGCCACGTGCCGCCCTACCAGGACGGGGTCGGCCTGATCTACGCCCTCTACAACGCCGGCAAGAAGAGCGTCGTCCTCGACCTCAAGTCGCCGGCCGGCCTGGCGCTCGCACGGCGCCTGATCGAACAGGGCGACATCGTGGTGGAGAACTTCCGCCCCGGGGTCATGGCCCGGCTGGGCCTCGACTATGAGACCGCGGCGAAGATCAACCCGCGGGTGGTCTATTGTTCCATCTCGGGGTTCGGCCAGAGCGGGCCGCTGTCCGACCGCGCCGCCTACGCCCCCGTCGCCCACGCCTTCAGCGGCGTCGACATGATATTGTCCCGCCAGGTTGATCCCGACGCCCCGCCACTCGACAACCGGCTGATGATCGCCGACGTGCAGGCGGGCCACCACGCCTTCGCCGCCATCCAGACCGCGCTCGTCCATCGCCTGCGCCACGGCGTCGGCAGCCATGTCGACGTCACCATGGCCGAAGGCATGATGGGCCTGGTGGGCATGCAGTTCCAGCAGACGCAGGGCGGGCTCGACTACCGCACCGCGGGCTTCCCGTGGTTCCGGACCCGCGACGGCTATGTGAACATCCCCCTGGTCTCGCCCAACACCTTTCGCCTCGCCTGCAAGGTGATCGGCCGCGACGCGTGGGCGGCCGATCCCGACTACGCATCCTTCACCGGCATGGCGGTCCACCGCGAGGAGATTCGCGCGGCCATCGCCGCCTGGACCGCGACCCGCAGCAGCGAGGACTGCGACGCCATCATGAACGCGGCGGGCGCGCCCTGCGCGATCTACTACATGCCTGACCAGCTCCTGGAGCATCCGCACGTGGTGGCGCGGGGCTCCTTTGCGACGATCGAGACAGCCTCGGGGGGCTTCAAGGTGCTCAATCCGCCGTTCAAGATCAGCGGCACGACCTGCGAAGCCGTGCCGTTCGTCTCGGAACTCGGTGCGGACACCCGGCAGGTGCTGGCCGACAGACTGGGTTGCGGGGAAGCGGAGTTCGCCGAATTGTGCGGGGAGAAGGCGTTTGGTCCTGACCGGGTCATCGTAACGCCAGAGATCGCTTCCTAAAACGAGTCACGAAGGTGGAGACAAAATGGATCTTGGCATCAAGGGCCGGACGGCCATCGTGTGCGGCGCGAGCAAGGGGCTGGGCCGGGCCTGCGCCGAGGCGCTGGCCGCCGAGGGGGTCAACCTGGTCATCACCGCCCGCAACGCCGAGGCGCTGGAAGCCACGGCCGGCGAAATCCGCGGACGGTTCAAGGTCGAGGTGACGGCCGCGCCGGGCGACATCACCACCCAGGCCGGGGTCGATGCGACCCTGGCCGCCTGTCCCGCGCCCGACATCCTCATCAACAACGCCGGCGGTCCGCCGGTCGGCGACTGGCGCAAGTTCGAGCGTGACCAGTGGCTGGCCGCCGCCGAGAGCAACATGGTGACCGGCATCATGCTCATCCGCGCCGTGATCGACGGCATGGCCGAGCGGCGCTTCGGCCGCATCATCAACATCACCTCGGCGGTCGTCAAGCAGCCCAACCCCGCCCTCGCCCTGTCGGTGGCCGCGCGGCTCGGCCTGACCGGCTTCGCCAAGGCGATCGCCCCTGCCTATGTGAAGTCGAACGTGACGATCAACAATCTGCTGCCGGAGCGGTTCGACACCGACCGGCTGAGATCCAACATCGCCAAATTCTCCGGATCCTCCGACAAATCGGTGGACGAACTGATGGAGACCCAGGCCAAGGCCAGCACGGCCGGCCGCTTCGGCCGCGTTGAGGAATTCGGCGCGGTCTGCGCCTTCTATTGCAGCGCCCACGCCGGTTTCCTGACCGGCCAGAACGTCATGCTCGACGGCGGCGCCTACCCCGGGGTCTTCTGAAGGTTCGGCGGTGCGGACGCTGGCGCGGCGACCACTCCGTCTTCGAGCCTGATCTCGATGTCGTCGCCGACGACGCGCACGTCGAAGATCGGGATGGCGGCCGTCTCGAGCAGGGTCAGCGCCTTGCCGGTCGTCACGTCCCAGCGGCCGGCGTGCCAGGGGCATTTGACGACGCAGCCTTTCAGCAAGCCCTCCCCGAGGGCGCCGCCGGCGTGTGGGCAGGCGTTGCCGAACGCATGAAGCTGGCCCTCGACGCGCGCGATGACCGCGAGGCCTTCGAAGACGATCCTCATCGCCCCTTCGGGGACCTCGGCCACCTTGGCGACCTTGGTGAAGTCGGTCGGCGGGCGGGCCGCGGCCGGCGTCTCGTCGGCGCGCTTGTGGATGTGGTTCAGCCACTCATCGGCGTCTTCGCCGAACAGCCTGGCGATCCGGCGGGTGAGGCTCTCGTTGGGGACGGCCGCGCCGGCGACGATGTTGGCGAGGCGCGAACGCTCGATCGCCAGTTGCCGCGCCACGACCTCGACGGTCAGCCCCCCTTCCGCCAGCAGTCTCGTCAGCCTGTCGGTCAGCCAGCTCATCAGACGATGAAGCTCACCTTGCCGTGCGGGCGGAGCGCTTCGAGATCCAGCACCGCGCGACGCTCGAGGATCTTGAACGTCCCATCCTTGGGCAGCAGCTTGTAGTAATACTTGCCGATATAGGGATCGACGTTCTGGAAGCGCATGCGGAAGACGACGAAGTTGGCCCTGACCAGCAGCGCCTCGCCCTCCCGGCCGGCGATCCGCACATTGGTCACCATGTGGTTGGTGCGTGATTTCGGATTCTCGGCCCAGGTCAGGCCGCTGAGCAGCTGTTCGACGCGCGTGCGCAGACGGGTCATGTCGTCGGCGATCAGATAGAGCGAGGTGTTCGGGTCGGCGTCGGGGGCGTCGGTCGAGGGGATGAAGAAACTGCCCCGCTCTTCATCGAAGAGCGCCAGCCATTCGTCCAGCTTCCAGCTGTCCAGCAGGTCCGCCTCCGCGAACAGGAAGTCCTCGACCTGCTGCCGCGTAATCGCGCCTAGCGCATCCGTATGTCCGTCCGCCGCCAAGGTGTGGCTCTCCACGTCTTTGCTAGTCGCCCGTGTCCAGCGCGTGCTGGCCGGTGGTGATGCGGGCGTTCCACTCGCGCCAGAAGACGCGCATCTGCAACTCGCCCGGCCCGCCGGCGGTATTGCCCTTCATGCCGCGCGAGATGTCCGACCACTCCACTTCCTTGTGAGCGGCGAACCCCATCTGGCAACCCTCGAGGCCCTCGACGTCGTCGGGGGTGGCGAAACCGCCGGGACCCTGGAAGCCGAGGTACCACTCGAGGCGGGCCTTGCGCAGGCCGGGGGTGTCCTCCTTGGGCAGGCAGGCCCAGCCGTTGATCTCCATATAGTCGGGGCTGCTGGGATAGAAGGTGCGGAATACCCGCCAGCCGTCGATGATGATCAGGTTAGGGAAGATCAGGTAATTGCCGGCGCCGCCTTCGATGAAGTTGGCGCGCTCCTGGCCGTGCTTCTGCACGAGACTTTGGCGATAGGCGCCCAGCTCGTCGCCGGCGAACTTCTCCAGGAACGCGACGCTGGGGTGCATGGGACGATCGGGCGAGGGATAGGCGCCGGTCACGTGGCCGTTGCCCAGCGGCCGGGTGTCGCCGCCTCGCCTCGACCCCGTCGGCGCCCGCCTCATGAAATCCACTTCGCTGAGCCCCATCGCCGGCATGAAGTGGGTCGCGAAGCGCTCGTGGGTGAACGCGGCGTGATAGCCATCCATGCTGTTCTCGACCAGCAGCTTCCAGTTGGCGCGCATCGAATATTTGAACTGGCCTTCGACGAACTCCATGTCGCCGAGGTCCAGGGTGTTGTCGATAACCGCGAGGGCGTCGCCCATGTAGCTGGCGAAACTCTCGATCTCGGGATCGAAGGCGACGAAGATCAGCCCGCGGTGATTGTGCATCCGGGGAACCGGTTCGAGGCCCAGGGCCTCACGATCGACGGCGTCGCTGTAGGCTTCTGCCCCCG
>JAQGIW010000154.1 GCA_028290905.1 Caulobacteraceae bacterium | reverse complement strand
AGCATGTTGCTCAGCACCGAGGGGCTGCCCGGGCCGCAGATGATGAAGAGGTTGGGAAAGCCCGCCACGCACAGCCCCAGATAGTTCTTGGGGCCCGCCGCCCAGGCGTCCTTCAGCAACTGTCCGCCGACGCCGCGGATGTCCATCCGCGTCAGGGCCCCAGTCATGGCGTCGTAGCCGGTGGCGAGGATCAGGTCGTCGAGATCATAGGCCGCTTCACTGGTGCGCACGTCCGAGGGGGTGATTTCGGCGATCGGCGTCGCCTTGAGGTCCACCAGCGCGACGTTCGGACGATTGAAAGTGGCGTAGTAGCCGGTGTCGACGCAGATGCGCTTGCAGCCGAGCGCCGCCGTCGGACACAGTTTCTCGGCGACGGCCGGATCCTTGACGATCTGGCGGATCTTGTTCCGGATGAACTCGGCGGCGGTGAAGTTCGCCTCCGGGTCGGTCAGCAGATCGGCGAACGAGCCGTAGAAGCTCAGTCCCCCGCGCCGCCAACGGCTTTCGTATTCCGCGTTGCGTTCTTCTTCGGTGTGCTCCATCGCCGTGTCGGTCCGATAATCCCAGTCCGCTCCCAGGGCGGTGGCGTTGTTGGCGGCGCGGTACTGGGCGTAGCTGGCCTTCACTTTCCGGACCACCTCCTCGGGAATGGGGCCGTTGTGGGCGGGCGCCGAGTAGTTCGGCGTGCGCTGAAACACCGTCAGGTGGGCGGCCTGAGCAGCGACCACCGGGATCGCCTGGATGGCCGACGAACCGGTGCCGATGATCCCCACCCGGCGGCCGGTGAAATCCACCTGTTCCTTCGGCCAGCGGCCGGTGTGGAACATCCGGCCCTGGAAGCTGTCTCGACCGGGGATATCGGGGATGTTGGTCGAGGAAAGGCAGCCGCTGGCCATGACGACGACGTCGGCGGTCACCGTGTCGCCCTGATCGGTCGCCACCCGCCAGAAACCGGCGTCCTCGTCGAAATGGGCCGAGGCCACCCGCGTGTTGAGCTGGATGTCGGGCCACAGCTTGAAGCGATCGGCCACGTGGTTGGCGTAGGCCAACAGCTCGGACTGCGGGGCGTAGCGCTCGCTCCACTCCCATTGCTGCTGGAGGTCCTCGTCGAACTGGTAGGAGTATTCGAGGCTCTGGATGTCGACCCGCGCGCCCGGGTAGCGGTTCCAGTACCAAGTGCCGCCGACCCCGTCGCCGGCTTCATAGACCCGCACCTTCAGGCCAAGTCCCCGCAGCTTGTGCAGGGAATAGAGGCCCGCGAATCCGCCGCCCACCACGACCGCGTCATAGTGCGCGGACGTCTGACGGAGAGGGGCGGAATCCTGGGCCATGTGTCACTCCCTTGTTTGGGCGAGACGTTAGGCGCCAAAGGCCGGCCGGGCAATAGTGGGGCCACCCTCGCCCCTCGGGCTCGCCGCCCTCACGCCCGTCGCTCGATTTCCGCGTTCAGTTCCGCGCCGAAGAGGACGACCATGAGCGACAGCCAGATCCAGGTCAGGAAACCCACGATGGCCCCCAGGGAGCCGTAGGTCTTGTCGTAGTGGCCGAAATTGGCGACGTACCAGGAGAACAGGCCCGACATCAGCAGCCAGCCGAGCGCCGCCACCACGCCGCCCGGCGTCACCCACCGCCAGCGCACGGGCCCGCGCGAGGGACCGTAGCGGTAGAGGACGGACAGCAGCAGCGAGGTGAAGACGAAGAAGGCCGGCCACCGAAGAAAGGCCAGGACCTGAAGATGGCCCAGGCCCAGCCGGTCCAGGACCTGCGGCGCGGCGGCCACCACGCCGATGGCGACGATGGCGACGGCGATCGCCCCCAGGGTGAAGGCGAGGGCGACGAGGTTCAGGCGGATGAAGCCGCGCCGCTCAGGCGTCTCATAGGCCACATTGAGCCCCTCCATCAGGGCCTTGATGCCCGAGCTCGAACTCCACAGCGAGATCAGCAGGCTCACGGCGAAAGCCAGGCCGAGCTTGCCGTGGTCCGACTGCGCGAGGCGGGTCATCTGGTCGCCGAGCACCTGGATCGCGCCGCCCGGCAGCAGCCCGCTCAGCGCCGCGACCTGCCGCTGGGCGTCATTGACGTTGGCGATCAGGCCGTAGAGCGAGACGAAGGCGCCCAGCGCCGGGAACAGCGACAGCAGGATGTAGAAGGTGACCGCCGCCGCCGACGTTGGGATGTGATCCTCGGTGAATTCCTTCACGCTGGCCGCGACGATCTGGCGCCATCCGTGCTTCACCACCTTCGTCGGGCTCCTGGCCGCAGGCCCGGCTCGCGAGAGAGCGCCCGCCCTGGAGCGTCCGGCCGGCGGTTTGCGCACTTCCTCCAGCGCCGAAAGACCCAGGCCGGCGAGGAGGCCCGCGGCGAACGCGTCCATCCGCCCGCCTCGTCTCGCGCCGGCCCGAGCGCCCTTTTGAACGTAGGACACGCGCCCTCCAAGGGTTCGCCGCCGGCCCCATCGCCAGCGGTCCCGAGCCCATAACGATCGAACCCCTATCAAGGCTGCGGGGTCTTTTCGCGATCGGGCCAGGGCGCGCTATATGAGGCTCGAACCCTCCTTTCGACCGAAGTCATTGCATTGTCCGTCACCCTCGACCTCAGCCGCGCCAGACCCGCCGCGGCGCCCGCGCCGCTGAACCTCGCCGGCCTCACCCGGAGCGAGATTGCCGCCACCCTGGTGGAGAGCGGCGTCGCCGCGCCGTCCCAGGCCAAGATGCGCGCCAATCAGATCTGGGGCTGGGCGCAGCATCACGGGGTCACCGCCTTCGAGGCGATGAGCAACATCGCCAAGGATACCCGAGCCGCCCTCGCTGAGCGGTTCACCCTCGCCCGTCCCCAGATCGCGGAGCGCCAGCAGAGCGTCGACGGCACGATCAAGTGGCTGATCCGCTTCGCGCCCGGCATCGAGGCCGAGACGGTGTTCATCCCGGAGGTCGGCGGCGGCTCGGGCGCCCTGTGCGTCTCCAGCCAGGTCGGCTGCACCCTCAACTGCACCTTCTGCCACACGGGCACCCAGGCCCTGGTGCGCAACCTCACCGCCGCCGAGATCGTGGCCCAGGTGCAGGTGGCCCGCGACGACCTTTCCGAATGGCGCGCCGCGCCGGGGGGGCGGCGGCTCACCAACATAGTCTTCATGGGCATGGGCGAGCCGCTCTACAACCTGGACGGCGTGGCCACCGCCCTCGACATCGTCTCCGACGACCAGGGCATCGCCATCTCGCGCCGGCGGGTGACGGTCTCCACCTCGGGTGTCGTCCCAAAACTCAAGGAGCTCGGCGAGCGGACGGGGGCCATGCTGGCCGTGTCGCTGCACGCGGTCACCGACGAACTGCGCGACGTCCTGGTGCCGATCAACAAGGCCTATCCGATTGCCGAGCTGCTGGCCGCGATCCGCGCCTACCCGGGACTCTCGAACGCCAAGCGGGTGACGTTCGAATATGTGATGCTCAAGGGGGTCAACGACAGCCCGGCCGAGGCCCGCGCCCTGGTCAAGCTGCTCGCGGGCATCCCGGCCAAGATCAACCTGATTCCGTTCAACCCGTGGCCCGGCAGCCCCTACGAGTGCTCGAGCGGCAACCGCATCCACGCCTTCGCCGACATCGTCAACGCCGCCGGCTACGCCTCCCCCATCCGCACCCCCCGCGGCCGCGACATCCTGGCCGCCTGCGGCCAGCTGAAGTCAGAAAGCCAGAAAACGAGGGCCAACGCCCGCCGGCGTGAAACGGAGGCCGTCGACACGGCGGAGCACTAGGCCCTCCAGGGAATAAAGTCCGGTGTCCTCACCCGAGGCCTATCGCCGCCTGGATCTGCAACGGGAACGAGATCGCGTTCTGCGGCAGATCGAAATCCTGAGATCGGGCAGCAGCCACAACTACCTGCCCGGCATGGGCCCGCCCGACAACCGTAGATTGATCGCCGAACTCACCATCGTCGCCGATGTCCTGAACCGTGAGCTTGCCGATCTGGACGACGAGGAATAGGTGCGCCCAACCTCACCGCGCGACGGCGAGGCTTTCGCGCCGCAGATTGACAAGGACCTTGGCGGTGTCCTTGCGCATGCCTTCGCGGACGAGGGGGCCGGGGGCGAGGATATTGGCGGCGACCAGGTTCACATAGATCACCCGGGTGCCGGCGCCGCCGTTCAGCGCTTCCAGTCGCCACTCACCCTCCTCGACCTTCAGGTCGCCGCCCGCCTTGCGGAAGCGGATCAGGCTGTAGGGTTGGTAGTCCGAGCGATAGACGTTGTGGATGGTGGGGACGAAGAAACCACCCTTGGTCACCGTCTCGCGCACGTCCCAGCCGCCGCGTACGGCGTCACCCTGCAGGATGCGGCAGTCGATCGCGCTGGTGATCAGCTTTCGGATGTACCGGCAGTCGTTCATCACCGACCACACCACCTTGGGCGGCGCGGCGATATCGATGGCCGCGTGGATCAGGCCCGCGCCGTCGTCGGCGGCGACGACTTCCGAGACGGTCTGGCCACCCACGAGGAGGCGTTGCTGCCCGGCGTCGGGCGCCCAGGCGAAGGCGGCCGCGGGAATGGCCAGGGCGATCAGGGCGAGGATGGAAATGAGGGGCTTCACAGGGATCATACGCTCCACGGTGGTCACGTCACGCCCGGCCCGGCCGCCCTCTAACAGCGCAAAGCCGGAGAGGCCACCCGTCACACGAAGGGCGCTAGGGAAGCCTTAAGCCGTCCCGAGGTGCGCGGCCGTGGCATCGATGGCCTCGACCAGGGAGACGCGCTCCAGCCGCATCCCCTCCGGCAGGCCGGAGAACAGCCGTGTCGGCGCCGCCGCGTCGAGCATCACGAAGACGCCCTTGTCGTCGGCGCGCCGGATCAGCCGCCCGAAAGCCTGGGAGATCCGCCCCCGCGCCTGGGCGTCGTCATAGGCCTTGCCGCCGAAGCGGCCGCGTCGGGCCTTGTGCAGGATGTCGGGGCGCGGCCAGGGCACCCGGTCGAAGATCAGCAGGCGAAGGGCGCGGCCGGGGACGTCCACCCCGTCGCGCACGGCATCTGTTCCGAGCAGGCAGGCGTCCACCTCGGCGCGGAAGATGTCGACCAGGGTCCCCACCTCGAGGGGGTCGACGTGCTGGGCGTAGAGCGCCAGGCCTTTGTCGGCGAGCGGTCCGGCGATCCGCTCGTGCACCGCCTTCAGCCGGCGGATGGCGGTGAACAGGCCCAGGCCCCCGCCGCCGGCGGCCAGGAACAGCTCCCGCATCGCCGCCGCCACCTGCCGGGCGTCGTCGCGGGCGACGTCGGTGACCACCAGGGCCAGGGCATTGGCGCCATAGTCGAAGGGCGAGGCCAGCTTGAGGGTCTTGGGCCGCTCGGGGAGGCGCGCGGCGCCGGTGCGCATCTCGGCCAGGGCGAAGGGATCGACAAGGCTTGCGTCGGTCAGGGTGGCGCTCGTCACCAGCACCCCATGGGCGGGGGCGATCACCGCCGCGGTGAGAGGCTCGGTGGGATCCACCCAGTGGCGGCGGCAGGCGGCGTCGACCACCCGGCCATAGAGAAAGGTCGCCTCGAACCAGTCGACGAAATCGGGATCATCCTCGGCGTTCTCGTCGATGGCGGCAAGCATGGAGCGCCAGGCCGGCAGGATCATCCGCGCGCGGCGGTCCAGGCCCCGGAGCGCCCCCTCGATCCTGGCCCGTTCGGCGGCGTTGAGCGTATCGGCCTCCTCGTCGAGGGTCGCCTCGAGGGCGCGGGAGAGGGCGAGCAGGGGCGTCTCGATGGCCGCCACGGCGGCGGCGGCGGTCCCGGCCGAGGCGCGCACGAGGTCGATGGCCGGCCGGGCGGCGCATTCCATGCCCACCTCCGACGGGGCGGCGCGGGCGCGCAGCTGTTCGAGCACCGACACCAGGAAGGCTTCGATGGGCCCCTGGGGGCTGACCTCGCCGGTCCCGGGCGCGATGCGGCCCGACCAGCCTTCCCCCGGCAGGGCGGTGGCGGATCGCAGCGCGTCGCGCAGGGCGCCCATCGCCTCCTCACGCTCCGCCAGCACCTCCGAGAGGCGCGCCTCCAGCCCCCGGCCGCGACGGCCGCGCCCTTCCGGGCCACGGATCCAGCGCCGCATCTCGGCCGCCTCGGCGCCCGAGAGAGCGGCGGCGAAGGCGCTGTCGGCGGCGTCGAACAGGTGGTGGCCCTCGTCAAAGACGATGCGGCGCAGGCGGCTGGTCTCGCCATCCTCCGCCTGCCCCCGCGCCGCCCGGGCCCCGTCGAACGCCGCCTGGGTCAGCACCAGCGCGTGGTTCGCAATGACGATGTCGGCCCGCCGCGACGCGCGCACCGCCTTCTCGACGAAGCAGGCCCGGTAGTGGGAACAACCGGCGTGCATGCACTCGCCCCGGCGGTCGACCAGGTTTGCGGCGCTGGCCTGAGCGCCGGGGGAGATGGCGAACAGGGTCGGCAGCCACGCCGGGAAATCGCCGCCGGTCATGTCGCCGTCGCGGGTCGCCCTGACCCAGCGGGCCGCCAGCATCAGACCCGCAAGGTCGGCGCCGCCCAGGCGGGCGGCGTTGGCGGCGTCCTGGAAATTAAGCAGGCACAGGTAGTTCTCCCGGCCCTTCCGGACAACCGCCTTCACGGCCCTGATGGCCGGATCGGGAAACACCGAGTGGCTCTCGCGCTCGATCTGCCGCTGCAGGGCGCGGGTGTAGGTGGAGATCCACACCCCCGGGCCATTGGCCTCAGCCCACAGCGAGGCTGGCGCCAGGTAGCCGAGCGTCTTGCCGATCCCGGTGCCGGCCTCGGCCAGCATCATCATCGGCTCGCCCTCGCGCAGGCGCGGCTGGAAGGCGTGGGCGGCCTCGCTCGCGAACACCGCCTGGTTGGGGCGCGCCTCGTCGAGGCCGGCGCGTTCCAGAAGGACGGCCAGCCGGGCCGCGACGGCGGCCGGGTCGATGGCCTTGCTGCCTGCCTCCCCCGGCGGCGCCTGGTCCTCCCACTCCAGGACCCGCGCCCAGGCGTCCATGCCGTCGCCTCGCCAGGGCCGGCCCAGCGGGGCGGAGCGAAGGGCGCCGATCGCCGCCGCCGCCCAGGGCCAGCCGGCGCGGCCCAGGGACTCGGCCTGGGCCAGGGCTTCCTCGCGGCTGGGGGTGGGATTGGCGGCGAGCTCCGCCAGCAGGGCCTGGGCGACGCCGCGCAGCGCCACCGCCTGGATCGGCGCATCGTGCGGCTCGGGGAGGCCGAGAGCCAGGCACAGCCCGACGGCCGAGGGTGCGCAGAACCGCGCCGGACGCACAAAGGCGAACAGCTCCAGGACGTCGAACAGCCGCGGGCTGCGCGGCGGCGTGTGCAGGTCCAGCCGCCGCGCGGTCATCGCCGCGTGGGCGATCAGCACCGGCCCCACCTCGAATAGGTCCCGCGCCTCCAGTGTGCGCACGGCCCTCGCCCCCCCGCCGTCAGCCACCCCCGCCCGGCCGCCCGGCAGCACCACCAGGGCTGGCGCGAGATCGAGGATGAGGGTGGGGGCGTTCACGGGGTCGGTTGTAGCCCAGAGCGGGGAGAAACGGAACGGGAACGCAGGTCAGGCCGCCGGGAAACGGCCCTCACTACTTCAGGCCCAGCACCACGACCTTGGCGGTCACCTTCGGCGTCGGCCAGATCGGCGAGGTCATGCCCGCCGCCACCGCGATCTTCTGGCCACGGCCGGTGTCGTAGGTGATCACGCCGCCTGCCACGGCGCCGCCGAGGTCGGTGGTCCACAGCTTTGCGCCGCTGCCGGAATCGAAGGCGTAGAAGTGGCCGGCCATGTCGCCGAACAAGACAATCCCACCCGCTGTCGGCGTGACGCCGCCCATCAAGGGCGCGGGCGCCTTGAACCGCCAGGTCCTGGCGCCGGTCGTGGCGTCCGTGGCCGTCAGCCAGCCCGCCCATCGGGACGTGTCGTCCTGGATCCCGAAGCCGTCCTTCGAGCCGCTCCATGGCTGGCCGAATGGGGCCGTCTCCAGCGCCGGCTTGGGATTGGTGTGCACGGTGGTGCACCAGTCCACCTCTCCGGTCACGAGCGTATCGTGCAGAGTGTCATAGGCGGGGCCATTCCATTCGGCGCCACCCTGGCTTCCGGGGCAGAAGCGGGTCCCCGCCGGCGTCAGAGGCGCGTCGACATTGGCGATCGTCGTCTCGGGCTTGCGGTAGAGCGCCGTGTTCGAGGCGAGATCGAACCCGTAGAGGCGCCCGTCCTTGGGTGCGACGGCCATCATCTTGCGACCGGCGCGGGTCGTGAACACCGCCGGCGCCGTCGACGCGTCCCAGTCGTGGAAGTCGTGGCGAGCGACCTGGAAGTGGCGCTGATAGGCGCCGGTCCGCGCATCGACCACGACCACCGAGCCGGTGAAGAGATTGTCGCCTTTGCGGTAGGCGTTCACGAAGTCGGGCGCGGGATTGCCGCCCGGGACGTAGAGGCGGCCGGTACTTGGGTCGAGAGTGTAGGACGTCCAGGTGCCGCCGCCGCTGATCGGGAAGCCCTTGGCGTTGATCCACGACGCCTTCATTGACGGTGGCGCGCCCTTGGCCTGCGGCCCGCGAACGCGGTCATCCGGTGCTCGCGGCACGAGATAGAACTCCCAGACGATCTTTCCGGTGGCGGCGTCGAGGGCGTACATTCGGCCCTTGACGCCCTTGTTGTCGCCGCCGGCGTTGCCGGCGAACACCAGGCCGCTCCAGGCGATCGGCGATGCGGGAACCGTCTCGCCGATCGACGGATCGGCGATGGTCGCCGCCCACAGCCGCTTGCCGGTGGCTTCGTCATAAGCGAGCACACGGCCGTCGCTCGTGCCGCGGAAGACCCGGCCATCCAGCACGGCGACGCCCCGGTTCACTTTGAGCGTGCTGTGCGGGATCTCCTCGTGTGTCCGCCAATTCTCCCGGCAGGTGTCGGGATTGATCGAGAACGTGTCCTGTTCGGTGGTGGCGAACAGCGCCCCGTCCACCTGCACGAGGCCGGTCTGGAACCCTGTTTCCTGGCCGGTATCGTAGGTGCAAAGAACCTTGAGACCTCCGACGTTCTTCGTGTTGATCTCATCGAGCGGAGAGTAGCGCTCGGACGTCAGCGTGCGATTGTAGCTTGGCCAGTCGGAGGGGGCTGCGCGGGCCGGAGCCGTGGCTCCGAGCGCGCCAATCAAGCCTGCCATGAGGATGGTCGCCTCGACGGCGGGTCGCATGGCCGGGTTCCTCCTCCTGCGGGCTATCGTCGTCGCGCCGTCCAGGAAGCCAGGTTCCATGAAGGCGGCGCCTCCTGTAACGCAGCGCCGGCCGATACGTAACGGGACCTTGACGCCCGAGACTTTTGCCCGCGAAGCTGAGCTTGCCTGAGCGGTCTCATGAGCTGCGGGCCCGCGCCTGGGTCGAGACCATCAGGGGGAGAGCCGCATGTTCGCGCTCAGCTACCTGATCTTGGTCCTCGTCGCCGCGATTCCGCTGGCCAGGACCGTCCTGCAACACCAGGGCGCGCCCCCTTCAGTATCCCTCGTTCACCACGTTTATCGGGACCTCGCCTATATCGCCGCGGCGATCTTGGCCATCATCCTGCTGGAGATGATCTTCACGGTCTCGCTGCAGAACTACTGGTTCCTCGAACTCGGCCAGCAGTACCGCTATTGGTTCGCGCTCGGCCTGCGGGTGGCGATCTTCGCAACTGTCCTCGTCTTCGGGGGGTTGTTCATCGGGTTCAACCTGCGGGCGGCGTCCCGGCCAGTGGCGATGATCCCTCGCAGCGCGCCCTGGTTTGCGGGTTTCATTCTTTCGGCGGTTGTCGCCCTGAGCGCCATCGACCTTTGGACGCCCCTGACCGCGTTCCTCGGAGCGGCCCCCTCAGGGGTGATCGACGAGGTGTTCGGCAAGGACCTCTCCTTCTACCTTCTCCGGCTGCCGTTCTATGAAGCGGTCGTTGGCCTCGTCATCACGCTCGTCGTCATCACCTTCCTCGCCTGGGCGGCCATCGGATTCCTCTTCTATCTGCGCCCGGCGTTGGCCTGGCGACGGCGTCACAGCCCCGACCTCCACCTTATCGACGCCCCCCCGGCTGACGGCGGGGAGGGGGGCGACGGCCGCATCCTGGTCGACAGCCCGATCGCCCTGGACCGTTGGCTGGCGCAAGGAATGGCGCTCGCCGCGCTCTTTTGCCTGGGTCGCGCCCTCGCGGTCTTCCTGGAGCGCTATCACCTCGTCATCCGCGGGCACTCGGCCGTCGTCGCCGGCGCGTCCTGGATCGACATCCATGTCTGGCTACCGGCCTATGGGGTGATCATCGCCTGCTGGGTCGCCGCCGCCATCGCCCTGGCGGCCGCTGCCGGCCTGCCTCGCCTGCGCCGCCGGCTCATCGCCTCCCCGTTACACTGGGCGGCGCCGTCGGGAATGCTCGCCGCCGTCGGCCTTGCCGCGGTGGCCATTCCGCCGGCGGTCGAGCGCCTCTATGTCGGACCCAATCAGATAACCCTCGAGCAACCCTACCTCGTGCGCAGCATTGCCGACACGCGGCGGGCTTACGGGCTCGATGGGCCGGATGTCGAGGAACAGGCCTTCGCGGTTTCGGCCAGCCCGATCGACCGCGGCAGCCTGGAGAGGAGCGCGGCGACCTTGCGGGACGCCCGCATCTGGGATTGGCGCGCGCTCGAACCCCAGTTGCAGCAGACCCAGGGCCTGCGTCCCTACTATACCTTCGGCGGCGTCGACTTCGACCGCTACCAGATCGACGGCGTCGAACGCCAGGTGATGATCACGGCGCGGGAACTCGATATCGCGAAACTACCCCCGCCGGCCCAGGTGTGGGTGAATCTGGCGCTGAAATACACTCATGGCTATGGCGTGGTCGCGGTCCCCGTCAACGAAATCGACAACCGGGGCAATCCGGTTCTGTGGGCCCACGACATTCCGATCCAGGCCAAGGGCGAGCTCGCCGTCACGCACGGCGAAATCTACTACGGGCTGGCGACGCGGGACCGGGTCTACGTCCACACCACCGAAAAGGAATTCGACTTCCCGCGGGGCGACGCCAACGCCGAGACGATCTACGGCGGCGCCGGCGGCATCCCTCTGTCGAACCTGTGGCGCAAGCTGGTCATCGCCCACCAATTCGACGGCTTGCGGCTGTTCATATCGAACTACTTCACCCCCGCCAGCCGCGTCCTGATTCGCCGCAACGTGGTCGAACGGGTCGAGCGGCTGGCGCCGTTCGTCACCTTCGATCGCGACCCCTATATCGTCGCCGACGGCGATCACTACGCCTACGTCATCGACGGCTACACCAGCTCAGCGAACTACGCCTACAGCGAGGCCTATGGCGGTTCGGTCGCCGCCTTCCGCGGGCGCAACTACCTGCGCAATTCGGTGAAGGCGGTCGTCGACGCCTACAACGGATCGGTGACGTTCTACGTCTTCGCGCCGGACGATCCGATCATCAAGGCCTACCGGAAGATGCTGCCTGGCCTGTTCCGGGACCGTGCCGCCATGCCCGTGAACCTTCGCCGCCACGTTCGCTATCCCGAGGATCTGTTTACCGTCCAGGCGGAGATGTACGGCACCTACCACATGACCAATCCGACCACCTTCTACAATCGGGAGGATCGCTGGGAGGTTCCGCATGAGCTCTACCGCGACAGCGAGATCGAGGTGCAGCCCTACTATGTGATGGCGCAGCTGCCGGGCGCGCAGAACCCGGAATTCATCCTGATGCTGCCGCTGTCGGTGGCGGGCAAGAACCAGATGGCCGGATGGTTGGCCGGCCGATCGGATAGCGAGAACTACGGCAAGCTCGTGGCGTTCCGCTTTCCCAAGGGGCGGTTCGTCGATGGGCCGGCGCAGATCGAATCGCGGATCAATTCGGACAGCCGGTTCTCAGGGGACCTGACCCTGTGGGACCAGCACGGTTCGCACGTGATCCGCGGCAACCTGATCATTCTGCCGCTTGGCGACCACCAGCTGGTGGCGATGGAGCCCGTCTATATCGAAGCGGAGCAGACCAGGATCCCGACGCTCGCCCGCGTCGTGTTCGGCCAGCTGCTTCCCGACGACCGCAAGATCGAATGGGGTGACACGCTCGGCGCGGCGGAGGCCCTTCTGGTCGGAACTCCGGCAGAAGCTGCCGGCGAGACGCCGACCACTGCAACGGATCAGGAACAGTTCAAGCGCGCCCAGGTGGTGTTTCGCGACATGCAGCGCGAATATGCCGCCGGCAACTTCACCCGCTACGGCGAGTTGCTGCAACAGCTTGAAAAGATCCTCTCGCCCCCTGACGCCGGCGCCGGCATCGGCGGATCGCGTGGGAGTGAGCAGGAGGGTGGCTCGGCGCCGTCGAATGGTGGTTTGAGGACGGTTCGGCCGTAATCTTGCCAGAGCGGCTCGAGAGCGGATGGGAGAACTGCAATGGGAGCAAGGATGGCGGCGGCCCTCGTCGTCAGCGTAATCGCAATGCTGTGCCAACGCGTGGCGTCCGCCGCCGATGTCGCCGTCCCGAAGGACGGACCCAGCGCGGGCCACGTCACCGGCGTCGGCGGCGTGTTCTTCAAGAGCAAGGACCCCAAGGCCCTGGCGGCCTGGTACCGGGATGTCATGGGGATCAAGATTGAGAATTGGGGCGGGGCGACGCTCCCCACCGATGCGCCGGGCCATCCGCCCGTGGTGGTGTGGAGTCCGTACCCGGACACGGCGGAGTCCATGGCCCCGTCGAGTCGGGACTTCAGCGTGAATTTCGCGGTCGACGACCTGGACACCTTCTCCGCCAGGCTCGCGGCCAAGGGGGTTGACGTCCACAGGGAACCGCCCGACCCGAACGGAACCTTCGCCTGGATCCTCGACCCCGACGGGACCAAGATCGAGCTCTGGCAACCGACCCGGCGCTGATTGTCGCGTCCGGCGGCGACCCGTGGGTCCCTTCGCGGCTCAGCCGGCCCGGGCCGCGGCCGCCAAGCTCTCCCGACGAAGCGCCAGGAGGACCTTGGGGGTGCTGCCGCGCAGTCCCGCCCGGACGAGGGGAGCCGGAACGAGAATGTCCGCCTTCACGCGATTTATATAGATCACCCGCGTGGCCGCGCCGCCGTCCAGGGGCTCGAGGCGCCATTCGCCATCCTCGATCTGCAGAGTGCCCCCTGCCTTCCGAAACCGGATCAGGCTGTAGGGCGTGTATTCCGATCGCACGACATTGTGGATGTCGGGCAGGAAGAGGTTACCGTGGGAGAACTGGTCGCGAACATCCCAGCCGCGGCGCTGATCGCCCTGCAACACCGTGCAGCTAGCCAGGTCGGAGATGAAGCGGCCGGCGAGCCGGCAGTCGGTCATCACCGCCCACACGGTGCTCGGCGGCGCGGCGATGTCGACCGCCGCGCGAATGAGGGCCGCGCCGTCGGTGTCGGGTAGAACCTCCGCCCAGGCGCGGCCATTGCGCAATGTCTTCTGAGTGTCGGGGGTGGGGGACCAGGCGAGTAGTGGCGTGGCCGCGAGACAAGCGGCGAGGGCCAGGCCGACGGACTTTATTTTCATGGGACTCCGATGGGACGCGTCCCTCCCCGGCCATTCCCTAACGCGTTTGTGCGTTTTCGCACATGCGAAAAGCGCCGCGTCAATGGTTACGCCGCCGCCTCGGCGGCCCCGGAGGGAAACGTATAGAGAACATCGCTTGGTGTTTCAGAGTCCCGATGTTAACGGCGGTCCGATGTCGGAAGCCCTGGATCATCGCGGGGAGGCAGAGAGCCACCACGCTCTCCCCGAGCCCTTCGCCGGCTGGTTCGCGGCGCGCGGGTGGGCGCCTCGGGCTCATCAGCTGGAGATGGTGGAGAAGGCTCGCCAGGACCGCCACGCCCTGCTGATCGCTCCCACCGGCGGTGGAAAGACCCTGGCCGGTTTCCTGCCGAGCCTCATCGACCTCAACCACAGGCCCAGGCCCAACGCCCCGCCCGGCGTCCATACCCTTTACATCTCGCCGCTCAAGGCCCTGGCGGTCGACGTCGAGCGAAACCTGATGACGCCGATCGCCCAGATGGGCCTGCCCATCAAGGCCGAGTCGCGCACCGGCGACACCGGCCTGGCGCGGCGGCAGCGCCAGAGGGTCAAGCCGCCCGACATCCTGCTCACCACCCCCGAACAGTTGGCCCTGTTCTGCGCCTGGGACGGCGCGCGCCGCTACTTCGAGGACCTCAGGTGCCTGATCATCGATGAGGTCCACGCCGTCTGGCCCTCCAAGCGCGGCGACCTGCTGGCCCTCGGCATGGCGCGGCTGCAGACCTTCGCGCCGCACTGCCGGCGCATCGGCCTCTCGGCCACCGTCGACGATCCCGACCTGATCCGCGCCTGGCTGTCGCCCGGCGACGCCGACGCGGTCGACCTGGTGCGCGGGATCCCGGGCGCGCCGCCGGTGGTCGACGTGCTGCTGTCGGAAGACCAGGTTCCCTGGGCCGGCCACACCGCCCGCCACGCCATGCCCGAGGTCTACGACGCCATCCGCCGGGCCCGCACCGCGCTGGTGTTCGTCAACACCCGCTTCCAGGCCGAATTCGCCTTCCAGGAACTCTGGCGGCTCAACGACGACAACCTGCCCATCGCCCTGCACCATGGCTCGCTCGCCGCCGAGCAGAGGCGCAAGGTGGAGGCGGCCATGGCGCGGGGCGCGCTGCGGGCCGTGGTCTGCACCTCGACCCTGGACCTCGGCGTCGACTGGGGCGACGTCGACCTGGTCATCCAGCTGGCCTCGCCCAAGGGCGCCTCGCGCATGGTCCAGCGTATCGGCCGCGCCAACCACCGCCTGGACGAGCCGAGCCGCGCCCTCTTCGTCCCCGCCAACCGCTTCGAGATGCTGGAGTGCCAGGCGGCCCGCGAGGCGATCGCCGAGAACGCCTTCGACAGCGAGGCGCCACGCACCGGGGCCCTGGACGTTCTGGCCCAGCACGTCATGGGCTGCGCCTGCTCGGAGCCCTTCGACCTGGTCGGCCTGCACAAGGAGGTCACATCGGCCGGACCCTACCGCCATCTTTCCTGGGAAGATTACGAGGCGGTGGTCGACCTAGTGGCCACCGGCGGCTACGCGCTGCGCGTCTACGACCGCTTCGCCCGCATCGTGCGCGGCCAGGACGGGCTGTGGCGGGCCCGCAATGCGGAGATGATCCTGCGCCACCGGCTGAACGCCGGCGCCATCGTCTCGCCGGCCATGCTTTCGGTGCGCATCGTCTCCGGCCGGCGCTCGACGCCCGGGCGCAAGATCGGCGAGGTGGAGGAGGGATATCTGGAGGTCCTGGACGTCGGCGACACCTTCATCTTCGCCGGCCGGGTGTGGCGGCTGATGGGCGTCACCGGCACGGACGTCCTGGTGACCGCGGCGCCCGGTGAGGAGGCCAAGATGCCGTCGTGGGGCGGCTCGAAGTTCGCGCTCTCGACGTTCCTGGCGGGAAAGGTGCGGGCGATGATGTCCGACGCCCACCGCTGGCAGGTGCTACCCGACGACGTCCGCGAATGGCTGGAGATCCAGCGCGACCGCTCGATCATCCCCGCTCCGGACGAGATGTTGCTGGAGACCTTCCCGCGGGGCCAGCGCCACTTCCTGGTCTGCTACCCGTTCGAGGGCCGCCTCGCCCACACCACCCTGGCCATGCTGCTCACCCGCCGACTGGAGCGGGCGGGGATCGGGCCGCTCGGCTTCGTCTGCAACGACTATGCGGTCGCCGTCTGGTCGCTGAAGTCCATGGCCGACCTCGACCTTGCCGACCTGTTCGCCGAGGACATGCTGGGGGACGACCTGGAGGCCTGGCTGGCGGAGAGCGCGATGATGAAGGGCGCCTTCAAGGCCTGCGCCCTGATCTCGGGCCTGATCGAACGGCGCTCGCCGAAGAACGAGAAAAGCGGTCGGCAGGTGAGCTTCTCCACCGACCTCGTCTACGACGTCCTTCGCAAGCATCAGCCGGACCACCTGCTGCTACGCTGCGCCCGCGCCGACGCCGCCCAGGGCCTGATCGACGTGGGGCGCCTGGGCCTGATGCTGGCCCGCATCCGGGGGCGCATCCGCCACTCGGCGCTGGACCATCTCTCGCCCTTCTCGGTGTCGGTGATCCTGGAGATCGGCCGGCAGCGCTCCCCAGGCGAGGGTGCAGGCGAGCTCATCCTGGCCGGCGCGGCCGAAGATCTCATCGCCGAGGCCGTCGCATGAGCGGGCGCCGCCAGACCCGCGCCGCCCCGCCGCCGGAGGCGGTGGGCCCGCATCCCCTCGGCGGCCTCGCGCTCGTCCTGGCGGGAGAGCGGGTGGTTTGCCGGCCCTCCGGCGCCCTATGGCTGGAAACCCACGGCGCGCTGATCGTCGCCGACCTGCACCTCGAAAAGGGGTCGTTCTACGCCACCCACGGCCAGATGCTGCCGCCCTACGACACGGCCGAAACCCTCCGGCGCCTGGACGCGGAGGTCTCCGCCCTGGCCCCCGACGCTGTGGTGTTCCTCGGCGACAGCTTCCACGACCGGGAGGGCGACGGGCGCCTGGCGGCGGCCGACGCGGCCACGCTGCGTGCGACGGTCTCCGGTCGCACCCTGGTGTGGGTCACGGGCAATCATGATCCGATCGGCCCCCGCGGGCTGCCGGGCGACACCGCCCCCATCCTCGCGCTGGGCGCCCTGCGCCTCGTTCACGAGCCCGCCGGGGGCCCGTCCGCGGGAGAGGTGGCCGGCCATCTCCACCCCTGCGCCCGGGTGGCGGCCCGGGGCGCCAGCGTGCGCCGCCGCTGCTTCGTCACCGACGGCGAGCGGGTGGTGCTGCCGGCGTTCGGGACCCTGGCCGGCGGCCTCAATATCCGCGACGCGGCCTTCCACCCCCTGTTCCGCGCCCGTCCCCTGGCGGCGGTGCTGGGCGCGGGCCGGGTCCACGCCGTCGGCTGGGGGTCATTGCGGGACGACTGAAGGCCCGCTACGGCGCGCCATGACCGTTCCCGTCACCGCCGTCCTCGCCGGGCTCTTCCTGATGCTAGAGCAAGCCGCCTTTTGACGGAATCGGGATTCCCAAATCAGGGCTGATCTGATTCAGAGTCCATGCTGGGCGAGGAGGCCAGCCTGGATGACGGCTCCCTATTCCATGGACCTTCGCGAGCGG
>JAQGIW010000130.1 GCA_028290905.1 Caulobacteraceae bacterium | reverse complement strand
GGCGTTCCTGCGGGCGGTGCTCGCCGGGCCGGTGGCGGCCGCGGCGGCGGCGGGCGACCTCGCTGAAGCCGCGCGGGTGCTCGACGAAGCCATCGCCTCGGGCGTCTCGGCGATCGGCCGGGTGAGTTTCATCGACGTTCCGGCGGCGGCCGACCTACTGTCGGTCCGCGCCGTGAGGGTGCTGAACGTTGCAGACATTCTGGTGCTCGGCGCCGGGGCCCGGCCGCTCGTCGACGTCCATGCGCGCCGCGACGCCGAGCACTGGACCTGGGCTCCGAAGATCGAGGAGGCTATCGCGGACCAGGCCCGCGCGGGGCGCCTGATCGCGGTCGTGGACGAGGTCTTCGCCCGGCCGGCGGCGCGCCGGCTCGGCGCCGCGGGGGTGGCCGTGGAACGGCTCGAAGCGGCGCCCGGACCGTGAACCTCCTCGCCTCGGACGACCTCGTCGCGGTGCTGCTCTCCCTGAAGGTGGCCGGCGTGGCCACCGTCGGCGCCCTTCCGTTCGCCCTCGGCGTCGCCTGGCTGCTCGCCCGCCGGCCCTTTCCCGGCCGGGCGTTGCTGGACGCCGTGACCCACCTGCCGCTGGTGTTGCCGCCCGTGGCCACAGGCTTCGCCCTCCTACTTCTGCTGGGCCATCGGGGCTGGCTCGGCCAGGGCCTGGAGCCCCTCGGCCTCGTCTTCGCCTTCCGCTGGACCGGCGCCGCCCTGGCCGCGGCGGTCATGGCTTTTCCGCTGATGGTCCGTCCGATGCGGCAGGCCCTCGAAGCTATCGACCGCGAGGCCCTTGAGGCGGCCCGCACCCTGGGCGCCGGGCCCCTGTCGCGGTTCCTGAGGATCAGTCTGCCCCTCGCGGCGCCCGGCGTGGTGGCGGCCGCCGTGCTGGGCTTCGCCAGGTCCCTTGGCGAGTTCGGAGCCACCATCACCTTCGTGGCGGCGATCCCCGGAGAGACCCTGACCCTTCCCACCGACATCTATCAGGCGACCCAGACCCCCGGGGCCGAGAGCCGCGCCATGGTCCTGTGCGCGATCTCGGCCGCCATCGCCCTGGGCGCCATCCTGCTCTCCGAACTCTTCATCCGCCGCACCAACGCCGGAGCCCCACTGGATCCCCTGCTCTAGGCCAGTGTGCTGGATTTGAAGTTCGCCGGTGTGTGGGGTCGGGCTGGGTGCGAACTTCAAATCCAAAAAACACACTAGAATTCAATAGCTTCTAGTGTGGCTGGAGATTCAGACATCCGCTGCGGAGGCGCCACAAACAACGGCGAATTTCTGAATCGCCACACTAGGAGCTGATCGGCCGTCCGCGGACTTCCGGGAGCAGGAAGGGGAGGGTGAGGACGCTGATCGCGGTGAAGACGATGGGATACCACAGGCCGGCATAGATGTTGCCGGTGGCGGTGACGATGGCGAAGGCGGTCACCGGCACGAAACCACCCACCCAGCCGGTCCCCACATGGTAGGGCAGCGACATGGCGGTGTAGCGGATGCGCATGGGGAAGAGCTCCACCAGGGTGGTGGCGATCGGCCCGAAGAGGGCTGTGGCCGCGACCACGAAGATCATCATCACCCCGAACAGGCCCCAGAAGTTCACCCGCGCGGGGTCCGCCTTGGCAGGATAGCCGGCTTGGCTGAGCGCCTGGCCGAGCCGGGCCTTCACCTGCGCCGTGGCGGCCTTCAGGGCCGGCGGCGCCAGGGTCTCGCCCTCGACCGAGCCGACCGACACCGCGCCGATCTTGACGCGGGCCTGGGTTCCGGCCGGCGCGGCTTCATTCGAATAGGAGATGCCGGCATTGGCCAACACGCTCTTGGCGATGTCGCAGGAGGTGGCGAACCGCGCCTTTCCGGTGATGTCGAACTGCAGCGAGCAGCGGGCCGGATCGGCCAACACCACCACCGGGGTGCGGGCCTGCGCGTCCACCAGGGCTGGGTTGGCGAACCGCGCCAGGGCGTGGAAGCCGGGGAAGAAGGCGACCAGCGCCAGGCACATGCCGAACCACATCACCCACTTGCGCCCCACCTTGTCGGAGAGCCCGGCGAACAGGATGTACAGCGGCGCGCTGAGCGCTGTCACCGCCGCCAGCAGGCCGGTGCCCGTTAGCGGATCGATCTTCATGAACCGCTCGAGGAACACCTGCTCGGCGTAGAAGAACACCGTGTACCAGACCGCCCCCTGGCCGCACATCAGGGTCAGCAGGGCGATCAGCACCAGCTTCAGGTTCGGCCAGCGGCCGAAAGCCTCCGCCAGGGGAGCCTTGGCCTGGCCGTCGGCGGCCTTCAGCGCGCGGAAGGCCGGGCTCTCGCTCAGCTTCAGGCGCATCCAGATGGAGATGGCCAGCAGCCCGGCGGACAGAAGGAAGGGAAGGCGCCAGCCGGCGAGCCAGTCGGCGGCGGTGAAGCGCGCCTCGCCCACGCTGGCCCGGGTGATCAGGACCACCGTGAGGGCCGCCACGAGGCCGGGGGCGGCGGAGGCCTGGACGAAGCCGGTGAAGAAGCCCCTTCGCTCGGGCCTTGCGTGCTCGGCGACATAGATCGCCGCGCCGCCGTACTGGCCGCCGAGGGCGGTTCCCTGGACGATGCGCATCAGGATCAACAGAAACGGGGCCAAGGGGCCGGCCTGGGCGTAGGTTGGCAGGAGGCCGATGCCCACGGTCGCCGCACCCATCATCGTCACGGTGATCAGGAACGCCCCCTTGCGCCCCACCCGGTCGCCCACCCCGCCGAAGATCAGCGCCCCGATCGGCCTGAAGAAGAACCCTGCGCCGAACAGGCCGAGCGCGGCCAGCAGCCCGGCGGTCGGATCGAGGGCGGTGAAGAAGTTCTTGGCGATCACCGGGGCCAGGGTCCCGAAGACGAAGAAGTCGTACCACTCGAATGTGGTCCCCAGCACCGAGGCCGCGATCACCGTCGGCATCGGCGTCACGGCGTCCGCGTGGCCCGCCGCGGCCGCCCGCGTGGTGACTTCCCCCGCCACCATCCTAGAAAGCGTTCTCGCCGGTGATGGCGCGTCCGAGGATCAGGGCGTGGACGTCATGCGCGCCCTCATAGGTGTTGACCGTCTCCAGGTTCGCGGCGTGGCGCATCACGTGGTACTCGCCGCTGATCCCGTTCCCCCCGTGCATGTCCCGGGCCACCCGGGCGATATCCAGGGCCTTGCCGCAGTTGTTGCGCTTCATCAGGCTGATGGCCTCGGGGACCCAGGCCCCCTGGTCGATCAGCCGCCCGAGCGCCAGCGCGCCCTCGAGCCCCAGCGCGATCTCGGTCAGCATGTCGGCCAGCTTCTTCTGCACCAGCTGGCGGGCCGCCAGGGGCTTTCCGAACACCTTGCGCGTGGCGACGTAGTCGCGGGCCGCGTGCAGACAGAATTCCGCCGCCCCCATGGCGCCCCAGGCGATGCCGTAGCGCGCCTTGTTGAGGCAGGAGAACGGCCCGCGCAGCCCCTGCACGTCCGGCAACATGGCGTCCTCCGGCACGAACACGTCGGAAAGCGCGATCTCGCCGGTTACCGAGGCGCGCAACGACAGCTTGTTCTGGATCCTCGGCGTGGAGAAACCCGCGGCCCCGCGCTCGACCAGGAACCCGCGGATCACCCCATCGAGCTTCGCCCACACCAGCGCCACGTCGGCGATCGGTGAATTGGTGATCCACATCTTGGACCCGTTGAGGACGAAACCGCCCGGGGCGGGTTTGGCCACTGTGCGCATTGAGGCCGGATCGGAGCCGCCGTCGGCTTCCGTCAGGCCGAAACAGCCGACGATCTCGCCCCGCGCCATGCCGGGGAGGTAATTGCGGCGCTGCGCCTCGGAGCCGAAGGCGTGGATCGGATACATCACCAGAGACGACTGCACGCTCATGGCCGAGCGATAACCGCTGTCGATCGCCTCGATTTCGCGCGCGATCAGGCCATAGGCGACATGGTTCACACCGGCGCAGCCGTAGGTCTCGGGCAGGGTGGCGCCCAGGAAACCCAGGGCGCCCATCTCGGTCATGATCTCGCGATCGAAACGCTCATCGGCGAAGGCGCTCACCACCCGAGGCAGGAGCCGTTCGCGGGCGTAGGACCGGGCCGCCTGGGCGATCATCCGCTCGTCGTCGGAAAGCCGCGAGGCGAGGTCGAGGGGATCCTCCCAGGAAAAGGTCTTGACGGCGGCGTCCAGGGCCATGGCTTTCGGGTTTCCTTTTCGATGATCGTCTTATGGCGCGGCGAGGAGCGATCGCAAAGCGCCCGCACCGCGCCAGTTGGACTGGCGCGAAACTGTCATCGCGGGCTGGTAGGTCCTGGCATGCGGGCGACCGCGGGCGATCCGCGCCCACGCTCCAGGGGATTCAGGATGACGCCACTCCTCAAAGGGCTCGGCCGCGTGACGGCCCTTGCCCTCGCCATGGGACTTTCGGGGTCCGCGCTGGCGGCGAATGGGCCGCGCAATGTGCTCATTTTCGTCGCCGACGGCCTGCGCTCGGCCGTCGTCGACAAGGACACCGCGCCGGCCCTGGCGGCCGTCCGCGACGAGGGGGTCGACTTTCGCAACAGCCACGCCCTCTATCCCACGATCACCACGCCCAACGCCGCGGCCATCGCCACTGGCCACCGCCTCGGCGACACAGGCGATTTCGGCAATGTCCTCTACATCGGCAGGCCGTTCGGCCCTCCCTACGGCTCGCCCGTCGCGCCCCTGGAGGACGACGTGATTCTCGGATTGATGAACGACCGCTTCGGCGGGAACTACCTCAACCAGACCAGCCTGCTGCAGGCCGCCCGGGACAAAGGCTTCAACACCGCTGCGATCGGCAAGCTCGGCCCTACGGCCATCCAGGACGTCACAAGCCGAGAGGGAACCGGCGCGATCATCATTGATGACGCCACCGGCTATCCCGGCGGCGAGGGCGTGGGCTTGTCCCGCGAGTTGGCGAAGGCGATCGAGGCCGCCGGCCTCGGCCGCATGACGCCCGACCGCGGCCTGAACAGCTCTCCGGGCGCCTACAACATGCCGGGTGTCCAGGTCGCCAATGTGGAGCAGCAGGATTGGTTCGTGGCGGTCGCCGCCAAGGTGCTGCTGCCGCGGTTCAAGGCGTCGGAAAAGCCTTTCGTCATGGTGTTCTGGTCCCGGGATCCCGACGGCACCCAGCACAATGAGGGCGACAGCCTCAACGCCCTGGCGCCGGGAATCAACGGGCGCACCAGCCTGGCGGCGATCCGGAACGCCTCCAACGACCTGCAGGCCCTGCGCCAGGCGCTCACAGATCTGGGCCTGGACAAGACCACCGACGTCATCGTGACCGCCGACCACGGCTTTTCGGTCAATTCGCGCCAGAGCGCCACCAGCGCGGCGGCCAAATTGCGATTCCCCGATGTCGTGCCGGGCTATCTGCCCCCGGGCTTCCTCGCCATCGATCTGGCGAAAGCGCTGAAGCTGGGGCTCTTTGACGCCAACGGTTTCCCGATCGCCACCGGAGAGGGCTTCTACCCGAAACGCGGTGGCTCGATCCTGGCCGCCGACGCGGCGAAACCCAAAGTGGTCGTGGTCGGCAACGGCGGCTCCGACCTGATCTACCTGGCGAACCCTGACGACCGGACGCTCGCCGCACGCGTCGTCGCCGCCCTCACCGCGGAGGACTATATCGGCGCGATCTTCGTCAACGACCGCCCTCGGCGCCGTCGCCGGGTCCCTCCCGATGGGCGCCATAGGCTTGGCCGGAACAGCCGTGACGCCGCCGCCCTCGATCGTGGTGAGTTTCCGCAGCTTTTCCACCGGTTGCGCCGACCCCGAAATCTGCGGCGCCGAGATCGCGGATACCGATCTGCAACAGGGCCAAGGCATCCATGGCTTCTTCGGCCGTCAGGACACTCACAACTTCATGGCCGCCATCGGACCGAGTTTCAGGCGCGGATTCCACGACCCGGCGCCGGTGGGCAACGCGGATATCGCGCCGACTGTCGCCCACCTGCTCGGCCTGGACCTGGGCGGGGGCGGCAAGGCCGTGGGCCGAGTGCTCGGCGAGGCGCTGGTCGCCGATGGCAAGGCAGTGGCTGGCGAGACCCACATTATGCGTTCCCAACCCGCGGCGAACGGCTTTGTCACCGTGCTCGACTGGCAGGAGGCGGCCGGTACGCCGTATTTCGACGCCGCCGGCATGCCGGGCCGAACGATCGGATTGGCGGACGACGCGCGCCCTGATCAGCCGCCGCGGGCGACGAACCAGCCGTTCCGAAAGCCGTCGGTCGCCTTGCCGTAGGCGAAGGGCTCCCCATCCGGCGTGGTCACCCGCCCGCCGGCGGCGAGGATGATCGCGTGCCCGGCGGCGATGTCCCACTCCATGGTCGTCCCGTGGCGAGGATAGATATCGGCGGCGCCCTCGGCGATCCGGCACAGCTTGATCGACGAGTCCATGGCCTCGGTGCGCGTGAAGCCATACCGCGCCTGGAGTTCGGCCAGCGCCTCGGGCTTCATGGTGTGGCTGATCAGGGCGACCGCATCGTCGCCGGGCCAGGCCCGCACCTCCACCCGCCGCGACGCCTTGCCGGGCCCGTGCTTGCGCGCGCCGTCGGAGGCGGTGTGCCAGACCTCGCCGGTCGGCGGAGCGACCACGGCGCCCGCCACCGGACGGCCCCGCTCGATGAGGCCGATGTTGACGGTGAAGTTCGGGTCGCCCCGCACGAAGGCCTTGGTGCCATCGAGCGGGTCGACCAGGAAGAACCGCTCGGCGATCTTCTCCGGCGTTCCGAATTCGCTGGAGTCCTCCTCCGAGACCACAGGCACGCCCGGAAAGCGCTCCTCCAGCCGGGCTAGGATCAGGGTCTCAGCCCGCCGGTCGGCGACCGTCACCGGGCTGCTGTCCGACTTCGTCTCGACATCCAGGCCTGTCCGCCAGAGCGGCAGGATCAGGCGCCCCGCTTCCTCAGCGATTTCCGCCAGCGCCGCGCCGATCAGGTCGGCGTCACGGATGGAGAGTTCGCCGGTGAGGGTCTTGGTCATGAGGCCTTCTAGAGGCCGGGAACGGTTTGCCAAAGGGGCAAATCAGGCGAGTCTCCCCCTCCATGACGTCAAATGCGACGCCCCCCGAACGCCTGGCCGCCGGTCTAGCGGCGCGCATCCTGCACGATATCTCGGGCGCGGCGTCCGGGGTCGCCTCCGGACTGGACCTGCTCGCCGAGCCGGGGCAGTCGGACATGGACGGCGCGGCGCTGGACCTCGCCGTCTCCAGCGCCCAGGGCCTCCTGGACCTTCTCGCGTTCCACAAGGTGGCGTTTGGCGCCAGCGGCGAAGCCGTCGGCGGCGCGGCCCTGCACAGACTCGCCCTGGCGCCGTTCGAGGGCCGCCGGCCCAAGTTGGAGTGGGCGGTGCAGATCGACGCCCTACCAGCCCTGGCCGCCCAGGCGATGCTGATCCTCGTCCAGATCGCCGCGACCGGACTGGCGGCAGGCGGCCTCGCGCGCGCGTCCGCCGACCGGGTCCGCGGCGACCTCGCCATCCGAGTCGACGGCGAGGGACCGCGCGCTGTGCTGCAATCGGAAACTTTGGAGGGCCTGGAAGGGCGGGATCTTTCGAAGGGCCTGGCGGGCCGATGGGCACCGGCACGCTATCTGAACGCCCTGGTGACCGGGGCCGGGGGCGCCTTGACGGCGACCACTGGCGCCGGTCGATTCTCCCTGACCGCGACCCTTGCGGTCGCGGCCAGGGTTCACGGTGGCGTAGCCTAGTGGGGCTTGGCGTCGTTCGCCGTATCGGTCACGGCGTGTCCGGCCGAGGAGACGTCCTTCCCCGCGCCGGAAACGGTGTTGCAGGCGGCCAGCGACATGCTGGCGGCCATGGCGGCAAGAAGGATCAGTGTACGCATGGATGTATCTTCCCTTTGGATTGAGTAGTTATTCAAACGGAACAACGCGCCCGACGGCGCGCGGTTCCCGAGCCCGTCAAGGCGCAACCTCAGGAGTGGGGAAGGTCAACCGCGCCGTGAGCCCCCCCGCGGGCTGCGGACAGAAGCTGACGGCGCCGCCCAGCTGCCGGGCGAACGCCGACATCAGGGTTCGGCCAACGCCCTCGCCGACGACCACCGCCGCCGATCCGGGACGACCGCTGTCGGTGATCGCCAGCTCGGCCTCCTGTCCGCGCACCGAAAAGTTGACGGCCAGCCGGCCGCCGCCTTCGGTCAAGCCATGTTTCTTGGCGTTGGTGATCGCCTCGACCGCGAACAGGGCCAGGGGCGCGAGATGGTCGGGATCGATGGTGAGCGCATCGATGGCCAGCTCGGTGCGGATCGCCGGGCTCTGGCCGGTGTCGGTCAGGATCAGCTGGCCGATCAACTCCTCGAGGAAGTCTGCAAGGTTCACCTTCCGCAGGTCCGCCCCCTCGTAGAGGGCGCGATAGATCAGCGCCAGGGCGGCTATCCGCTGGCGCGTGTCGGACATGGCGGCGCGGGCCGCCGGGTCGGCCAGGGATCGCTGCTGCAGGTTGAGGAGGGAGGAGATCACCTGCAGGTTGTTCTTCACGCGGTGATGGATTTCCCGCAGCAGACCGTCCCTCTGGATCAGGTTTTCGCTCAGGGCGCGGTCGCGCGCGACGATCGCCGCGGTCATCGCGTCGAGGCCGCGGGCGAGCGCACGGACCTCGGGAGCGGCCGAGGTGAAGGAGGCCGCGTCGAGGTCTGCATCCTCATCGGCATCCTCCTCCCCCGGGACGGCGGCGGCGCCCCTCAGGCGGGCGATCCAGCGATACGCCTCCTGGTCCACCACGATGGCGACGCCGGCGAGGGCGAAGACGAAGCCGAAGACAGGGAGGGCGAGCGCCAGCCACCGCCATTGCGCAGCGCCGTCGCCGGAGGGGCGTCCCAGGATCAGCGCGCCCGACACGAGGCCGAGAAGCAGGACCGGAAGCAGCGCGATGCCGATAAGGACGGCGAGACGGACGCGCAGGGGTGTGCTTCCCCAGCCGCCGTCTTTGACGGTCGGCGTCACGTCGCGTTGCTCAGGCGCTCCGCCTGGGCCAGGATGGTCCCCATGGCGTCGCCCGCCGGAGCGCCGTCACGGAAATATTCCCCGCGCTTGAGGATCTCCATCAGGGCTCGCCGGGCGCGGCTGACGCGGCTTTTCACCGTGCCCACCGCGCAGCCGCAGATCACCGCCGCTTCCTCGTAAGCGAACCCGCCCGCGCCGACCAGGATCAGCGCCTCACGCTGTTCGGCGGGCAGCATCGCCAGGCCCATGCGCAACTCGTCCAACGCTACGGGAGCCGATGGATCGTCAATGGCCACAAGGGTCCGCTCGGCGGCTTCCTGGTCGAGCTGGCTCTGCCGCCAGGACCGGCGCTTCTCCGAGTAGAACTGGTTGCGCAGGATCATGAAGGTCCAGGCCTTCATGTTGGTACCCATCTCGAAGCTCGCCCTGGCATCCCAGGCCTTCACCATGGCGTCCTGGGCAAGGTCGTCGGCCGCCGTCGGGTCTCCGGTCAGGGAGCGCGCGAAGGCCCGCAACTGGGGGATCAGCGCCACCAGTTCGGTCTTGAATATCTTGTCGCGGGCCGGATCGACCGGCGGTCGCGCAGCGTCCGTCATTGGCCGCCTTCCGACTCGGCCCCGCCCAGCGCCCGGCGCTCGTCGGCGCGGCGAAGCAAATCGAGGAAATCGTCGGGCACGGGCTCGTTGAGAACCTCGTCGAACAGCTCGCGAAGCCGCTCGCCGATCGCCACCCTGTCAATGCGCGCTTCACCGAGGTCGGCGGGTGGTTTCGCTGTCTTCTTCATGAGCCCCGAATTCATTCCGAACCTGGGCCCGCCCGCGCGCCGCCCTTAGCATCGCCCTCGCCTAACGCACCGATTCGATCCGAGTTCCGCCTCAAAGGCAAATAGGCAGTGTCGATGACGGAACCGGATCCGGTCGCCCGCGTTGTCTCCGGTCGAGGTCGGGTGTCGACCTCCGAAATTATCGACGCGAAAGCGTCTCACCTGCCTTGACCGGGGGCTCATGAACTTTTTGGCGACCTTGGCGCCGCATCTGCCGTTCCTTCGGCGATATGCGCGCGCCCTGACGGGCGATCAGAACACCGGAGATCGGTTCGTCCGACTGACCCTGCAATCGCTTGCCGATGGCGAGGAGACGCTCGACGAAACGCTACCGCCGCGCGTCGCCTTCTATCGGCTCTTCCATACCAGATGGTGTCGCGGCGAGCGAGCGTCGCAGGGCGAGAACCCGCATGCGTCGGCCCCGCTGGACGCCGCCCAATCGCACCTGATGCGGATCGCCCCGGCGTCGCGGCAGGCGTTCCTGCTCACTGCCATGGAGGGCTTCACACCAAGCGAGACGGCGCAGATCCTCGGCGTCAACTTCGGCGAGGTCGAAGGCCTGATCCAGGCGGCTCAGCGCGACATCGACGCCGAACTGGCGACAGAGGTCCTGATCATCGAGGACGAACCCGTCATCGCCGCCGATATCCAGGCGCTGGTGGAGGAACTGGGCCACACGGTTTCCGGACTGGCCACCACGCGCAACGAAGCGCGCGCGTCCGCCGCCCGCAGACCGCCCGGCCTGGTGTTGGCGGACATTCAGCTCGCCGACGGCTCCTCGGGGATCGACGCGGTGAAGGACATCCTGTCCGACATCAAGGTCCCGGTGATCTTCATCACCGCCTTCCCCGAGCGGCTGCTGACCGGGGAGCGGCCGGAGCCCGCATTCCTGATCACCAAGCCGTTCGACCCGGCGACCGTCAAGGCCGCCATCGGCCAGGCTCTGTTCTTCCATCCGCGGCGCGCGACGGCCCCCGCCGGTCGCTGACATCCGGAGGGACGGCTATTTCGTCCTGGATTCGCCGTCGAGGAAGGCGCGAAGGGCCTCGCCCAGGTATTTTGGATTGCGCGCGGCCATCAGCCCCGCTCCGATGGCGGCCGAGGCGGCGACGATCGGCTTTTGCCTCACGAAGGCGATCCCCCGCTCGAGAATGCCGCCAGACACGGCCGGGGTTTTCACCCGCTTGCCCCGCCCTGCCAGGGCCATGATCATGGCGGCCAGCGCCGTCAGCACCGCGGTGGCCAGCGCCACGGCGCCGGCGGCTCCGGCCCGTCCCACGTAGGGCTCGACCAGGGCGTAGAGGGCGAAGGCCAGGGCGACGACGATCACCCCCGCGGCGACGGAGAATGTCGCCGCCGCCATCAGCGCCAGCAGGACGCGCCTGAAGATCACCTACCGCGACTGGACAGCAAGAGCCCCAGCAGGAACCCCACGCCGACGCCGGCCAGGGTCGCGGTGACCGGCCTTTCCTTCACCCGCTCGACCACGTAGCGCTGGGCCTCGTCCACGGTCTGGCTGGCCGGTCCGGAATAGGCCTGCGTCTGGGCCTTGATCGTTTCGATGCTGTCCTTGATCACCCGCTCGGCGGTCCGGGCGGCTTCCGACAGCCGGCGTTCGGCGGCGGCCAGGCTGTCCTTGAGCGCGCGCTGGGCGGTCTCGACAGTCTGGTCGATCCCCGTGGCGGGGCCGGCCTTGTCGGCGACGGGTGTGGTGGAATCGGCGGACATCGGAACCTCCAGACAACCATCCCAGGGTCGAGACGCGGGACCATGGTACGTTTACGCCAGGTCGATGGCGACACTCGGCCAGGGCCTGGGCGCCATGCCTTTGAGCATGCCCTAAAATTGGCGTCTAGCTCATGCATCGGCCCCGGCCTAGTCTCGGCGTCAACGCTCGCGGGCGAGGAGCGTTCCACCAGGTGAGAATATGGCCGGGCCAGCATTGATCGGCGCTGAACTACAACGACGCGACGCGGACCGCGCAGACTTGGCCCTTACCGCCGCGGCCGTCGGCGAATACGAGTGGGATATCGGTCGCGACGAGTGGGTCGTGTCGCCCCGGATGGCGGCGCTCACGGGGCTGCCCGCCGGCGTGGCGCCCGCCCGGCTTGGCCAGGCCCTCTACGATCACGTCCATTCGGACGATCTGGACGACGTCCGGCAGGCCGTCACCGGCGACCTGCGGCGCAACGGCCGCTATGACATCCGCTTCCGGTTCATCCGGCCGGACGATGGGCGGCATGTGTGGTTGAACAGCACCGCCGTGGCGCTGAAGGGCGGCCAGGGCGAGCTTCTCAAGGCCGTCGGTGTGGTTCGCGACATCTCCGCCGAGAAGGAGGAGGCCGCCCAGCGCGAGGGCTTGGTGGCCGAGCTCGATCACCGGGTGAAGAATGTTCTGGCGTCGGTGCAGTCCCTGGCGGCGCAGTCGGCGCGGCGCACGGTCTCATTGGAAGCCTTCCTGAAGACGTTCTTCGGTCGCCTCGAAGCGATGGCGGCCGCCCATACCCTGCTCACCGCCACCCGCTGGCGAGGCGCGGAGATCGGCCACGTCGCCGCCGCCGAGCTGGGCGGTCTCGCCCAGGGTCAGGCCCGGTGGGAAGGCCCCGACATCGTCCTCAGCCCGCGGGCGACTCACGCCCTGACTCTCGCGTTGCACGAACTGGGGGCCAACGCGGTCAAGTACGGCGCTCTTTCCAACGAGACCGGACGGATCGACGTGACCTGGAAGGCCTCTCCGGCGGGAGGGTTCGAACTCGTCTGGACCGAGAGGAACGGCCCGATCGTCACCCCCCCCACGCGGCGTGGGTTCGGCTCGACCCTTCTGGAGCGGGTGACGGGGCGGGAGCTGGGCGGAACCGCGCGCCTCGACTTCCGGCCCGAAGGGCTGCGCGCGGTGCTGTCCGCGGGCGTCGACGCCCTGGCGCTCGATCCCGGCTCGCAGGCGGTCGACGCGGAGCCCGAAGCCTCGGCCGATGAGGACTCGGAGTCGGCGACCGGGGCATCGCACGGCGGGCTGACCGACGCCGACATCCGCGGCGTCCGGATCCTGATCGTCGAGGACGCGGTGCTGCTGGCCCTGGAACTCGAGGCGGGCCTTATCGAGTGCGGCGCCTCGGTGGTGGCGACCGCGGCCGACCTTGGCGAGGCCACGCGCATGCTGACCCTGGATTTCGACGCGGCGGTGCTGGACGCCAATCTGAACGGGGCCTCGGTGACGCCGGTCGCCGAAGCGCTCGCCCGTCGCGGCGTGCCGTTCATCTTCGCCACCGGCTATGGCGACGCCAACGCCGCGCCGGCCGGCTTCAACGCCCCGGTGGTCAGAAAGCCCTACAACGTTCGGCAGATCGCCGCCGCCCTGGTGGAAGCGATCGGCAGGGCCTGAGGCCGCGCGCTACGTCGGTGGCCAAGCCTCTGCGGGTGCGCTAGGGCTGGACCATGGCCAACTACGCATTTCCGCCCTTCCCCCAGGCGATCGTTCCGATCGCCGGGACCGACACCCTCTTTCCCATCCGCCGGGTCCTGTGCGTGGGGCGAAACTACGCCGCCCACCGCCGGGAGATGGGCGGGGACGAACGCGATCCGCCCTTCTTCTTCGCCAAGCCCGCTGACGCCGTGGTCTCCGGAGGCGGCGCAATCCCCTACCCGACCGCCACCGAGGAACTCCATCATGAGATCGAGCTGGTGATCGCGATCGGCGGCGAGGGGATCGAGGTCTCCGCCGACGCGGCCTCGCGCCTGATCTACGGCTATGCGGTGGGCGTGGATCTGACACGCCGCGACCTCCAGTCCCAGGCCAAGGCCAAGGGTCAGCCGTGGGAGGCCGGCAAGGGCTTCGACCGCTCCGCCCCGATCAGTCCCCTTCACCGCGGCCACCCGCCCTCGCCCGACGCCCGGATCTGGCTCGCCGTCAACGGCGAGGTTCGGCAGGCGGGAGCGATCGGTGACATGATCTGGAGCCCGGCCGAAATCGTCGCGCAGGCGTCGAGACTGTGGGGGCTCGCGGCGGGCGACCTGATCTTCACCGGAACTCCTGAAGGGGTCGGTCCACTCTCCAGGGGCGACAAGGTGACCAGCGGCGTCGACGGCGTCGACGAGCTCGCGTTCACCATTGGTGGCTAGAGCGCGAACAAAGCGCGCGTCCGCCCCCAGATTCTGTTGACGTGGGTCGGAACTCTGAATCAGGCTCGCGGTGAGTGAGTCTGGAGCCCGATTCAGGCGCGAGGCGGTTGCGTCTCCTGTCGTCGCGCGCCGAGTCATAAGGGTAAAGGGGCTCTTAACCCTCTTCGCGCAAGCCTGAGCGCCGTTCGGCGCGGGAGACGGATCCATGGTCAGATTGGCGCGCGCGCGCGGTGCGGCGGCCCCCCGGGGAACCCGGGACCCCCTGATTTCGCGCGAGCTGACGCGGCGGCTGGCCTATGCGCCCCTCGCCCTGGCCGGGCTTCTGCTGGCCGCCGACCTGGTGAGCTATCAGCCCGGCGACGCCAGCTTCGACACCGCCGCCGGCGGACCGACAGCCAATCTCCTGGGCCCCGTGGGCGCCGACCTCGCCGATCTCGCGATCCAATCCATCGGCCTGGGCGCCTGGGTGATCGCCCTGCTGGTGACTGCCGCGGGCGTGGGCGGGCTTCTCCGACGCCCCGGTGGCACCGGCGCGCGTCGCCCGCCGATGTTGAAGGCCATCGCCGCCGCCCTGGGCGTCCTCGCCCTGGCCGCGGCGTTCGCCGCCCCGGCTCCGCCGGTTTCCTGGCCCCTGTCGGCCGGCCTCGGCGGCATGGCCGGAGACACCCTGCTCTCCCTGATGATGCGTCCTCTCGCCCTGGTGGCTACGGACAAGGCCCGCTGGCTGGCGGGCGGCCTTTCCGCCGTCGTCGGCCTGCTTTTCGTCGCCTTCGCCCTCGACGCCGTCCGCGGCCGGCTTTCGATGGCCCCCGCCGGAGCGCGCGCCGCGGGACGGGGACGGGCGGCGCCGGCCGCTGCCGAGCGGG
>JAQGIW010000118.1 GCA_028290905.1 Caulobacteraceae bacterium | reverse complement strand
GGTGCAAATCAAACACATGAGTCCGATCCCCGCGGTTCAGAATGCACCATAAGATTCAAAGCCTTGTGGTGCGTTCGGCGCCTCTCGGGTGGGTTCGAGGCCTCTGATTCGCACCACTAGGGGATTGTGGTCCGAGCGTCTTGTTCAGGGCTCCCGGCGGCGCAGTCTCGACCGCGGTCGCGGTCAGGCTCGTAACGATCGAGCAGCGCGCGGGTGACGCCGTTGGTCCAGCCAAATCCGTCCTGCAGCGGGTATTCCCCGCCCCCACCCGGCCGCGCTTGCTCCACGTCGTACTTCTCGAGGAGCTTTCCGGTCTCGCGATAGGTCCGGCAGACGGTGGAAAGCCAGCGCCCGGCGACGTCCCGCGCGAGGCCGTCGTCGCCGTATCGCTCGAGGCCGCTGACCGCGATCCACTGCAAGGGGGCCCAGCCGTTCGGGGCATCCCACTGCTGACCGGTGCGGATCGTCGTGGTTCGAAGGCCCCCTGGGGCCAAAAGCGCCGCGCGCACTTCCACGGCGACGCGTTCCGCCTGGCGCCTGGAGGCGGCGCCGACGAACAGCGGGTACAGCATGGCGGCGCTGGGACGAGCGAGGGCCGTTTCGCGCCGCCAGTCATAGTCGAGATAGACCCCTGGTCCCCCGCGCCAGAGATAGCGGTCCATCGCCTGCCGCCGGCGAGCCGCGCGTCGCGTGAACTCGCCCACGCAGGGCAGATCGCGGATTCGCGCGCATCCTTTCGCAATGGCGCCCTCGAGGCCGAAGAGCAGGCTGTTCAGGTCCACCGGCGCGATGGCGGTCGTCTGCAGTGCGTTCAGAGACCGGCTGTCCGCCATCCAGCGCGAGCTGAAATCCCATCCGCTCTCCGCGGTTGAACGCAGTTCGCGATACAGCGCCGCCGGCCGCCGTCCGGAAGACCGGGCCAGGGCGACGTCCTCGCGATAGGCCTCGTCCCGCGGCGTCGCCAGCGCGTCCCAGTACCGGTTGAGGAGGGAGCCATCCGGCAGGCGCACCACGTGGCGATAGGCCTGTCCTGGTTTGACCCGGTCCTCGCCCGTCATCCAGAACCGGTGCTCCTTGCGCAAGGCGTCCAGATAACGGGCGTAGGCTCCGGCCGGGTCTTCGGGACGGGTGAGGCCCGCCATGAGGTAGAAGACCGGAGGCTGCGAGCGGCTCAGGTAATAGGTGCGCGCGCCGTTCGGGACGTGGCCATAGCGCGCGATGAGGTCCGCGAAGTCATCTGTAAGACCGATTGCCAGATCCGACCGTCCGTCGCGCACCAGGCCCAGCATGGTGAAGTAGGAATCCCAGTAATAGACCTCACGGAATCGGCCGCCGGGGACGACATAGGGGCGTCCGAGGGAGAGCTGCGAGGAGGACGGCGCGGCGTTCAACGGCGGTCGCGCCAGAACCGGCCAAAGCTCCGAGATATGGGCCTTCAGCGAGTGATGGGAGGGGGCGACCAACGGGGCGGCGCTCCGAGTCGTAGGAACGTCGAAATTTGCTGCGACGAAGGCCCGAAGCTGGTCTCCGGAGAGACCGGGACGATAGTCCCTCAAGATGGCGGCGGGCGATCGGAGGGGCTGCGCGTCGGCGAAAGTCTTGCTGTCAGGAAACAGACCGCGGAGCTCCACGTCGGCATAGAGTCTCCCGAACAGTGCGGATGGTGGCAGGGGAGTCGCGGGCCTGGCGCCTGCTCCGCTACACAGCAGGAGGGCCGCCAGGGCTGAAAGCCCCTTTTTCATCGCTTGTCGAACCGAAGGAGGTATTGTCTTGAGCATCCATCCCCGCAGCGAGTCGATCATTCCGGCATCGGGCATCTCATATCGATCGTCAGCGGCGACGTCCCTGGCCTTGGTCGCGACGCTCGGGGGATTTCTGTTCGGGTACGACACCGCCGTGATCTCCGGAGCGGTGAGTTCGATCGACGCGAACTTCATCGCACCGCGCCATCTGAGCGAAACCGCACGCGACAGCCTCTCGGGCTGGACGGTCTCGAGCGCTCTCTTCGGCTGCGTGCTGGGCGGACTGCTTTCCGGCTGGGCGGCCAACAGGCTGGGCCGGCGCGGCGGGATGATCCTGGCGGCGGCGATGTTCCTCGTCTCCTCGCTGGGCGCCGCCTGGCCCGATTTCGGATTCGGGCCGCCAGGCAGTCTTGGCGCGGGGGCGCTTGGACCTTTCGTTGGCTACCGCATTCTGGGCGGCGTCGGAATCGGTCTGGCCTCCATGCTTTCGCCGCTCTACATCGCCGAGATCGCCCCCCCGATGCTGCGCGGTCGCCTGGTCTCGTACAACCAGATGGCCATCGTGCTGGGTATTGTCGGCGTCTACTTCGTCAACTGGGGCATCGCCCGGCAAGGCGACGACGCCTGGGTGCAATCTACCGGCTGGCGGCTGATGCTGGGCTCGGGGGCGATCCCTGCCCTGGTGTTCCTTCTGCTGCTTTTGCGTGCGCCGGACACGCCACGCTGGCTCGTCATGAAGGGGCGTCACAATCTGGCTCGCGCCGTCCTGCGGCGCGTGAACAGCCGGGACGATGCCGACAGCGTGCTGGCCGAGATCCAGGCGAGCCTCGTAACGCGCACCGGCAAGATGTTCTCCTTTGGCGCGGCTTGCGTGTTCGTGGGCCTCACGCTGTCGGTCTTCCAGCAGTTCGTGGGGATCAATGCCGTGCTCTACTATGCGCCTGGGATCTTCAAAAGCATGGGGACCTCGAGCGACAGCGCGCTCATGCAGACGGTGCTGGTCGGCGCGGTCAATATGGCCTTCACCCTGGTGGCCATTCTCACCGTCGACCGGTTCGGCCGCAAACCGCTGCTGGTCATTGGTGGCGTGGTGATGGCGGTCGCCATGATTGCGCTGGGGACCATGTTCAACCTGGGCCATCTGGGGATCGGCGCGTTGATCGTCATCCTGGTCTACATCGCCGGTTTCGCGATGAGCTGGGGTCCGGTCGTCTGGGTCCTCCTCTCCGAAATGTTCCCCAACGCCATCAAGGGCAAGGTGTTGGCCGCCGCCGTCGCCGCCCAATGGCTGGCCAACCTGCTGGTCTCCTGGTCCTTCAAAGTCCTCGACGGTAACTCCGTCCTCAACGCCAACTTCCACCACGGTTTCGCATACTGGCTCTACGGAGCCATGAGCCTGCTGGCGATAATTTTCGTCATAGGTTTCGTGCCTGAAACCAAGGGCCGGACTCTCGAGAGTGTCGGCGATTTTTGGCGCCCTGGAAATTCGCCGGCGGGGACGGCGAAAGATTCCTCCCGAGCTTGACCCCATCTGACCCGTGGCTCGATGCGATCACCTTGCCGCGGAGCGCACTGGCGGCGGTTCCGTTTTCCGCCGCCCATCGACGGCTTCGGCCTGATCGGACGCCTGCGGAAAGGCCGCCAGGACCAGCCGATCGCGCGGCAAGGCCTCGGGATGCTCGGCCTTGAGGAAGGCCAGCATCTTCTCGCGCACCTCGCAGCGCAGGTCGAAGGTCTGGGCGGCGTTGCGCGCGCTCACCAGGCAGCGCACCTCCATCACCCGCTCGCGCAGGTCGGTGACCGCCAGATTGACCACGTCGCCGTTCCACAGTTTCGAGCCTTTGGCGATCTCCTCCAGCTTGGCGCGCATGATGTCGACCGGGGCGGCGAAGTCCACGTAGATAAACGCCGTGCCGATCAGGGCGGAGGACTGTCGCGTCCAGTTCTGGAACGGGTGCTGGATGAAGTAGCTCAGCGGCAGCACCATGCGCCGCCAGTCCCACAGGCGCACGACCACGAAGGCGACGCTGATCTCCTCGATCCAGCCCCATTCGTTCTCGACGATCACCGCGTCGTCGATGCGGATGGGCTGGGTGATGGCGATCTGGATCCCGGCCACCAGGTTGGTCAGCAGCGGCTGCAGCGCCAGGCCGACCACGATGCCGGCCGCCCCGCCCGCCGCCAGCAGGCTGACGCCCCATTGCCGCACCGCATCGATGGTGGTCAGGGCGAAACCGACCGTCACCAGCGCCACCAGCACGGCCGCGGCCTGGCGCAGGATGCGCACCTGGGTCAGGTGCTTGCGCGCCAGGAGATTGTCCTCAACGTCGATCTTGTAGCCGCGCATGTAGAGAGCCGCGCCGATATCGATCGCCTTCATGCAGATCCAGCCCAGCAGCAGGATCAGGCAGATCAGCAGCGCGTGGTGGACGTAGCGGGACTGGCCGGGGGTCAGCGGCGCGACCTGGATCGCCGCGGCGACGG
>JAQGIW010000116.1 GCA_028290905.1 Caulobacteraceae bacterium | reverse complement strand
TCTGCCGCCCGCGCCGTGGGCCAACATGGAGGGAAAGCATGGTTCCCTGGCTGAATCCGACCAGGGCGAGGCGGTCCTCGGCGAGGCCATGGCGGGCGAGTTCGGCGTCGATGAAGGCGTCCAGCACGGGCGCCGCCGTCCGGACGCCGGCCCGGCGATCCGTGCTCCACACCGGCCACCACTGGTAGCCGCCTGGGGCGTCGGGACACGGCTCCGGGGCGTTTGGGGCGACGAACAGGGTGTCCGGCAGCGCCTGGCGCCAATGGGGCGCGAGGCCGATCAGGTCCTCGCCGTTCGAGCCGTAGCCGTGGGCGAGGACGACGATCGAGCGAGGGCTCCCGCCGGAGGCGGGCGGGACACGGGGACCATCGAGGGCGGCGACTGTGCTCATCGCCTGGGCGTGAGAGCAATGCACGCGCTCGTCAAGGGGTACCCGGAGCGCGGGCTTCCCCTTGCGCCGGCGGAGCAAAGCGGCGCACCTTCGAGCGGCGGGTAGGCGGGGATGAGCACGGATGACACAGGCCGTGGCTATCGGAGAGCGCGGGCGCGCCGGCTTGACCCTGGCGCTCTGCTTCGTGGCCATTCTCTGCGAGGGGATCGACATCCAGTCCATGGGCCTTGCCGCGCCGCGGATGGCGCCCGCACTCGGGCTGGCGCGGGATCAGCTGGGACCGCTGTTCAGCGCCAGCATCCTCGGCCTCCTGATCGGCGCGGTGATCTTCGGCCGAGTCGCCGACCGGTTCGGCCGCAAGGGGACGCTGATCGTCTGCCTGGTGGTCTTCGGCGTGTTTTCCCTGGCGACGGCCGCCGTCCGGCCGTTCGGCGCCCTCCTGGTGGTGCGACTGCTCGCCGGGCTGGGGCTGGGCGGCGCGCTCCCCAACCTCGTGGCCCTGGCGGCCGAGGCGGTGGCCCCTGAAAGCCGGGCCGGCCTGGTCACCCGGATCACCTGCGGTCTTCCCTTCGGCGGCGCCCTGTCCGGGCTCGTGGCGGCCAACCTGGACTGGCGTGACATCTTCTATCTCGGCGGACTGGCGCCTCTGGCCCTGGCGCCGATCGTCGCCCTCGCCCTGCCGGAGTCGCGGGCCTTCCTGGAGGCGCGCCACACCGCGCCCGCGACGGCGCCGGCGCGCGGCGACTTCCGTTGGATCCTGTTCGGCGAGGGTCGGGCCGGCGCGACCCTGCTGCTGTGGACCGCGTCGTTCGGATCGCTGTTGTCGCTCTATGTGCTGCTCAACTGGCTGCCGACCTTCCTCGGCGACAAGGGCCTCGCCAAGTCGGACGCCAGCCTCGTTTCCCTGCTGTTCAACCTCGGCGCGGGAGTCGGGTGTCTCATCCTGGCCGAGCTGCTCGACAGAAGGCGGCCGCGCCGGACGATCGGACTCTGGTATGTGGGCCTGATTGCCTCGCTCGTCGGCCTGGCCCTGGTGAATACGGGGTTCCTGGCCGCCGCCGCCGCGGGCTTCGCGGTGGGTTTCTTCGTCAGCAGCGCCCCTCTGCCGCTCTATGGCATGGCGCCCTGCTACTATGCCGTGTCGATGCGCGGGACGGGAGTGGGCGCCTCGGTCGCCGTCGGCCGGGCGGGCGCGATTCTCGGCCCCCTGCTGGCGGCGGCGCTGCTGGGCTTGGGCGCGGGCGCGTCGGGCGTGCTTCTCGCCCTGTTGCCGATCACGGCGGTCGCCGGCGGCGCCACCATGGCCCTGATCGGTCGTCCGCGCCTCGCCGACTGACGGCGCCGCGCCAGAGCTTGATTCAGCAATTGGGCGATTTCGCCTGACTGCGTCCTGCTCTTTCGGCATTTCGGGTCCCGCAGTGCGTGTCGCACAGGCGCCTGCCGGGCTCGCGCGCCTATCACGGCCGCGGGACTTTTCTCCGGCCGGGGTTGGAGCGTCCATGGCCTCGGTCGCCCCGGCCCCGGCTGAGGCGGCGGTCTCCAGCGATGAGGCGGATGGCGATGCCCGACGAGGCGCTCCTTGCTGAAGCCGCGGCTCCGATCACCGGCCGGCTGCTGACACTCCCCGACGGTCCGATCTTCCATCTCCACCGGTCGCACGACACCGACTACGAGCTCGGCGAGTTTCGCGCCTGGGCCGGCTACCGGAACCTCGGCGCCGACCTGGCGACGGGCGACCTCGCCCACCTGCAGCACGTGCTGAGCTTCGCCGGGACCGAGGCGGCCGGACGCACCGGCATCCACGCCCATCTCGCCCACGTCCATATCGTCATTCCGACCTCCGGCCGTGGCGTATTTTCCTATGATGGCCTGGTCACCGAGGCGCTCCCGGGCATGGTGATCGTTCAGCACGGCGGCACGATCCACGACCAGTTCGAGTACAGCTACGCGGCGGCCTCCGACGCCGATAACCGCCGCACGCCGCAATCCCTCGATCCGCCACCGCCCGGCGCGCCGCCGACATCGTTTGGATTTCTCGAGCTGTTCGTTCCGAAAACCTTCGCCAACGTCGAGATCGTCCCGCCAGGGCAGGTGACCGAGACCCACCAGCGCACCGCCTGGGACCATCCCTATCATGCGGCCGGCGCGCGCTTTCGTCTCCAGACCGCCGAAGCTCCGGACGCCGCCTATCGTCTGATGGCGACGCGCCCGGACCTGGAGGTGCGGGACGCGGAGACGTGGGAGGCGAGCGGCCGAATGGTGGCGACCTGGATCGTGCGTCCCGCCGCCGGGCCAGGCGCCGCCGGCGCGCCGGTGAGCCTCGAAATCCCCGGGGAACGGGACGGGATCGACATCCTCTACATGGTGCGGGGTTCCGCGAGCTTTCCGCGCAGCGACGGCGAGCAGGTCCGCCTGGCGGCCGGCGACGCCTTGACCTGCGCCCACGGCCTGATCGGACAACCTTTCGACGCCTCGCCCGATATGCGCCTGATCCACTTCTCCATCGCCGCCGCGGCCCAGGCCTTGAGGGAACGGACGGCGGACGAGATCGGACGCCTGGAGAACCTCGGGCCGCACATGATCGGCCGTAGCGAGGTCCGGCCCGACAGCGACGCCCGCCCCGTCAATTTCCTGCACGACAACCGCGTCTGACGCCACGGCGTCCTTCCGAGCGGCCTTCCCCTCGTGGGCGGCCCATGCGCAAGATCGGCCAATGCGTGGGGAGGTGATCATGCGAAGGCTTGTCACCCTGGGTGTTGTCGTCCTGTTGTTCAGCGTTGGCGGCTCCGCGGCGTGGGCCGGCGCCGCCGCGCTCTGGGAGACGCTGCCGACCCCCGCCGCCCTCCCCGCGCCGGCGGCTTCGGGCGCCGTGACACACGACGGGGCCGAAGTCCATTTCGCGACCTATGGCGCGGGGACGCCGGTGATCCTGCTGCACGGCGGCCTCGCCAACAGCGAATACTGGGGAAACCAGGTCCCGGCCCTGACGGCGGCCGGCCATGAGGTCATCCTGATCGACAGCCGCGGCCACGGGCGGAGCAGCCGCGACGGGCGGCCCTTCACCTATGAGCTGATGGCCTCCGATGTGGTCGCGGTAATGGACGCCCTGAGGGTCCCGCGCGCGGCGGTGGTAGGCTGGAGCGACGGCGCGATCATCGGTCTCGTCCTGGCGATGAAGAACCCCGATCGCCTCACCCGGGTGTTCGCCTTCGCCGCCAACATGGACCCCGGCGGCGTCAGGCCGGACGTTCTGACCAATCCCACCTTCTCCCGATTCGGGACCGAGGCCGCCCGATCCTACGCCCGCCTGTCGCCGACCCCCGGCGGCTACGACGCCTTCGCCAAGGCGGTGGGCCGCATGTGGGACACCGAACCCAATTACGCCGCGGCCGACCTGGCCCGCATCGCAACGCCGGTCGCCATCGTCGACGGCGACCACGACGAGGCGATCCGGCGCGATCACACCGAATATCTGGCGCGCATGATCCCGGGGGCCAAACTGATCATCCTGCCCGGCGTCAGCCACTTCGCCATGCTGCAGGACCCGGCGCAGTTCAATGCGGCGGTGCTGGCGTTCCTGGGCGGGCAATGAGGCCCGCCGCGGGTCAGGCCTCGCGGGCCTGGTCTCGTCCGGTCAGCGATAGTACGAGGCCGAGCACGCTCAACGCGAAGAGCCCCAGGGTCACCAGGCCCCCGTGTGTGTCGCCGGTGCGTGCGATCGGCTTCATCAATCCGATTCCCTTATGGGCGAGGAATTCGATCACGATCACCAGGTAGATCAGCGGAACCATGGCCCGATAGCGAACCAGCGCCAGGACCGAGAAAACGACGAGCACCAGATCGGCGAGGCCCAGGTACGCGGCGACACCGACCACCGCCCGCGCCGCGGCCGCGGAAAAGGTGTCCAGCGGGATCCCGTCAGCCGATTGCGCCCCGCCATCGGCCGAGAAGATGGAGACCAGGTCGATGACGAGGTTCAGGAAGGTGATCGGATAGAGCAGCCACAGCGCGAGCTTGTGGCCGCGATAACGGTTGTCGATCTGCGCTGGAAGAAGTCGGTTCAACATCGTCGTCTCCCCTGGCTATGCCACCGCCGCCTCGGTCCGGAACGCCTTGCCCAGGCGCACGCGAAGCAGCCAGAAGATCATCAGGCCGAGGATCGCGATCTCCGGTGCGAACATGATCGGCGAGCCGCGCAGCCAGGGCGGAAAGACCCTCGGCTGCCCCAGGAACAGCGACCCCGCGCCGACGAAGAGCGCGAAGCTCATGCGCCAAAGGTGTCGCGCGATGCGCTGGGCGCCCGACACGCCCCGGCGCAGGATGACCCGCAGGTCCAACGCTCCGGCGAGCGCCGGGAAGCTCGCGAAAACGAAGAAGTTCATTGGCGGATCTCCGTTCAGCAGCCCTCCTGGGCTCCTGTCCGCCAGCATGCCGAGCAGCACGCCCGTCGCGGCGGCGCTCCAGGCGAAAACAAGCGCGCCGATCTCGAAACGTCCGACCCGGCCCTCCGGCCGGCGGACGGTCATCCAGGCCGGCGCCACCAGGTAGAAGGTGAAAAGCCCGGGAACGACGTTGGACCACTGCGGCAGGAACGGCGAGACGCTCGCTCCGATCCCCGACATGATGAGCATGGAGACGAAGAACACCTGGCCCGACGTGCGGTGCAGGCGCCCGCCCTTGCGGGCCAGCAGGGCCGTCGCCCCAGAGAGGATTCCGGCCACGCCGCCGCCGATATGGAGCGCGAGGATCGTCGCCGCCGCGCCCTGGACCAGGGCCGGACTTCCAGGCGGCACATGGAGGATCATGGCCGTCAGGCCCCTGTCAGCAGCGGGCGCCACATCGCCATGTAGCCCAGTCCCGTGAGGACGCTGAGCCCCAGCAGCCCCCCGGCCATGGCGAGGCGCCCGCCGGGTCCGCCCTTGTCCCGGGCGCGCAGGTAGAGTTCGAGCACCGCCAGCGGCGCCAGGGTGCAGCCGAACCCCCACGCCATGAAGAACGGGTCCATCAGTCTGCGATCGATCAGGGCCACGGCGAAGATGCCGACACGGAAGAACCATTGCCCATTGGCCACCAGGTAGGCGCGTAGCGCCCAGCGGCGATGGGCGGCGAGGTCGCGGGTCAGGGCCGCGCGCCAGGCCAGGGCGACGCAGGCGATGATCAGGAGGCCGTTGAGGCTGATGGCCATGGCGCCCAGGAAGGTCGGGCTGCTGCCCCGCACCCAGATCAGGTAGAGCCCGGAGAACGCCACCCCAAGGGCGGTCAGCATGAACAGCCGCCCGTTCCAGCGGTGGACAGCGACGGCCCGGGTCCGGATCTGCGGAATGAGCTGGATCGCTCCGCCGAAGGCGATGACCGCCGCCAGCAGGGCGTGGGCGCCGAAGAAGACGTTCCCGGCGGTGTCGCCGGCCACGTAGCCTTTGACGAGGTTGGTGTTCCGGCTCCACGACTGGAAATTCCCGGTCAGGGTCGAGGGGCCATAGAAGTTGGCGATGTAGTAGACGAACGCCCACTGGCCGATGAGGGCGACGGCGAACCACAGCCTGGCCGCCGCGCCCAGGGCGGTGTCGGCGACCGATCTGGCGTTCAGGGCGCCCGGTGCGGCGACGGCGGTCATGCTATGCCCCCCTCAGATCGGTTCGCGATAGCGCCGGACCCAGACGGCCGCGGCGAGGAAAGCCGCCGCGACGCCGAGGCCCGTCCACAGGTCCGGGTTGCTCAGGAACCGCACGGGGTCGGGCTGCGGCAGGCCGGCCATCTCCGCGCCGCGCCGCGTGGCGCCTACCGCCTGCCCGAAGCCGGCCAGGCGGTAGGCGAGCAGCGCGCCGAACTGGCCGGTGTTGAAGGCGATCCGCTCCAGGACAATCAGGGCGAGCGGCGGCAGGAAGGCCCACAGGAACGGCGTGCGGCGCGCCCAGGCCGAGACCAGCAGCAGCCAGGCCCAGATCGGCGCATACCACAGCGCCATCGCCACCAGGCCATAGACCAGCAGCACCGTCATCCGCGGGAGGAGCAGCTGGGCCGTCGGGGCCCCGAGGCCGGCGGACAGGAGGACCACTGCGTTGACCGCCAGCATGACGAGCTGCAGGGCGAGGACGATCACGAAGACGATTGCCGGCAGGACCACCAGCGGAATGCTCGCCTTCGAGAGCACCGTCATGAGGTCGGACACCGGCAGCGACTTCCAGAACAGGACGGTGCGGTCGCGTCGCTCGTTGTGCAGCGCGCCCAGGCAATAGAGCACCCCGACGATCAGCCCCGTCGCCAGGATCGCCATGGCGGCGATGTGATAGGGAATCGAGGCCATCTCGGCCCGCTTCTCGGGCGTAAGCGCGAGGATGGCGTGGCGGAAGTGGGCCAGGTTCATCGCGCTGATCAGGAAGCCGAACAGCACCACGCCGGCCGCGGCCAGGGGCGCGACATAGAGCGAGCGGTGCTCCCAGAGCTCGCGGCGCACCGACCAGTAGAAGGGCCGGGTCCGAGGGGCGGGCGGCGATGCCGCGGCGGGCGATGGCGCGGTCATGCCGAGGCTCCCAAAGTCTGGTCGGTTTGGTGCGTCTGACCGGTTTGCTGCGTCTGGCCGCCCATCACGGCGACGAACAGGTCGGCGATGCTGGCCGTGCGCACGTCGCCCAGCGGCGCCAGCCGCTCGCGATCGACGGAATCGAACAGCATCAGGCTGCGGCCGAACACCTGGCGCTCATGGATCGGCTTCAGCGCACGGGCGGCGGCGACGTGTTCGGGGCGCGCCATCAGCTCGAGGTAGCGCGTCTCGAAGTCCTCCATGCTGCAGCTCAGCACGATCCGGCCGTGGTTGATGAACATCAGGTCGGTGAGGATGTGCTGGACCTCCTCGACCTGGTGCGTGGTGACGACGATGGTGCGGGCGCCGTCGAAGTAGTCGTTCAGCAGGGTGTCGTAGAACTGCTTGCGATAGAGCAGGTCGAGGCCGAGGGTCGGCTCGTCGAGCACCAGAAGCCTGGCGTCGATCGCCATCACCAGGGCGAGGTGCAGCTGGGTCACCATGCCCTTGGAGAGCTGCCTGACGGTGCTGGTCCGCTTGATGTCGGTCTTGGCGAGGAAGGCTTCGGCCTTGGCCCGGTCGAACCGGGGGTGCACGCCGGCGACATAGTCGAGCGCCTGGGAGACCCGCATCCAGCGCGGCAGGACGGCGACGTCGGCGATGAAGCAGACATCGCGCATCAGCTGGTCGCGCTGCGTCCACGGATCGCGGCCGAGCACCTTCAGCTCGCCCTGGTAGGGCGTGAGGCCCAGGATCGCGTTCAGCGCCGTACTCTTGCCGGCCCCGTTGGGACCGATGAGACCCAGGATGCGGCCCTCCTCCACGCGGAGGTCGATCCCGTCCAGCGCGACGGTGGCGCCATAGGTCTTGCGCAGGCCGCGGGTTTCTATGCAGGCCATGGTCCTCAGCCCTCCCCGCCCGACTTCGCCGAAGGTCCGCCTGTTTCGGCGGCCGCCAGCAGCTCCTGCGGCGTCAGGCCGAGCCGCTGGATGGTGGCGTGGACGGCGGGCCACTGTTCGCTCAGGAACCTCTGGCGCTCGGCCTGCAGTAGCACCTCGCGCGCGCCGGCGTTGATGAAGAGACCGAGCCCCCGCCGCTTCTCGACCAGCTGTTCGTCGACCAGCTGCTGGTAGCCCTTGAGGACCGTCAGCGGGTTCACCCGGTTTTCGGCGGCGACGGTGCGCACGGACGGCAACGGGTCGCCCTCTAGAAGCAGGCCGTCGAGGATCATCGCGACCACGCGGTCACGCAGCTGGCGGTAGATCGGCTGACTGTCATTCCACTCCGGGTCCATGATGTCTTTCAGCGGGGCGTAGGCGTGATGTGCTGCGATGGTGTTGTAGTTGACCATATCACTATGGCGAACGCAAGCCCATTTTGCATCGGGCTACGGATCAGGTTCGTCTTTGGGTTAGTCGGCTGGCGTGGGTTCCTTCGCCCCGCCGCAGGCCACGGTGAAGCTGGCCTCGCCCGAATAGACATTGCCCGGCGAGAGCACACGCAGGCGCGCGGAGCCATGGACCACCTTGGCTGGCGTCCCCAGCCGCAAGGTGGTCGTCACCTCGCGGGGCGCGTCGCCGACGTGGACGCTACGCACCGGTCCGACCGAGCCGTCCCCGCGTTCCCAGCGATAGGAGACGGTGGTCGGGGCCGAGGTGGCGATCGTACCGGTCAGGGTGATCACGCCCGGACAGGGGCCGGTGTAGTGCGCCGGACGCGCGACCGCGGTGACGGCGCCGACGCTGGCGGCTTGGGCTGCGGCTTGGTGAAAAGCGGCCAGGCCGGCAACGGCGACGGCGAGACTTGCCGGACGGCGGAACGGGATGAGCAAAGGGATATCCCCTCGGGTGAACGCCTCAGACCGCCATGGGAATAACCGAACGCCAGCCCTGCAGGAAGGCGCGGGCGTAGGCGTCGGCGGACTCTCCCGCCGGCAGGGCGGGGGTCCAGGACTGCAGCTCGGCGGCGGCGTTGATGGTCGCCGTCACCATCTGTGCGCCCACCTGGGCGTCCACGGGGCGAATCGAGCCGTCCGCGATCCCGTCGCTGATCATGGACGCGAAATTCAGGGATATCCTGTCGAACCCGGAGACCAGTTCACTCTGCATCGCCTCCGGCGCCGACGTCAGCGCGGACGTCCGGAGCAGCGGAGTGGCGCCTGAAACCTGGCCGTGGACGAGCGAGGTCGTCGCCGTCGAGATCTGGCCCCATCCATCGCTCGCCGTCTGGATGGCCGCGCGCTGCGTCCGCCGCATCACGTCCAGGGTCCGGCGGAAGCAGGCGACGACCAGATCGTCCTTGGCGTCGTTGTGATGGTAGAACGAGCCCTTGGTGACCTTGAGGCGCGCCGAGATCTTGTCGACCGAGGCGCCCCGATAGCCCTGCTCGTTGATGATCTCCGTCGCGGCTCGCAGGTAGGTCTCGCGCGAGACGTCTTCATTGGCGGCGGCCGGGCCTGAGGGACCTGGCGAAAGCGCCACGCGCGCGGCGCCCAGCCCGTTCTGGAGCACATCCAGGAGGCGGTCCGCGGCGCGGTCATAGTCTTCAGGATCGTAAAGGGGCAGCCAGACGACGGACCAGAACAGCTGCGAGAGCACAAGGTGGGTGACCGCGTTCAGAACCTGCCGAGCTGGCGCTCCCCGGGGCAGGGGCGCCAGGAGGCCGCGGGCGTTCCGGAACATGTTGGTGTAGGCGAGGTTCACCACCGGATCGTCCAGGGCGCGAACGTCATTGAAGAAGGCGAGGGGATCGCGGGCGCCCAGGGCGACATCCCGGGCGTAGGCGACGTAGCCCCTGACAAACGTACGCAACCTCTCCGAGGGCGTCGCGCCCGTCCCGGCGGCGCGTATCAGCGCCTCATAGGTCTCGATCGCCTTGAGAATGCACGCGGCCGCCAGCTCCTCCTTGCTGGCGAAGTAATAGATCACCCCGGTCGGGCCCATATCGAGCCTCGCCGCGACGTCGACCAGGGTCATTCCGCGAACGCCATTATGGTTGATGAGGTCCACGGCCATCCTCATGATGGCGGCCTGACGGGTGCGATATTTCTGGGTGCGTCGTTGTTTGTCCCCGACGCGCGGCGCCGCCGCCGCGGGGGGCCGCGTCTCCACGAAGATCTGCGTCATCGTTATGGCCTCCCCGCCTGCCCCGATAGGCTAGGCAAGCCAATTCGAAGGCGTTGTCGAGAGCACGTGAAGATGTCCGCTTTTCGTAACACATCAAATGTCCGCTTCCGTTGTGGTCGAGCCTGTGGGGTTGTGGGCGAGCGGGGCTCGTCCACAAATCCACAGGCTGGCCGCCGAGCGG
>JAQGIW010000100.1 GCA_028290905.1 Caulobacteraceae bacterium | reverse complement strand
CCCACGGCCAGGCCTGGGCCGACGTCGTTGAGGCCCTCGCCGCAATGGGGATATCCCACGCCGAGGCCGCCGACCTCGGGGTCTCCCTCTACAAGGTCGGCATGCCCTGGCCCTTGGAGCCGACAGGCCTGCGCGCCTTCGCCGGCGGCCTCGAGACCCTCATGGTGGTTGAACACAAGCGACCGCTGCTGGAGACCCAGGTCCGCGCCGCCCTCTACGAGCTCCCGGGCCACGCCCAGCCGAAGGTGATCGGCAAGGTCGACGAGCACGGCCACGCCCTGCTCTCGCAGCTGGGATCGCTTTCGGTGGCCGAGGTGGCCCTGGCTATCGCCGACCGCCTGCCCCCGGGTCCGCACATGGAGCGGGTCTACGCCTATCTGAACCGGGTCTCGGCGGCCAGCATGGCGGCCGTCACCCTGGGCGCGGACCAGGTCCGCAAGCCGTTCTTCTGCTCCGGCTGCCCGCACAATACCTCGACCCGGCTGCCGGAGGGCTCCCGCGCCCTGGCCGGCATCGGTTGCCACTACATGGCGAGCTTCTCCGACCCCAACACCGACCTCACCAGCCACATGGGCGGCGAGGGGCTGAGCTGGGCCGGCGCCGCGCCGTTCACTACGGAAGACCACGTCTTCGTCAACCTGGGCGACGGCACCTACAACCACTCCGGCTCCCTGGCGATCCGCGGCTCGATCGCGCTCGGCTCGCACATCACCTACAAGCTGCTGTTCAACGACGCCGTCGCCATGACCGGCGGCCAGGCGGCCGAGAGCGGCTTCACCATTCCCCAGATCACCCGCCAGCTCGCCGCCGAGGGGGCCGCGAAGACGGTGATCGTGGCCGATGACATCAGCCGCTACGAGGGCGTGACCGGCCTCGCCGACGGGGTTGTCGTCCGTCCCCGCTCGGAGCTCATCGCCGTCCAGGAGGAGTTGCGCGCCACGCCGGGCGTCACCGTCCTGATCTACGACCAGGTCTGCGCCAACGAGAAGCGTCGCCGCCGCAAGCGCGGATCCATGCCGGCCGCGCCGCGCCGGGTGTTCATCAATCCGCTGGTCTGCGAGGGCTGCGGCGACTGTTCGCGCACCTCGAACTGTGTCTCGGTCGAGCCGCTGGATACCGAGTTCGGCCGCAAGCGGCGGATCGACCAGTCGACCTGCAACCAGGACTATTCCTGTGTCGACGGCTTCTGCCCGTCGTTCGTGACCCTCGAGGGCGCCGGCAACGCCCAGGCCAAGCCCCTGCCGGCCCTGACCGCCGAGTCGACGCCCCTGCCCGAGATGGAGCCCATCGACGGGGTTCGCAACATCGTCTTCACAGGCATCGGCGGCACCGGCGTCACCACCACCGCCTCGATCCTGGCCATGGCGGCCCACATCGACGGCCTCTCCGCCTCCGTGGTCGACATGACCGGCCTCGCCCAGAAGGGCGGGGCGGTGTTCAGCCACGTGCGCATCGGCGAGACGGAGGAGACGCCGGTGGGCGGCCGTGTCCCCGCCGCCAGCGCCCACGTCCTGATCGCCTGCGACCTGCTGGTGGCCGCCGGCCCCGAGGCCCTGGCCTTGTACGCCAAGGACCGCACCGTGGCCCTGGGCAACGCCGACCTGCTGCCCACCGCCGATTTCGTGGTCAACCGCGACGCGCGCTTCGACGCGCCGGCCATGGCCCGGCGCCTTGCCTCGGCCTGCAAGAGCTACGACGGCTGCCCGGCGGCGGAGATGGCCGAGCAGCGGTTCGGCGATTCCCTCTACGCCAACATGATCATGCTGGGCTTCGCCTGGCAGAAGGGGCTGGTCCCCGTCTCCAGCCGCGCCCTCTACCGCGCCATCACGCTCAACGGCGTGGCGGCGGAGGAGAACCTGCAGGCCTTCGAGGCCGGGCGGATCGCCGCCCAAGAGCCCGGCGCCCGCGTGGTCGAGCCGCCGGCGCCGACGCCCGAGACCCTGCCGCTGGACGAGCTGATCGCCTGCCGCGCCGCCGACCTCGTCGCCTACCAGAACGAGGCCTACGCCGAGCGCTATCGGGCCCGTGTGGCCGCCGTCCGGGCCGCCGAGGCGCGCTTGGCCGGCGAGGCGCTGGCCCGGGCCGCGGCGGTCAACCTCTACAAACTGATGGCCTACAAGGACGAATACGAGGTTGCCCGGCTCTACGCCGACGGCCGTTTCGCGGCCGAGCTCGGCAAGACCTTCACCGGCGGCAAGGCCAAGGTGTGGCTCGCCCCACCGATCCTCGCCCCCAAGGACCGGCACGGACACCCGCGCAAGATCGCCTTCGGCGGCTGGATGCTGAGATACGGCTTTCCCGTGCTGGCCCGGCTGAAGGGCCTGCGGGGCGGTCCGCTCGACCTCTTCGGCGCCAGCGCCGAGCGGAAGATGGAGCGCGCCCTGATCGCCGACTACGAGGCCAGCCTCGACCGTTTGGTCGCCGGCCTCACGCCCGAGCGCCTGCCCCTGGCGGTGAAGATCGCCCAGGTCCCCGCGGAGATCCGCGGCTTCGGCCACGTCAAGGACGCAGCGGTGAAGACCGCCAGGAAGACCGAGGCCGCGCTCTGGGCCAGGTGGGGGCCGGAGGTTTGAGGAGACGGAATCGGGAAACCGCATTACGGAAAACCGTAGATTCTGTTATAACACGGTCCTAACCAACCCAAGGACCGTTCCGATGCGAAGCGCCGTACGCAGGATGGGCAATTCGTCCGGCGTGATCATTCCCAAGCCGCTGCTCCGGGAGATCGGCGCCAAGGCCGGCGACGATGTGGATATGTCGGTTGAGGGAGGCCGTCTGGTGATCACGCCCGTTCCGACCAAACCCCGCGCGACCTGGGCCGACGACGCGCGGCGACTGGCTGAGGACGGTGATGATGCGTTGGTCTGGCCGGAGTTTGGGAACGCCGACGACGACACTCTGACGTGGTGAAACGTGGCGAGGTCTGGCTGACGGCTCTCGACCCCACCCGCGGAAGCGAGATACGCAAGACCCGGCCCTGCTTGATCGTCTCGCCACCGGAAATGCACGATCATCTCCGCACGGTGCTGGTTGCGCCAATGACGACGGGGAGCCGCGCGGCTGGCTTTCGGGTCGCGGTGAGATTTCAGGGACAGGACGGCCTGATTCTGCTCGACCAGATGCGGGCGCTCGACAAGGCGCGGCTCGTCCGGCGGCTAGGCGATGTGCCGGCGGCGACCCTGAATGCGACGCTGGCGGTGTTGCGCGAGGTCTTCGCAGACTAGGCGGCCCGACCCGCGCCGCCTTGCATCCCTAGCCTCATCGGCTAGAGCCCGCCCATGGAGTTCGATTTCGACGCGGCGGTGGTGGGGGCGGGGGCCGTGGGGTTGGCGTGCGCCTGGTCCCTCGCCAAACGGGACCTGTCGGTGGTGGTGCTGGAGAAGGAGCGGGCCATCGGCCAAGGCGTCTCCTCGCGGAACTCCGAGGTGATCCACGCCGGCCTCTACTATCCCGCCGGCTCCCTCAAGGCCCGCCTCTGCGTCCAGGGGCGGCGGGCGCTCTACCCCTTCCTGGAGAGCCGCCAGGTCGCCTACCGCAAGTGCGGCAAGCTGGTGGTGGCGACCGAACCGGGCGATGTCGAGCGCCTTGAGGCGATCCGGGACCAGGGGGAGATCAACGATGTCGAGGGGATCGCCCTGATCTCCCGGGCCGAGGCCGTCGCTCTGGAGCCTCAGTTGCGCGCCCAGGCGGCGCTGGTCTCGCCCGAGAGCGGAGTCTTCGACAGCCACGGCTACATGCTGGCCCTGCGCGGCGAGATCGAGGATCGTGGCGGGGCGGTGGCGGTGGCGACGCCATTCGAGGGCGCGACGCCGCTCGAGGGGGGCGGGTTCCAGGTCCGCGCCGGCGGCGAGGCGCCCGCGGAACTGACCACGCGTCTCCTCGTCACCGCGCCGGGCCTCGCGGCCCAGGCCGTCGCGGCCCGCATAGAAGGCTTTCCGGCCGCGACCATCCCGGCTCTGCACTACGGCAAAGGGGTCTATTTCCGCCTGCGCGGCCGCGCGCCGTTCGACCGGCTGATCTATCCGCCGCCGATCCCCGGCGCCCTGGGCACCCACTATCGCAAGGACCTTGGCGGCCAGGCGGTGTTCGGGCCCGACCTCGCCTATGTGGAGAGCGAGGACTATTCGGTGGATTCGGAGCGTGCGGCGGGCTTCTACGCCTATGTCCGCAAGTTCTGGCCGGGCCTGCCGGACGGCTCGCTCGACCCCGACTACGCGGGCCTGCGCCCCAAGATCCACGGCCCGGGCGAGCCGCAGCCCGACTTCCGCCTCGACGGCCCTGAGGTTCACGGCCTTGCCGGCCTCGTCGCCCTGTTCGGCATCGAGAGCCCGGGGCTGACCTCGTCGCTGGCCATAGGCGAGGCGGTGGCGGCGCAGCTGCTGGGAGACGCTTGAGGCTTGATGGCGCCCACGCCACACCCTATAGACGCGGCCTCCCGCGCAAGCGCCCTCACGACCTGCCGTGGGGCTGGGTAGCTCAGATGGTTAGAGCGGTGGATTCATAACCCACAGGTCGGCGGTTCGATCCCGCCCCCAGCTACCAGGGATTTCAAGGGGTTAGGTGCATAGCACTTCCACCTGCGGCGGATGGGGCGCAAACGGCGATCTTCGAGCCGCCGGCCTTGCAGGTTTTCGTAGGTCCACGTTCTCGGCGGTCGTTCACTTGGCTGGGAACAACCGTTGCTCGCCTCGAAGCCCGCGGAGCCTCGAGCCCATTTTGATACGACGCGCCATCCGGGTGGGTGTACTACTCAGGAATGGACGAATTGACCGAGGGCCAACTCAACGCGCTGAATGAACTGGCGCGGAAAAAGTCTGGCGAGGCGATCGGGTTCCTAACCATCGCCGACGCCAGAACCCTCACCGATCTGGGCCTGGCCCGTCGGGCCCACAGCGGCTGGGAGATCACGCCCGCAGGGCTGGCGCTGATCGGCGGCCCGACCGACCCGGGCCGGTAACGCCTCTAGTGTGCTGGATTTGAACGGGATCGCCCGTGTAGCATTCTACCGAGCACCTTTCCCCGCAAAGACATTCGCAATGTCGGAAATACGCCCCGCCGCGGGAGAGGACGAAAGTCACTCGCCTCCCGGCTCGCCAACCAGAGCGAGCGCCGTCGAACGCGGCGGGGCGGCGGAGGTCGCTCGGCTGGAGGAAGCGATCGCGGCGCGCGACGAGTTCATCTCCGTGATCGCTCATGAACTGCGAAATCCGATGACCCCGATGCTGATGCAGGTTGATGCGCTCAGGCGCCGCGCGGCGGCCTGCGAGGATCAGCTGCCCCGCGGGATCGTGGTCGGGCTCGAACGGCTGGAGGTGATCGTTCAGCACTCCATGCGCCGAGCGACGATGTTGCTCGATGTTTCGCGTCTGACCTCCGGGATGTTCGCCCCGGAAACCGCGAGCGTGAATCTCGGCGAGTTGCTGATGGGCGTCGCCGGGCGCCTGGCGCCCCTTGCGCGTCGCGCCAGGTCGCCGATCCAATTGGAGGTGGCGGCGGATGTCGTCGGCCTGTGGGACCCTGTGGCGCTGGATGAAATCGCGGACAACCTCATCTCCAACGCCATCAAATATGGGGGCGGCCGACCAATCGACGTCGTCCTCAGTCGGGATGGCGGCAATGCATTCATCAGAGTCGTTGACCGGGGCATCGGCATTTCCGAAGACAACAAGGCCCGCATCTTCGATCGTTTCGAAAGGGCGGTCACCCGGACGCAGAAGACGGGCTTTGGCGTCGGGCTCTGGGTGGTAGGACAGTTGGTGAAGGCGATGGACGGCGAGATCACGGTGGACAGCAAACCGGACGAGGGCTCGGTGTTTACCGTCCGTCTGCCGCTTCAATCAGGAGCGAAAGCTTGAGCGAGGAAGAAACGCCTGACGCCTACCTGCGGAGCGGCATCCCCGGCCTGGATACCGTCCTGACCGGCGGCTTTCTGCGCGGCGGCATCTATATCGTTCAAGGTACGCCGGGGACTGGCAAGACCATCTTCGGCAATCAGCTCTGCTTCAATCATGCCGCCCGGGGCGGCAAGGCGCTCTACGTAACCCTGTTGGCCGAATCCCACAGCCGCATGCTGATGCACATGAACGTGCTCAGCTTCTTCGACCCCAGCGCCATCCCGGACCGCGTCTACTACGTGAGCGCTTTCCAGGAGCTGGAGCAGAACGGGGTCGGCGCCCTCATCGATCTGCTGCGTCGCGAAGTCCGCCGCCACGGCGCGGACGTGTTGGTGCTCGACGGCCTGGTCGCCGTCGAAACCCACGCGGGCGGCTCCATGCAGTTCAAGAAGTTCATTCACGAACTTCAGGTCCAGGCGACGGTGCTGGACTGCACGATGTTTCTCCTGACCAGCGCGGGGTCGGATCTACCCACCGTCGCCGAGCACACCATGGTGGACGGCGTCATGGTGCTCGCCAATCGCCTGCACGGATGGCGCACGGAACGCGACCTCCAGGTGCTCAAGCGCCGGGGACGAGACTATCTCCAGGGCCGCCACGCCTTCCGCATCACCCAGGCCGGGATCGTCGTCTATCCACGCGTCGAAGGAATGTATGCGCTTCCCAGCCGTACCGATCGGGTCGACGGGCCACCTTTGCCGACGGGCATCGAGGGATTTGACGAATTGATCGGAGGCGGCCTGCCAGCCCACTCGACCACCCTGCTCCTCGGCTCGGCCGGGAGCGGAAAAACGACGTTCGGCCTGCAATTTCTAAGTGGAGGGGGGACCGACTCTCCCGGACTGCTCGTCGGATTTCATGAGACGGCCGCCGGCCTGCGCGCGAAGTGCAAGGCGCTCGAGCTAGCCTTTTCCGAGGGTATGGACCAAGGCCGCGTCGAGGTCATGTGGACGCCGACCACGGAAGGACTGATCGACCAGACCTGCGCCGAGATGCTGACGGCGGTGGACCGTCGCGGGGTTCGCCGCCTGTTCATCGACGGCTTGGAGGCCTTTCAAAGGCTTGCGTCCGATCCCGCCCGCGTCGATCCCATATTCGCGGCCTTTGCCGCCGAACTTCGGGCGCGCAACGTCACGACCGTCTACACCGCCGAGGCGGAAACCTTGGTCGGCGGACGTGGCGGGTCGCCCATGGCAGGAATTTCGATCCGCGGCGTCTCGGGTATCGCCGAAAACATTCTGTTGATGCGGTTTCTCGAGGTGAGATCCAGCGTCTACCGGGTGATCTCGGTGCTCAAGGCGCGTGATAGCCGGATCGACAACAGTCTTCGGCTCTTCGAGATCACGCAAGGCGGGATTGTGATCGACGCCTCGCCGGAGGCAGCGGAACGCATTCTCCAGGACGCCCTGGGGACATGGCTTCAGCGCCCAACAGCCGGCGACGCCTCGGCGCCTCCCGGCGCACCGGGGGCGTAGTGAGTGGCCAAGGTTCTCGTAGTCGACGACGAGTTTGGGATTGGCGAAGTGCTCTCGGCCATCCTTGAAGACGACGGGCATGAAGCCATCCTGGCCATCAACGGGCGGCAAGCGCTCGAACGGTTGGCCGAAGAGACGGTTGACCTCATCCTCACCGACTTCATGATGCCCGATATCGATGGCCCCGGACTGGTGCGGGCGGTCCTCGCCGATGATCGCCTCGCCGGGATTCCGGTCGTGATTATGAGTTCCCTTCCGGAGGCCCGAGTGGCGGCCGCGGTGCAGGGCCACGTCGCGTTCCTGAGGAAGCCTTTCCGCGTGGATGCAGTGAGCGCCCTGATAGAAGGTGTGCTGAAGTCGGCCAGACGAGGGTAGCTTCGGGGAGGGAAGTCCACCGGGCCGCCTTCGTGACGATCGAGCATGGCCCGGCCAACGAAGGAGACATCCAATGATCCGCAAAGCGAAAGCCGTGTGGCGCGGCACGGGCCGTGAAGGCGATGGCGACCTGTCCACCGATTCCGGCGTTCTCGCGCAAACGCCCTATTCTTACAGGACCCGCTTCGAGAACGAGAAGGGGACCAACCCGGAGGAGCTGATCGCCGCCGCCCACGCCGGCTGCTTCACCATGGCCTTGGCCTTCCAGCTGCAAACCGCCGGCTATACGCCGACCGAGCTCACCACCGAGGCGGCGGTGAGCCTCGAACCGGAAGGGCAGGGGTTCTCCATCAAGCGCTCGGCGCTCACCCTGCGTGCCAGCGTCCCGATGCTCGACGAGGCGACGTTCAAGCAACTGGCGGAGGCCGCGGAGAAGAACTGCCCGGTGTCCAAGGTGCTGCGCGCCGAGATCACCCTGGACGCCAAGCTGGTCTGACCCACGCCCGAACTACGTATGCAGCGCCGCCTCGGTGGCCTCGATCTCGTCCTGGATCCAGTCGTGGCCGTTCTTCACCAGGACGCCGTCGATCGCCTCCAGGTGGGTCGTCAGCCGATCGCGGATCTCCGGATCGATATCGGTGCGGGTCGCCATCCACTTCGCGATCAGGTGCAGGCCGAAGGCGCTGTGCAGGGCCAGCCGCTCGAGCTGGTCGGCATTGAGTTTCATCGCCGGGTTCTCCTCGCGTCGATTCGGCGTCGGCGGCAGGAGGCGCCCCGCGGCTGACGGCGTCAAAACAACTTCGGTTTACCAAATATCGGGGCCGGCGCTCAGTCTATTTCGCCGCCGGCTGGCCCGCCAGGGCCTGGGCCTGGGCGACCGCGGCCGGGGTCATCCGCGCCGCGACGGCGTCGCGGGCCCCGGCGGCCTGGTCGCGGATCTCGGGCGCGTCTCCCGAGGCGGCCGCGAGGCTCAGCCAGCGGTGCGCCTGGACATAGTCCTGCGAGACGCCCTGGCCCCTGGCGTACATCAGGCCGAGGTTCATCCGCGCCTGGGGGTCGCCCTGTTCGGCCGCCTGGCGATACCACATCGCCGCCTTGCCCTCGTCTCGTGGCGTTCCCTTGCCCTGGGCGTACAGCGTCCCGAGGTTGAGGCGCGCGGCCGCCATCCCCTGGTCGGCCGCCTTGGCGTACCAGTCGCGGGCCCTGGCGTAGTCCTGGGGGACGCCCTGTCCGGTCTCATAGAGGAGGCCGAGGTTGAACTGCGCCGCCGCGTTGCCCTGCGCCGCCGCCTTGCGATACCAGGCCGCCGCGGCCGCATCGTCGCGCTTCACCCCCACGCCCTGGGCGTACGTCATCCCGAGGTTGGCCTGGGCCTCGGCGAGGCCCTCGTTGGCGGCGGCCCGATACCACATCGTCGCCTGGCGGTCGTCGTGAGGCACGCCCAGCCCGCGGGCGTAGAGCACGCCGAGATTGAACCTGGCCTGGGTGCTGCCCCGGGATATCGCCTCCCGATACCATCGTGCGGCCTCGGCGTAGTCCTGCCGCACACCCCAGCCGTTGGCGTAGGCCGCGCCGAGATTGGCCTGGGCGCCCGCTATGCCGGACTCGGCCGCCCTCCGGTACCAGGTCACCGCGACGGCCAGGTCGCGGGGGACGCCGAGACCGTAAGCGTAGAGCAGGCCCACGTCGTACTGGGCGATCGGCGATCCTTGGTCGGCCAGGGGCCGCCAAATGCGCATGGCCTCGGTGTAGTCGCCGTGCTGCTGGGCGACGACGCCGTCCTCGAAGGCGCCGGCCGAGGCGAATCCGGACAGGCCAGCCCACAGGGCTGCGGCGAGCAGGGCCGCGTCGCGTCGTTTCATGGTCCACCCTCCGCCCCTGGCGTCTTCTCCCCCGCCGTTCAAGTCAAGCCTTCCGCCGCTCAGCTCAGGATGTTCACCGCCCGCGCCGCGACCAGCCCCACGGTAATCAGGGACACGAAGGCCTCGACGGCCATCAGCAGCTTGGCGCGGACGGTCAGCGGCATGGTGTCGGTGGGCGAGAAGGCGGTGGCGTTGGTGAACGACACATAGAAGTAGTCGAAGAACCCCGGCGTCCAGTCTGGGTTCTGGTCCCCCTCGCCCAGCATCTGGGGGAACAGGAAATCCGGCGCCGACGGGGTCCCCAACTCTCGCGCGACGGACCCCCCACGATCGATGGTCCAGTACCAGAGGGCGAAGACCACCACATTGGTGAACCAGATGTTCAGGGCGTCGATCAGCAGCGACTGGCCGGTGGGTCCCTTGGCGCCGTGCAACAGGTGCCGCATCACCGAGACCAGGGCCTCGAAGTTGATCACCATCACCACCAGGGTGAGCGCCAGCGACATGACCCGGATCCACCGGCGATGACGGGCGATGGCCTCCCAGTGCCGGTCCTCGGTGGCCAGGCGGGCCCGCTGCTGACTCCAGGCGGTGGCCACCGACAGGGGCAGCAGCATGGCCATTTCGAACTCCGGCGCCATCCACCGCGGCCCGAACGTGAGATGCGGGTTCACGAACAGCAGTTGCAGGGCGGCGATCAGCACGATGGCGCCGCGGGCGAGCCAGACGTCGCTGGGGTGGGTCCGGGGGATGGCGGGGTGGGGGGGCATGGCCCCGTGGTAGGTCGAGGGTGGCCGGAAGGGAACCCCGGCCGCCGTGGCCCAGCCTGTTGACCCGGGGCCCAATGCCGCGCCTCCTGTCGGGCGATCCGGTCCTGAAAGGAGCGATCCCATGAATCCCATCACCCTGTTCGCGGCCATGGCCCTTGCCTTCATCGGCGCAGCGCTCGTCCAGTTCGTGAACATTCCCCTGGGGGTCGCCTTCGTCGTCGCCGCCGTGGTGGTCGCCATGTCCTTGAAGGTCGCCAACACCTGGCAGAAGTTCGTCGTCCTGCGCGCCGGCAAGCTGCAGGGGGTCAAGGGCCCCGGCCTGTTCTGGATCGTGCCGGTCATCGACAATGTCGTGGCCATCATCGACGAGCGCATCCAGACCACCGGCTTCAACGCCGAACGGGCGCTGACCCGCGACACCGTGCCGGTGAACGTCGATGCGATCATCTTCTGGCGCGTCCACGACGCCCGCGAAGCGGCCCTGGAGATCACCGACTACCGCACCGCCATCGACCGGGTGGCGCAGACCTCCCTGCGCGAGATGATCGGCGCCTCGATGCTGGCCGACCTGCTCTCCGATCGCAGGGCGGCGGACGAGCGCCTCCGCGACACCATCGGGGCCAAGACCCGCGCCTGGGGGATCACGGTGATGTCGGTGGAGATCCGCGACGTCGCGATCCCCGAGGCCCTGCAGGACGCCATGTCCCGCCAGGCCCAGGCCGAGCGGGAGAAGCAGGCGCGGGTTATTCTAGGGTCCGCCGAGGTCGCCGTGGCGGCCCAGTTCGTCGAGGCCGCTCGCGCCTACGCCGACCATCCCGCCGCCCTGCAGCTGCGGGCGATGAACATCATCTACGAGACCACCAAGGAGCGCGGCGCCACCATCCTGATGCCCACCGGGATGGTCGACGCCATGAACCCCGCCGTCGCCTGGGCCGTCGCCGGCGAGGCGGCGAAGACCGAGGCTTGACCACGGATACGGATTGCCAGTGTTCGCTGGAGGCCGCTTCTTGGATCTTATGCCTCCGTTGGACCTGCCAGCCGCCTCCGATTGACCCAAAAACGGGCGGTCGATGGCCGCTTGCCGGCCGCGCTTGGCATACGGTCTTGCCGCCACGGACACATATGAGATTGTCCGGGGGAATTTGTATCGGCGGTCCATTGCCATCGACGAAGGTGTTCCGGAGAGAATGAAACGCAGCTGCGACCTGCCCCTGACCATCCGCCCCGTCGTGGGGATGAGCGACCACTATCCTGCGGGCTTCGTCGATCCGTTGCACAGCCATGATCGTGGACAGCTCTCCTACGCCACGAGCGGCATCATGACGGTCGTCACGGACGCATCCGCCTATGTCCTGCCGCCGAACCGGGCGATGTGGTTGCCGCCCGGCACGCCCCATGAGGCGACCTGCCGGGGGCCGGTCGATCTCAACGTCCTCTACATCGATCCGTCGCTTCCGGGGCAGCCGAGCACATGTCACGTCTTCGACGCCTCGATGCTGGTGCAGGCATTGTTCCGGGAGATCCTGACGTTCGCTCACGCCTACGACGAGATGGGGCGCGAGGGGCGCATCGTGGCGCTGCTGCTCGAGGAGATCGCGCGGTCGGAACCCATCCTGGTGTCGGCGCCCATGCCCTGCGATGCGAGACTGCGCCGCGTGTGCGACAAGATCGTTTCCGACCCGGCCGACCAGCGAGACCTGGACGAATTCGCGCGGATCGCCGCGATGGGGCGCCGCACGTTCACCCGAACGTTTCGCCATGAAACCGGCATGGGCTTCGCCCACTGGCGCCAGCAGGTCCGGCTGATGGCCGCGCTTTCGCTTCTGCGCGAAGGTCACTCGGTCACCAGCATCGCCTACGATGTCGGCTACGAGAGCCCCAGTTCGTTCACGGCGATGTTCCATCGGGTGCTCGGCGTTCCCCCGAGCCACTATCGCCCGCATTGAGCGCGTTCCGAAAAGTGGGAACCGGTTTTCGGAATCAAACGCGCGGGAAAACAAAGACCTGGATCAGGGCTTCGATTCCGGGGAAACGAAACCCGATCTGGCGGACAGGCCCGTTGGAAACGCTGGATGATCCGCGCGCGATGGCGGCGCCGGCGCCCGGAGGCTATCTGCGGCGAGGTTGACGGGTCGGACCCTTCAACGGGGAGGGACGATGCCGCAGTCCACGCTTGATCCGGAGATCGCGACCTTCGTAGAGACGATGGCGCGCGCCTGGGCCGCCTACCCGCCGTTCATGGCGATGCCGCTTGAGAAGGCCCGCGCGGTCGCCGAGGCGGTCCGCGCACCCTGGCGAGCCGGCGGACCGACGATGGCGGCCGTCCGCGAGCACAGGGCGCCGAACTCGACCGGGGGGGTTCGGGTCAGAGTCTACGATCCGGGCGTGCGTTCGCCCGCGCCTGTCCTCGTCTATCTGCACGGCGGCGGCTTCACGCTCTTCAGCCTCGACACGCACGATCGCCTCATGCGGGAATACGCGGCGGCCGGCGGTTTCCTGGTGGCGGGCGTGGACTATGCCCTCTCTCCCGAGGCCCGCTACCCTCGTGCGCTCGACCAGGTCGTCGACGTCGTCGACTGGCTGACGGGACCCGGGGCGGCCGAGGTCGGATCGGATCCGGCCCGGATCGCCATCGGCGGGGATTCCGCAGGCGCCCACCTTTCCATGGCCGCGGCGCTCAGGCTGCGTGATCGCGGGAGCCGCGACGCTCTGCAGGGATTGCTTCTGAACTACGGAGCCTTCGGCGGGCCGTGCTCGGACGCTTCGGAGGCGGCGTTCGGCGGCCCCGAGGCGCTGCTCAACCGCGCGGAGGTGGACTACTACCTTGGAAACTATCTGGGCGCCGCAGACGCCTACCCGAACGACCCCTACGCGCGACCGTGCATCGCGGATCTGGCCGGGCTTCCGCCGGCGTTCTTCGTCATCCCTGATCGCGACGTGCTGGCCGAGCAGAGCCGCGACATGGCCGAGCGCCTGGGGAAGGCCGGCGTGGAGGTGGAGGCGCGCGAGTACGCCGGCGCCACGCACAGCTTCCTCGAAGCGATGTCGATCTCGGCCCTGGCGAGGCAGGCGATCGCGGACGGGGCGGCTTGGGTCAAGGCCCGGCTGGACCGTTGAGGGGCCCGCCGGGGGGTAGCCAGTGCTCGACCTCGCCGCTCTCAATCCACCATGACCGTGGCGGCAGCTGCGTTTCCGGCCAAAGCTCCGCGAGCGTCGCTGCGTCGTAGAGCCGCCCGCCCCGCATGACCTGGCGGATCGCGCGGGCGTTGTGGATATCCAGGGTCGGATCCTTGTCGAGGATGACGAGGTCGGCCAGCTTCCCCGCTTCCAGGCTGCCGAGGTCGCGTTCTCGCCCGATGGTCTCCGCCGACCCGATGGTGGCCGCGTGAAGGACCTCGCCGGCGGTCATGCCGCCCATCTCATGCTCCTCCATCTCCATGTGGAAGCCGATCCCCGGCGTCTCGCCGTGCGAGCCGATACCCACAAGACCCCCGGCCCTCTGCAGCGCCGCGGCGTCGCCTGCGATGGCGGGAAAGCGATACTCCGGGAGCCGCCGCCACGGTCGCCTCAGCAGCACCTGGTCGATGGCGACGGGCGGCCAGAAGCGATGCACCTTGGCGTCCTGGAAGGGGTCGTCGGCGACGATGGACCAATCCTCGCCCGGCGGGCCGCCGTTGGTGATCTGCAGCGTGGTCGTGTAGCTGGTGTGCATCGCGTTCAGGAGCCCGAGCACGTCGGCCTGGAGCGGCGAGGCGACCAGGGCGTGTTCGTTGCCGGCGAGCCCGTCGATGATCTGCGAGAGGTCGAGCTTCATGGCCAGCGCCCCCTCGGTGGTGGGCTGCATCCCGAACTCCCGGCAAGCTTCCGCGACCCATTCGCGAACCCGGCGATTTCCGGTGCGGTATTCCTTGATGTTCCGGAGGCGATAGTCGTCTCGGTAGCGGCGCATCACCGCACGGACGTCGTCCAGCGACTGGAAACGCTGCATGGAAAACAGCGCCACCCCGGTCTGCCGCAGGCGCGGCCCCGTCATCAGTCCGGCGTCCAGGAGATCCTGATAGGCCAGCATGTCGATGGTCAGGGTCGAGGGATCGAAGCTCGTGGTCACGCCGTACGCCAGCCGGGCCCGGAGGCCCCAGTCCTCCAGCCCGAGCACGTCCCGGCGCACCGTCGCGATGTGGTCGTGGGTGTCGATGAAACCGGGGACGATCCAGGTTCCGCTGACGTCACGCACCGGCGTCCCCAGTGGAACGGCCACCGTCCCGCGTAGACCGATCGCGGCGATCCGGTCGCCTTCGATCAGGATGTCGGCCACGGCGATGACCGGGCGGTCAGTCGTCATGGTCAGGGCGCGGCCGCCGCGCAGAAGCAGGGCGCCGCCGCCGACGTCCCTCGGGACCGCCACGCTGGCGGCGAGATCTCTCTGGCCTTCGACCCTGGCGTCCGCGCTCCAGCCGGGGTGGTCCGGCGGATCCAGCCTGACGTTGGCGAGGGCCGCGCTGTGGAACGTGGAACCGGTGGACCAGTCGATCGTGCGCCCATCGGCGGACCATTCGAAATAGTCCGCGCCGCCAATGCGCCTGTGCGGCAGGCGCGGCGCGTCGAGGTTGACCGTTGTTCCGGGCGCGGGCGCCGCCACCACGTGCAGCTGCTGGGCGACCTGCGCCAGGAGCCAGCGGCCGTCCGGACTTATCCGCAGGTCGTCGACGGGTTGCGGGCCATCCTGGAAATACCAGCCGGGACCCAACACCTGGGCCAGCGGTGATCGAGCGCCGGTCGTAAGGTCCACCTGGTCCAGCCCTTCGTCGGAGAGGATGAACACCTGGCCGGCGCGCGTCGTGAATTGGGGACGCCCGCCGATCTTCCCGCTGGTGATCGTGCGCGCCTGGCCCCCTGACGCGGGCACGGCGATCAGGTCCGCCTGCCGAAGCTTGCCGTATTCCATATAGAGATCGAGCCGCGCCTGCTGGGCCGACCGCACCGCGATCACCGAGCGGCCATCGGGGGTGAACACGGGGTAGCTGTAGTAGGCGGGACGGTCGCTGATCCGCCGGGGCGGATCGGATCCGTCGATAGGCGCGCGCCAGAGGGCCCCGCCCGACCTTTCGCTCCAGGTGACCCAGACGAGGGCGCGACCGTCCGGACTCCAGCTGGGCTCGAAGGCCGGGTCGCCCGCCCCGCCGATCGGCCTGGGGGCGCCCGAGCCGTCCAGGTTCACCAGATAGAGGCGGCCGAGGGCGGAAAAGGCGAGGGTCCGCCGATCCGGCGAGGCGACCGGCGCCATGATCAGTCGCGCTCGAACCGGGCCCGTCTCCTCACGGATATGCTGACGGGTCGGGGCGCCGACAGCACGGTCGACGAGCGCGCGAAACGGAACGGGCGCGGCCGTTCCGTCCGCGATCGACACCCGCTGCAGGCCTCCGCCGACGGTGAGGATCAGCGCATCGTCCTTGGGCGTGAAAGCGTAGCGCGGGATCAGGTCCTGCCACATCATGGCCTGGAGCTGGTCGTGCTCGACGGGGAACGCCACCCGTCGATCGTCGCCGGTGGCAAGGTCGCGCACGCGAAGTTCCGTCTGGCCCTCGACGCGCGACGCATAGGCCAGCAGGCGTCCGTCGTGGGATATCGCGGGCCTGAAGAACGCCCCCGGATTGAGCGAAGTCCGGGGGCCCTCCGGCAGGCTGACGATCGTCGTCTCGGCCCCGCTGGCCGCCCCGCTGGCCCCCCCGCTGCCAATGTCGCGGCGCACGATCGTCCAGCCATCCACCTCGGCGAAGTCGAGGCCGCCCACCCGCCTGGCATAGTAGAGATACCGCCCGTCGGGCGAGGCGACGGCGCCGAGGGTGCTGCGCCATTCCGCCCTGGGCGTCGTAGGTGCGTCGCGCACGGGCGCCACCAGGCGCGCGCCGCCGGAAAGGTCGTAACGCCAGAGTTCGAAGTTCGCCAGGTCGGGGCGAAAGCGGCTGACGTAGAGGCTTCGCCCATCCGCGCTCCAGGCCGGCGAGGTCAGGACCGTGTCGTCGTCGCCGAAGGTCACCTGCGTCAGGCCGCTCCCATCGGCGCGAGCGGTCCACAGGTTCTCCGCGCCGGAATAGTCGCTCACGAACGCCACGGTCTTGCCGTCCGGGGCGTACGTCGGCTGGGTTTCGAAGGCGAGGCCCCGGTCGGCGGTGAAGGGCTTCGCCCGGCCGCCCGTCGCATCCATCTGGTAGATCACCCCCAGGAGGTCGAGGATGATCCCGCTGCCGTCCGGCGAGACGTCGAGGGACATCCAGGCGCCGGTATCGGTCTCGAAATGAAGCCGCCGCGCCACCGCCTCGGGCAAGCGCTCACCGGGCGCCTGGACCGGTCGTTGGGTGTCTGTGGTCGCGGGGGCGCCCCGTTGGAGCGCCTCGGCTGGAGGCTCGCCGCCTTCGTACTGGGCGTACGCGGGCGCGCCGGCCGGGAGCCAGGCCAGAACCCAGGTGAGGGCGGCTGCCAGGCTCCAGGCCCGCATCATCGGTAGGCCGGTGGAAGGCCATCGCCGGCATGCGCCGGGGCGTAGCGGTCCCGCAGGCGCGTCTGGCGTGTCGTCAGGGAAGCGCGCACGCCGCGCACGAACACCGCGACCGGCGCGCTGGCCGGCTCCAGCGGATCGCCGTCCCAGATCACGACGTCGGCGTCGAAGCCGGGCGCGAGCCTGCCATAGTGGTCGCCCACACCCCAGATTTCCGCCGGGCCCTTCGTGATGGCTGCAAGGGCGTCGGGGTAGGAAAGTCCGTTGGCCACGGCCAGGCCTGCCCCTTCCCTGAGCGCGAGACCGGCATTGTAGCTGAGGTAGATGCCGTTTCCCGAAACGCTGAAGGCGATGGCCACCCCGTTCCTGGCGAGCAGGGCGGCGTTGTCGAGACGGGCGCCCAGCTTGTCGAAGGTCTGCGGCAGGTTGGCTTCGGGATCGAGAACGACAGGGATGTGAGCCGCCGCCAGGGCCGGCCCCAGGGTCCAGGCCTCGGACCCTCCCAGGATCACCACCCTGATGTGGAGGTCCTGGGCGAGGGCGATCGCTTCCCGGATATCGGACTCGCGTTCCGCGGTGATGGCCAGGGGTGTGGCGCTGGAAATCACGGGGCCGAGCGCTTCCACGTCCGGTCGTGAAAGCAGCTGATCCCTCGGCCCCTCCCCTTTAGGGGCCCCGGCGTAGTGCTTCGCCTCGAGCAGGGCGTTGCGCAGCAGCACCCACTGCGCCGCCCGCGATCCGCCGGCCTTGGCCAGGGTGTTGTCGCCCACCTCCGCGAACACCGCGGCGCGCGGCCGCTCCAGGATATCGGGTCCTGGAGACAGGCGGATCAAGGCGCCGGCGCCCGAGAAGGGGGCGGTGGCAGCGCCGGCGGGATAGCTCATCGCCCGCGTGAGCCCGTCGGCCCGCGCGACCGGCAACAGGGTCGAGTTGGGGTTCAGCGCGTAGTGGACGTCGAAGGCGGCCCCCAGCGGCCCGGTCGCCACACCCTGGTCCTGGGTGTCGCTCGCGCCCGACACCTCGCCCAGGCCAAGCTGGGTGGCGCCGTTCATCAGGCCGGGCGTGACGATCCGGCCGGCGGCGTCGATGATCTCCGCGCCCGGCGGTGTCGCGCCGTGCGCTGTCAGCGAGACGATGCGGCCGCCGGCGAACACCAGGGTCGCGTCCTCCACCACGCCGCGGGGCGTGATCGGGTAAGCCTTCGCGTGGACGATGGCGACGACCTGACCCGCCGCCGGCGAGGCGGCGAGCAGGAACGCCAGGAGGAGAGCCGCGCGAGTCATTCGTGCGTTGAGGGCGCGCGGCCCAGTTCGAAATCGGACGTCGGCTCGCGGGACGGATCGGACCGGTCATAGGCGACCGCGCCGTCGATGAACACCAGGTCGGCATGGGCGTAGACGCTGAACGGATCGGCGGACCAGACGACGAGATCGGCGTCCTTGCCGGCCTCCAGGCTGCCGATGCGGCCGTCCAGACCGAGGGCCTTGGCGGGGTTGCTGGTCAGCCACGAGATCACATGCTCCGGAGCGAGGGTGAGGCCCGCCCGGCGGCCGGCGGCGGCGGCCTTGCCCGCTTCGATCGACAGGAATTGGCCGACCTGGGGCGAATCCGAATGCATCATAACGCAGCCTCCGGCCGCGTCGATGAACGCGGCGTTCTCCCGAAGGCCGTCCAGCGCCTCCATCTTGAAGCCCCACCAGTCCGACCACACCACCGCGCAGACCCCGTTCGCGACTAGCAGCGGCGCGATCTTGTAGCCCTCGACCGCGTGGTGGAAGGCCGCGATGCGGAAGCCGAGCTCGTGGCTGAGATCGAGCATGATCGCCATCTCGTCGGCGCGGTAGCAGTGTATGTGAACCGCGATCCTGCCTTCCAGGACCGCGGCGAGCGTGTCGAGGTTGGGATCGTCCTTCGGCGCCTTGTCGTCCTTGCCGGCGAGATAGGAGTCCCAATCGCCCCTGTACCGGCGCGCTTCGGCGAACGCCTTGCGGATGAAGGCGATTTCCCCCTGTCGGCTGGTGGGCCCGCGCCCCTTTTCCGCATCCTCCGATTTGGGGTTCTCGCCACACGCCATCTTAAGGCCCTGGGGGGCGTCCGGGAACTTCATCTGCTGCACCGTCGGCGCCGGGATCGGCTTCAGCACGACGCTGCGACCGCCGAAGATCGGGTCCGACCCCGGCAGCACCTGCAGCGCCGTCACGCCTCCGGCCAGGGCGCGGGTGAAACCGGGATCCTGCGGGTTGACGGCCGTTTCGATCCAGGTCCCGGCGGCGTTGGGATCGCTCAGTTCGCTGATGTCGTTCGAGTTCGCGTCCTCGGTGGTCAGCGGTTCGACATAGGTTCCGTCGTGGGAATGGATGTCGATCAATCCCGGCGTCACCCAGCGGCCGTGCGCGTCGATCCGCACGGCCCCGGCCGGCAAGGCGAGATCGCGCCCGATCGCCTCGATCTTCCCGTCTTTCAGCAGAATGTCGCCGTCGTCGATCCGATGACCCGCGCCATCGAGGATGGTGGCGTGGGTGATCAGGGTGTCCGAACGGGGCAGCGGCCGGTAGGTGCTCGGGAACGCGTCGCGGAGATAGGGCGGCTGCTCCTGCCGCGGAGCGCCGCCCTTATGAGCCGCTAAGGATGACACGCCGACGAGGACGGCGAGCCCTAGGGCTAGGGCTCGGGAGGCGAACGCGTCGGCCGGTTTCAATCTACGCCTCCGACGTTGATAAAGAACGCCTGCATTTCTCTTCCCCCTCTGGGGGAAGTCCCGGCGAAGCCGGGGAAGGGGGCTGACGGGGCGAGATCTCCGCGGCCCAGTACACGCTTTTTGGGCCCCCCCCTCCACCCCTTCGGGGTCCCCCTCCCCCAGAAGGGGAGGAGAAATGATCTGTCAACCTGACTTCGTCGCCGTGAACATGCTCTAGTGTGGCGATTCAGAAATGCGCCGCTGTTTGTGGCATCTCCGGAGCGAATTTCTGAATCTCCAGCCACACTAGAAACTATTGAATTCTAGTGTTCTTTTTGGATTTGAAGTTCGCACCCAGCCTGACCCCACACACTGGCGAACTTCAAATCCAGCACACTAGAACTTCTTCGTGATGGTGCCTATGACCTGTCTGCCCGCGCCGTAAAAGCACGCGTTCGCGCCCGAGCAGCGCGCGACGTACGTCTTGTCGAGGAGATTGGAAGCGTTAACCGCGAACCGCCAGCCCGGCATGTCGTAGTGGAGGATGGCGTCGAAAAGGGTCGAGGATTGGCCGTAGTAGACCACCGGGTTGAACGGTCCGGGCAGGCTCCCCGCGCTGCCGTCCGTATAGCGGACGCCCGCGCCGTACCCCAGGCCGGCGAGCATGCCCTTGCGCAGGGTATAGTCCACGAACAGCGAGAACTTGTTCTCCGGCGTTGTCGGCAGGGGCTGGCCGATTTCAGCGGCTGTGTTGCTCTTCAGCACCTTCGAGTGATTGTAGGTATAGGAGGCGTTGATGGTGAGCTGCTCATGGATCCGGCCCACGACCTCCAGCTCGCCGCCATAGACTTCCACCTCGCCGGAGGCGGTGCCGAACACGGGCGACACGCTGGGCAAGGTGCTGACGATATTGGTCTGGTGGATGTCGAAGGCCGCGGCGGTGACGAACAGTTTGATGTCGGAAGGCAGGCCCCTGGCGTCGTATTTGACGCCGCCCTCCACCTGATCCCCCGTGCTGGGTTTGTAGGGCTGCATCGTCACGCTGTCCTGCCCGATCTGGGGCTCGAAGGACGTGGCATAGCTGATGTAGGGGGCGATGCCGCCGCTGGTGATGTAGGTCAGCCCGACCCGATAGGTGAACTGGCTTTCGCTCTGGCTGCTCGTGGTCGTCGGCGTGGCCACCGGGGTGAACGGCGAGAGGTAGCGGCTGTCGACCCAGTCGTACCGGCCGCCGCCCATCAGGTAGAATTGACCGAACTTGATCTGATCCTGGAAGTAGACGCCGGTCTGGTCGATGGTCTGATGATTGTATCGCGTCGGATAGCCGAAGCGGGGCGTCGCCAGCGCGGGATAGGTCGGCGCATAGGCGTCGATCGTCGCCGTGCCATACGCGAAGCCGTAATCGGCATCGTTGCGGACCTGACGATAGTCCACGCCGACCAGGACCTTGTGGCGCAGGGGCCCCGTGTCCGCGGTCACGTCGAACCGGTTGTCCGTCGCGATGCTCGCAACCCGTTCGGCATAGGTGAAGTTGGACTGCAGGATATCCCGGAAATAGCTGGGCATCGTCGGATCGGTGGTGTTCACCAGCCCGCCGCTGTCGTATATTCCGACCGGGGTGCGTTCGCTATAGTGGCTGTACTTGAGGTTCGAGGTGTATTTTAGCCACGGGTTGAAGTCGTGCGTGAATTCATATCCTACGGCATACTGGTCGCGTTCGTAGAAGTCGGCCGGACTGTCCAGGTTGGTCGACCTCGGCAGCCTTCCGTTGGGGTTGGGGAGCAGGGTGCCATAGACGGGCAAGAAGCCGCCCTGGCCGCCGTTCACCCGGTCGTATTGATAGTAGAGCAGCGGCGTCAGCCGGGTATGCTCGTCGAACTTGATGGTGACCGTCGGGGCGACGAGCAGGCGCTTGGCGTGCACGTACTTCACTTCGTTGTCGCTGTCGCGGTAGAGCACCGTCAACCGGCCGTCCACCCAAGGGGTGATGGGACCGGCCACCGTGCCGGCGATCTCGGCGAAGTTGTCCGAACCGTACTTGGCCTCGATCTCGCCGTTCAGGTGGTCGGACGCGCGCCGGCTGACCTCGTTGAAGATGCCCCCGGGCGGCGCATTGCCATAGAGAACGGACGACGGGCCCTTGAGAATGTCGAGAGATTGGAAGGCGTAAAGATCGACACCCGTTGAAAATATCGTGGTGGTGATCGGCGTCGCCAGGCCGTCGATATATTGTTTGGGTGTGAAGCCGCGCACAGTGATGAAATCGTACCGCGGGTCCGGCCCGTAGTTCTCGCCGAACACGCCGGCAGTGTAGCGGACGGCTTGCTGGACGTCGATGAAGTTGAGCAGATCGATCTGGTCGCGGGTGATCACCGAGATCGATTGGGGCGTCTCGATGAGCGGGATGCTGGTCTTGGTGGCGGTCACGGCGCCAGTGGGAACGAAGTTCTTGGCGGTGACGACGATTTCGCCCACCTGCGTCCTGGACGTCTCCGGCGTGGCGCCCTCGTCCGACTCGCTGGTCGCCTGGGCAGCGGCGGCAGTGGCCGCGAGTACGGCGGCCAGGACGAGCAGACTGGTCATCGCGCGGTGACGGCGCGGGAGTGTGAACTCGTGCGAGCGACTCAAGAAGACCCCTCCATGTTTTTCAATCCGAATCGGATTGCGACACGTTTGTCCGAATGGATAGCAAGTTCCCCGTCGCGGACGTTTCGGGCGCGGGTCTAATTTCGTCGCGCGCGGGCCGGGAAAGGCCCCATCATAGCGCCGGGCGCACCAGCCCATCCCGCCAGACCTGTCCGAGTTTCGAGCGGGGCATGCCGTAGAGAGCGTAGAAGGCGACTCCGGCCAGGATGTAGGTGACGAGAATCGTGGCCGGAATGACATCGCCTCTCGACGCCTTGTAGATCATGTCGGCCAGGACCGGCCCAACCATGGCGATGGTCAGGATGATCGAAACAACGGGGGTGAGGCCGATCCACAGTCCTTTGATCCACACGCCGCCGCCGGGAACGCGGAACGGGCGCGGCAGTTCGGGCTGGGTCGAGCGCAGCCAGATCGTGCTCACGGCGACGGTGAGGAACACGACGCCTGTGCCGAGGCTGACGAGGTCGCCCAGGATCGCGATCGGCAGCAGCGCGGCGGCCAGCGCGGCGACGCCGGCCACCGCCAGGGTGCCGAGATGCGGCGTGCGGAACCGGGGATGGATGCGGCAAAAGAAACTGGGGAGCAGCCCGTCGGCCGACATGGCGAGGCAGACGCGCGAATGGGCGTAGGTGTTGACCATCAGGACCGAGCACAGTCCGACAAGGCCGCCCAGCTTGATCACGATGGTCAGCGCCGGCCAGCCGATCGCCTGTACGGCCACCGCGACCGGATCGGCGACGCCCAGGCTCCGATAGGGCACGAGGCCGGTCAGCGTCAGGGCGACCGCGATGTACAGCACGGTCGCCACGGTCAGTGACGCCAGGATCCCGATGGCGATGTCTCGCTGCGGGTTGCGCGCCTCGAGCGCCGCCGTGGCCACGGCCTCGAAGCCGAGGTAGGCGAAGAACAGGATCGAGGCGCCGCGCAGGACGCCCGGCCACCCATAGGTGAAGCCTCCGAGATTGGGCGGTATGAACGGGCGCCAGTTGGCGGCGTGCACATGGCTCGCGCCGAAGGCCACGAACACGACGAGCACGCCGATCTTGATCGCCACCATCGCGGCGTTCAGCCGCGCCGAGTGGGACACGCCCCGGATCAGGACCGCGGCGAAGATCGCTACCGCCCCCACCGCGACGAGGTTGATCCCGCCGCCGAGCGCGAACCGCACACCGTGCGCCCCTGGAATCGCCTGCACGAACGAGGTCGACAGGGCGGCCGGGACCACGACGCCGAAGTCCTGCAGCAGGCTGAGCAGATAGCCTGCCGCGCCGACCGCCAGCGCCGCGCCCGCCAGGCCCAGTTCGAGGGAGAGCATCCACCCCAGGCCCCACGCGGCCAGCTCGCCGAGGGCCGCATAGGCATAGGTGTAGGAGGCGCCGGAAACGGGCAGCGACGACGCGAGCTCCGCATAGCAGAGGGCCGTCGACACGACGGAGAGGGCCGCGAGCGCGAACGACAGCACCACGGCGGGTCCGGCGTAGTTCGCCGCCGCGACTCCGGTCATCACATAGACGCCGGCGCCGATGATGCAGCCGATGCCCAGAAGGGTGAGCTGCCAGGGCCCCAGCGCGCGCTTCAGGCCCATGCCCTCATCCAGGCGCACGTCCGACAGGGTCTTGCGGACGAAGAATCTTCCGGTCGTTTGCGTCATCGGCCCCCTGGAGGTTCAGTGCGCGCCATGCCCCTGGCAGGCTCTCCAGTTTTAGTTCCAGATCGGGCGGGCAGGGTCGCGACGCCGGGCCGATGATCGTCGTTTTCCGGCCTAAGGCCCATCCTGCGCTGTCTTCTTCATCCCCTAAGGCGCATCCTGCGCCGTCTTCTTCATCCCCTAAGGCGCATCCTGCGCCGTCATCTTCATCCAATGAGCGAGGGGCCTATCGCCCAGGCCGTCGACGATTTCCTCGAAGGTGTCGGGCGTCTCGTCCTGGCCCAGCTTGAAGCGGGCGTGGGTGGCGCGCACGGTCGCCCGAAAGGCGACGATGCGGGGCTCCAGCTCGGCGTATCGCGAGCCCATCATCTCCGGCCGCCAGGGCGTGGGCTGATCGCGTTCCAGGTGGGCTGCGAGCCTCGCCAGGGCGGCGCCGTTCTCGTCCGGGAGGAGGGCGATCTCCACGTCGAACCGAACGACGGCGTAGTTCCAGGTCGGGGCCCAGCCCGGCCTCGAAACCAGTCGAGGCGGGATGTAGCCCTGCGGTCCCTGGAACAGGATCATCGCCTCGGGCTGGTGCGCCACGATGTCGACCTGGGGGTTGGACCGCGCGAAATGCCCGAAAAGGGAGATCACGGTCCCGTCGACCGCTGTTTCCGCCAGCAACGGCAGCGGAGAGGCCGCATGCCCCGCGGGTCCCTGGGACACCACCCAGGCCAGGGGATAGTCCGCGATCAGATCGGTGATGTGCGCGATCTTTCTCGGCTGGAACGACTCGGTCATGGTCGGGCTCCGGTCAACTGGAGTGCGTTCCGAATAGTGGGAACCGGTTTTCGGATGTAACGCACGTCAATCACAAGACTAGGGCGCCGATCTGATT